>NZ_JAWXVZ010000015.1:0-80260 GCF_033843645.1 Nesiotobacter zosterae | reverse complement strand
CAAAACCCAATCGTCCCGGCACGGCGGCACTATTGCTTAACAATACGCTGGCGACATGTGGTCTCGCCGTTCTCTTGGCGATCTGCCTGATTGCCCTTGCCGCACCGATCCTGCCCCTGCCCGATCCGGATGTCACAGCACCGGCCAACCGGTTGATGCCTGTCTTCAGCGAGGGGCACCTTCTGGGTACGGATCATCTGGGGCGGGATCTGTTGTCCCGTCTGATCTGGGGAACGCGCGTGTCGCTCGCTGTCGGCCTGTCGGCAACGGCAATTGCCGCCTTCTTCGGGTCCATGCTGGGCCTTGTGGCCGGATATGCGGGCGGGCGCACGGACGCCATCATCATGCGCGGCATCGACATGGTCATGGCCTTTCCCTACATCCTGCTCGCTCTGGCCATCGTCGCCGTGCTCGGCCCGGGGCTTTTGAACGCGCTCTACGCCATTGCGCTGGTCAACATTCCCTTCTTTGCGCGCAACATTCGCGGCATCACACTTGGCCTGTCTCGGCGCGAATTCGTCGATGCAGCGAGATTGTCTGGAAAATCTCCATTCCAGATCCTGTTTTTTGAAATCCTGCCCAACGTGCTGCCGGTGATCGTGATCACCATGTCGACCACCATCGGCTGGATGATCCTGGAAACCGCCGGTCTGTCGTTTCTGGGCCTCGGCGCGCAGCCACCACAGGCGGACCTTGGCTCGATGCTCGGCGAAGGCCGGAAAATCCTGTTCACTGCCCCGCATGTGTCTATCATTCCGGGGCTGATGATCTTTGCGCTGGTCATGAGCATCAACCTGTTCGGCGACGGCGTGCGCGACATTCTGGATCCGCGCCTGAGGGCGGGATCGCTGACCCGTCCAGTGGCCCGCACCGCGGTTGAGCGCGAGGCAACCTCCGTGCTGGCACCTTCAAGCGACGACGGTGTGCTCGATGTGCGCGCAATGCGGACCGAGTTTCAGATCGGCTCGTCGGTCTACAAGGCGGTCGGCGGTGTGGACCTACATTTGAAGCAGGGGGAATGCCTTGGCATTGTCGGCGAAAGCGGCTCGGGCAAGTCTGTCACCGCCATGTCGATCATGGGGCTGGTGCCAACGCCACCCGGCCGGATTGCTGGCGGCGCGGCCTATCTGGAGGGCGAAGACCTGTTCGCCGCCAGTGACCGGCGCATCCGGGATTTGCGCGGCGGATCAGTCGCCTATGTCTTTCAGGATCCGCTGTCGACCCTCCATCCGCTGTTCACTGTGGGCGACCAACTCAAGGAAGCCATCAGCACGCACCAGCCCCTGTCCGGCAAGGCGCTGGCTGATAAAGCTGTCGAGCTGCTGACGCTGGTCCGCATCCCGAATGCAAAGGAGCGCCTGTCCGTCTACCCACATGAACTGTCGGGTGGCATGCGCCAGCGGGTCTGCATTGCTATGGCCCTTGCCAATGACGCGAAGGTGCTGATTGCCGATGAGCCGACCACGGCGTTGGATGTCACGGTGCAGTCGCAGGTGCTCACCCTGATGAACGGCCTGCGGCGTGAAAAGAACACGGCGGTGCTGTTCATCACCCACGATTTCGGTGTCGTCTCGGCTTTGTGCGACCGGGTGGCGGTGATGTATGCGGGCAAGATCGTGGAAACGGGTACGACCGCCGATGTGCTGTCCAACCCGCAGCATCCCTATACCGCGAAGCTGATCGATTGTGTGCCGGTGTTGGGCCAGCCGGAACGCCGGGTCGATGCCATCGAGGGCCGGCCGCCGGTCGTGAACAACCTGCCGGAAGGATGCGCCTTTGCCGCCAGATGCCCACGCGTGCAGGCCGAGTGCTGCCGGGGAGAGATTGAACTTGAAATGACCACAGGTGATCGCGGCGTACGGTGCCGGTTTCCCCTCAAAAAGGGAGAAGACGCATGAACCAGCATTCCTCTCCACGCTCCGGCGGTGCCCCGCTGCTGGCAATGACGGATATCGAACGGGTATTTGGCGGCGAACGGAAGCTGTTCGGCGGGCGCAATCCCGCAGTGCATGCGGTTCAGGGCGTAAGCCTTGATGTAAAGCGCGGCGAAACTCTGGGCGTTGTCGGGGAATCCGGCTGCGGCAAGTCGACCCTCGCCCGCCTCGTTACTGGGCTAGATCACCCCACATCGGGAACAATCACTTTTGACGGCCAGGACCTAAGCGCCTTGTCGCGGCAGGACCGCAAGGCGCTGGTCCGCAAGGTCCAGTATGTGTTTCAGGACCCGGTCGCCTCGCTCAATCCGCGCAAGACCATCCGGTCCATTCTGGAAGCGCCCCTGAAACATCTGACGGATCTTGATGCAGATGGCCGCGAAAAGCGGCTTGCAGAGATGCTAGAGGCGGTGAACCTGGCGCCTGAATTTCTCGAGCGCTATCCGCATGAGTTTTCCGGCGGCCAAGCACAGCGGATCGGCATTGCCCGTGCCCTCGCCGCAAAGCCGGAGCTGATCGTGCTGGACGAACCCGTTTCGGCGCTTGACGTCTCAGTGCAGGCACAAGTGCTCAACCTGCTCGACGATCTGAAGGCCCGTTTCGGGCTGACCTATATTTTCATCAGCCATGACCTGTCTGTCGTAGAGAGCGTGAGCGACAGGGTCGCGGTGATGTATTTCGGCCGCCTTGCGGAAGTCGGCCCGGCCCGTCAGATTTTTCGCGCGCCGCTGCACCCTTACACGGATCTTTTGATGCGCTCTGCCCCGGCACCCGGGCGTCACAACCTGATGTCCGAGGATGCGGCCGCCGAGTTGCCCGATCCCTACGACCCGCCCGACGGTTGCGCCTTTGCGGCCCGGTGCAGCCAAAAGACGGATCTCTGCCTCACGGAAAAACCGGCTCCAGATTGTGGAAAGGGTACAGATGGCACTCATTTTGCCGCTTGCCATAATCCCTTGCCCCCGGCATAAGCGGAAAAAACGAAACTTGGTCAAACCTTCATGACTGCACCAGACCGCACAACCGATTTCAAAACAGGCAAAAGACTGCGGCGGCCAGATGTTGTGGCACAGAAGATACGCGAGAAAGTTCTCGAGGCTGGCCTGAAGCCAGGAGATCGATTGCCGCACGACTGGATCGCACCAGAGGTTGTAAAGGTTTCTAGGGGAACGCTTCGAGAGGCTTTGAAGGTTTTGGAGTTTCAGGGCCTTATTACCAGTCGCAGCGGGCCCGGTGGAGGCGTGTTCGTCGCCGCGGTTAAACCGGGCGAAGCAATCCGACTGCTCGACAATCTGTTTTTGTTTTCACCCCCGTCGATCACTGATATTTACACCCTACGCAAGCAGTTAGAACCTGAGCTTGCAGCATCTGTAGCAGGTCGCTTGACAGAGTCAGCTTTTTTGTCGCTGCAGTCTTTTATCCGTTTATATGAAGACGAGCCCAAAACCGTGGAGGAGGAATACGCGCAGCGGCTCGCCGAACTAGATTTCCATGAAGAACTGACGCGGCATTGTCCGAACCCGATCCTCGCATTTACCTGTTCATTCCTGCTCAGTCTGCTCAAAGACATGACGATTTGCCGCTCAATCTATCGAGAGACAAACCCGGACTTGAGAGAAACAGGCCTGCATTATCAAGTCCAGCTGTTAAGAGCCATAAAGGCCGGTGATGCCGAGCTTTGCCGCATGATTATGCGAGGCCATATGATCGAAGCTGAAAAATACATGCTTGCAAGGGCTGTGATGCAAGGACGGGCCGAGGACCAGAACGAAACAAGCTAGAAGCCGCCGCAACGAATGACCGTAGGAAGTGGAAAGCCTTTCGCCGATCCCATTAGAGTGGAACCCGCTTTTCGTTGAAAATTACCCAGCTTCAACCTCAGGTTGACAGCATTTGCTTTGCTATCTGTAGGGTAGCGGTAGGGCTCATACGGCCATTTCAAGTCAGTTGGCGGGTGTGATCCCACCTGTGCCATGTGTAGCTTTGGTTGTTGTGTGTCCATAGCCAGTTTGGCCCTCGACAAGGGTGGTTTTTTAGGCCGGATTGGACGCAGGATCGGCATTGCCCGCGCCCGCACCAAGATTGGCATGGCGAACCGTGTCTACAATCTGCGCCGCTATGTCTGGCATCAGGGGCGAAGTGCGCCCGCATTCCGCCGCAAGCGGCCACCAGCCTTCAGGCCAAACACTGGAAACCCAGGCCGCCGACGGCTATCAGCCAAGCCGTCAGCTCACCGGCGCACCCATCATCGACAAAAAACCGGCAATTCGAGGTGGCCAACTGACCTACAGCGTCAGCCTGCGCGTTGACACAGGTTTCGACGTGGATTTGGCGTATCGGCAATACGCACTCTACCCATTTCTCAATCACCTTATATTGAAGTATTCAATCGTTTCATCAAGGTTTTTATCGAATTTTGAAATGTACTCAAATAATTTGCTGTCTTTATAGGTTGAGTAATTTCTCAAAACGAAATAGCCATCATAGTTGCGGTCTAAATATCCGTCATATATTTTCTCAATATGGTCGTCGCAATTACTCAAATCGTAATTATTGTGCTCTCTTAATAGATAGTACTGGAGCTCAAACGAGCATCTGCGATCAAAAATCCCAAGCCTTCTTAGGATGATAACCTCGTCGAAGGCTCCGTGAACGTGCTTGTTTAGCGCTTCTTTGAAGTAATCTCGGTCGGTTAGGTAAAAATATTTGAGGGAGAGGTAGTAATCTAATTCGGATGTGTAGACAGAATTGCTGGCAAGTTTTTGAGGGCATGCGTTCGTCTTGCAAAAATCTGTGCTTTGCTGATCTTTAATAGCTTGAAAAGCCTTGTACAGTTCTGGATCTATCGCGAAATCATTTGGGTAAATGGGAACGCCGTCTGACTTTTTCTCAACGTTTGAATGGCTGGCGACGATGTTGATCAAATGCTCGTATTCGGGAGTGCCTGCTTTTGGTTGCAACAATAGAAGCAGCCTGCGTAAGTAATTATCCATTTCAATTGGGTCGCTAAAAAGCTGATATTGCCCTTTATAAACAATTTGCTTTATATGCCATTCGTAAAACTTAATAGGAAACCGGTAAACTATTGGTGACAAGTCGAAGTTATCAATGGTTGTATCTGAGGTTTGTATCTCATAAATCAACGTGGCGCATTTTTCATTTACATGCCACAAATAGTAGTTGACGGTATCTCTGCTTAAATCAAATAGCCTCTTCGTCTTGTCAAAGTCGCCCTGTTGGCACCCCTCAAGCGAGTCCTGAAATGAAAGCTTTTCGGCAGCAGTCAGACCATGACCAAAAGGGAGGCACATCAATATCAATACATAAGTCACTCTTATAAAATTCAGCATTGCACCACTCTACAAGCTTTCAATCAGACTGAAGCGCCAACCAAAAAATACTAGGCTTCCCTGAAGCTTAACATCACATGAGGTCGATGACACAGGAGGTTCCTGATAAAACACATATCGCAGCATCAAGTGCTACGTTTTGAGTACATCGTCTGTCTCTCAAGTGCTGGGCCCACAATAGCGCCGCCTGCCCCTGCGACTTCTCTGGTAAACGCTTCACCACCCTTGTTGTAACCGTCTACGAGGTCCGGCACTTCTGATAGGCCAGCAACTGTACGCCCTGTAACTTTTAGGGCGGTACTTGCGAGTTTATCGGTGCCCTTCAACATGTTTACTACGGCCCCTTGGCCAGCAATGTAAGCGCTGACACCACCCGCATAGAGGTCGTATGAACTAGAAGTACTTGAGGTCGGTGAGTTTTCGGTTGTATTGGTAAGGTAGTGTTTATTCTTGACTGTAGCCTGTAAGTCTCTTCAAATTCCAAAGAAGAATTGCGAGAATTAGTGAAAAATTCAAGGAGATAATGGAAATTATTATGGAGTACATATAAAAGAATAGCCATCCAATGTTGCGTCCTTTCATTGTAATGAAGCCGTTCTCACAAGAAAAAACTCCAAAATAAATTATAATGGATCCAATCATTATTGTAAAAAGTGCTAGTTTGATTGGGAATGTACGAGATACTTTGTTAAATTGAAAATGGTCTAGATACAAAAAGGTAAGAACAAAAAGAATAGGCAGTAAGCCAAAGAATATCAACCAAGAGAAGTTCGTCGCATACTTAAACTTCCATGCGCGTTCCGTAAAGCCGCAGGCCTGAAGTGCTGCGACATTTTTTGGTATTGCAGGAAATCCGAAGTCAAGATTCATGATGAAATCATGGAATACATTGAGTCCAAAAAGATCAACTGCCAAAAACAGAGACAAAAACAGAACACCGGGGAAAAAAACGAGTAGTTTAGAGGATTTATTCGTTTTGTTTTCATGTCATTTTTACCAGAAATTCTGAAATACAATTCCAAGAGTCTATAGAATGGCTGCCATTTCAAACTCCGGCTCGCCTGTGGCGCTGCGATGGCGGATGGTATCCATCTGTGTCGCTGTAATTATTACTGTTCATGTTTGCACCCAAGCGCTTTGAAAATTAAACGGTATGTAAAAATAAATACCGAAATTGACAAAAGGAAGAATAATTGAATACACAAGCAGTATAAATAGTAGAAAAGCCAGCCAACTTGATAGCCGTACTGTATAAATTCCCCATCAATACATTGAGAAAATGATTTAAAAATAATACTGTATCCCAAAAATGTATAAAAAAGATATAGTATAATCTTCTTCCTGGTCCCAAATACGCTATAATCTAGGCGAGACCTAGATAGATAGGTAAGCAAAAGCAAGACTGGTAATAAGACAAAAAACATCAACCAAACCAAATTGGCTGCGTACTCGAATTTGCGCGCACTCTCCAAAAATCCGCAGGCGCGAAGGGTTTGCGCCTCTCCTACAATTGCAGGAAATCCAAAATTTAGTTCACTAAAATAGCCCAAAAAAAGATCGGGCCCAAATACATCTACGGCAATGAATAGCAACAAAAACAGAGCATAGCTCCAAATGACAAAATGGACTAGAAAGTTCATTCGTTTTGTTTTCATACTTACTTTACCATACATTCGTGGGGCATCCTCGTGCCCAAACCTGCTATCTTGCCCTTAGAGCGCTGTTGTTGGGCCTACATTGCAACAGGCATCCCTACACACTCATTTCGCTGCTTAAACCAATAGAGGACGACAGCCAATCCCGAAGAAACCCACTGTGAGCTTTGCAGGGTGTTGGTTTGAGCTGCAAACTTGAAATTGAGTGCATGCAAAACCGGCAGCTTGCATCCAGGTCCGCTGCAAACCCCTCGCATTTCCATGGCCGATCGCTTTGAGAAAAGAGTCGGCTCTTTCCCCGATTCCCGCCGGAAATTCACTTCACGAGAAACGTTATCTCCTGTTATTTTTCGGTGCATGGGCTGTTGAAGCGCGGGCGAGCGTCAGTTAAAAAATCTTTAAATATCAACGTACTAAAGACCCCTGCCCTGCTGCCTGCGGCGGTTCGTTAAGGGGCGGGGTGGCGGGTTAAGGTTTCGTTAACCAAAGCGCCGTTGACTTCAAAGCCAGAAGTGCGGATTATTTCTTGAATTCCTGTTTATTCAAAAAATTCGGATCATTTGAGAAATGGCAGCCAGCGCATCAGAACACGGCCTCATGCTTTCACAGATGAAAGCAGACCACAAGGCGTTGTCCAGCACGCTGGCCGCCCTTGCCCAGTCTCAGTTCCCCCCCAAAGCGCAGAAGATACTGCGCAAGTTTCCGGCGTCTGAAGCGGCAAGCTATCTGGGCATCACCCCGCGCTATCTGGCGCTTTCTGCCGACGAAATGGGCCTTGAGATTGCCAAGATCGGCCGCGGCGAACGCCGGTTCTACTCTTTGGAGCAGATGAACCAGATCCGCCGCTATCTTGCGGAAAAGGCGGGAGATGATGCGGCCAAGGCGCTGAACTACGACCCGCGCCGCCGGGAAGGCGATGATCTGCAGATCTTCGCCTGCTCCAACTTCAAGGGCGGCTCCGCCAAGACCTGTACTTCCGTGCATCTGGCCCAGTATCTGGCCCTGCACGGCTACCGCATCTTGCTGGTGGATCTGGACCCGCAGGGCTCGGCCTCCTCCATGCTGGGTGTGGTGCCAGAGCTGGTGGCCGAAGACGAGAGCCTTTACGCCGCCATTCGCTATCAGGACCCGCGTCCGCTGCGGGAGGTGGTGCAAAAAACCTATTTTGACAATCTGGACCTTGCGGTGGGCAGCCCGTTCCTGACGGAGTGGGAGTTCTTTGCCCCGCACTACGCCACCCTCGCCGGCCAGGAAGAGCCCGGCATTCGCAATCGCATTGCCGACATTGAAGACGAGCGCAAGCAAAAGGGCATTTCCAACGCCCGCCTGCGGGAGCTGGAGGATGAGCTGGCCCGTGAAAACGCGGCGCTTTCCGACTGTTTGCAGCGCAAGCTGTATTTCACCCGTTTGCAGCTGGCCTTTGAAAATGTAGAGCCGGATTACGACGTCATCATCTGTGACACGCCGCCCAGCCTTGGGTATCTGTCCAATGCCGCTTCGTTTGCCGCGGACCACCTTTTGGTGACCATCCACCCGCAATGGATCGACTGTGAGTCCATGGCCCAGTATCTGGCCACCTCCATTGCCCACAACGAGTTTTTTGAGGAAACGGTCGCCAAGCAGCTGGGCCCGGAATATCTGGCGCCCAAGAGCCTGCAGTATCTCATCACCCGCCATGACAACACCAGCCGGCCGGAAACGGATGTGGTGACCATGCTGCGCAGTCAGCTGCAGAACGTGCTGACCAACACCATGTTGCGCAGCTCGGCCATTGCAGAGGCAGGCAACGTGCAGCAGACCCTTTATGAAGCCGACCGGACCAACTTTAACGGCAAGACCTATGACCGGGCGCTGGACTCGGTGAACAAGGTGAACGGCGAGATTGAAGACCTGCTGAAGGCCTATTGGGGACGCTCATGAACGACAAGCGCAAACAGAACAAGAGCAAGCTCAGCGCCATCATGACCGGCAACAACGCCGCCATGGCGCGCTCCGGCCCCGCCGCCGAGCCGGAAGACGTGCGCCCGAAGCCACGAGAGAAAAGCGCCGTTGGCCGGTTGGGGGCCGCGCTTCATTCCCTCACCGAGCAGCGCACGGAGCCGGTGGACCCGAGCCTTGTAATCAAGAACCTGGACGCCAAGCTGCTGCTGCCGTCGCTGGCGCTGGACCGCGCTTTTGAGCTGGTGGACGAGGAGCTGGACACCTTGGTGGAGAGCATTCGCCAGAACGGCCAGCAGGTGCCGGTGCTGGTGCGCCCTCACCCGGACCGCGCCGGATACTATCAGATTGCCTATGGCCACCGCCGGGTGAAGGCCTGCCAGCAGTTGGACATTGCCGTGCGGGCCGTCGTGGAAGAGATGAGCGATGAGCAACTTGTTATCGCTCAAGGCAAGGAAAACGAAGAACGCAAAAACCTGACCTACATTCAGCAATGCTTCTTTGCCGCCGAGCTTTCCAAAACGTTTACCCGCGATGTGGTGGCCGCCGCCGTGGGCGCGGGCGACAAGACGCGGGTGTCTAAACTCACCAGCATCATTCGCCGGGTTCCGGTGGATCTTATTGAATCCATTGGCTCTGCGCCGGGCATTGGCCGGGTAAAGTGGGAAGCGCTCGCCAAGGCTTGTGAAGAGGAAAAGCTCCCTGCCCGCTTGCGAAAGAGCGTGGCCAGCCTGAAGGCCTCCGGCAAGTGGGAGGCCATGGCCAGTGCCGATCGGTTCGCGTGGTTGCACGATCTGGCTCTGTCCACCGAGGTCACTGACGGGGAGTTATCCCCCTCCCCCAACGAGGAAGTAAACTCACGCCTGAAGGCTGGCTCTGGCAAGGCCGTTGTGTTGAAGGCAGCGGACGGCAAGCCGCTGGTGGAAGCGCGCGGGACGCGCACCTTCAAGATTGTTTGGCAGGATGAAGCCCGCGCGGCGGCGTTCTCCAGCTTCTTGAGTGGCAAGATGGAAGCGCTCTTGAAAGAGTTTGAGAAAGAACACACGAACGCCGGTAAGACCGAAAGGGACACGCCATGAGGTAGGCTGGAAAAAATTAGGCCCTGCAGACGGCAATCTGCAAGGCCTGAATTCAAGAGGCATTCAGAGCCGCAACTCCGAAGTACCCGACTAGCACTCTCACCGTACTTCGATGCGCCGACAAAATCAATCGCCTTCACGCGGAGGCGAATCGATTTCTTGCGCCCTGCCCTCTGAACCGCTGGAAACATGTGGAGCACGTCATCAAACGTGCGTTTTAAACGCGTCTTCGAACGGGACGTGGGAGGGTTTTGCTATGCAAGATTCAACGGGTGTGGCTTCATTCCGCAAGCTGACCCCTGCCATGATGCGCGCACAGCAGTTGGCGCTGGCCAATGACATTGTTGAAACCAGCAAGGGCGAAGTGGCCATGGCTTTGAAGAAGGCCGCCCCTGCCCTGGGCATCGACGGCACTTGCTATCACATCCTGGACATTCTCATTGGCTTGACGGTGGCAGACGACTGGCGCCCGAACCGCAAGCCCATTGTGGCCATTTCCAATGAGAAGCTCGCTGAATATGTGTGCCGCTCCAAGCGCACCGTCATGCGCTGTCTCAAGCGGCTGGTGGAAGCGGGTGTGATGGCCTATCGCGACAGCCCAACCGGGCGGCGCTATGTTCACCGCGGCGAGTTTCACAAGGGCAAGCTGGGCGAGATTGAGCGCGGCTTCGGGTTTGACTTTTCACCGGCGCGCCAGCGTGTTGCTGAGTTGAAGGAGCTGGGCGAAGCGTTTGCGCGACGCTTAAAGCAGGAAAAAGACGCCCGCCGCACGGTGAACCGGTTGCTGCGTTCCATTGAAGACATGGCCGTTCTGGCGGCAAACGAAGGCTTGGACTTTTCTGAGGTGTTGCACGCGGTCAATCAGGCCAAGGATGCGCCCATGGGCATTGTTCAAAAAGCAGAGGTGATGCAGGGCCTCTATGAAATGGCACTGGGCGCGTTTGCAGCTCAGGAGGCTGAGTGTGATGCGAATGCCTGTTCTTCTTTTGAAGAAACGCCACCCGCGGGTGACATTTGCGACACCCCTTATAATAATACAAACCCTCAATCTCTTGAAAATATTAGTATAAAACGGAGATCGGCTCACGCCGATCCCTCAAATCATGAAGATCCCGACAAAGCCGGGATCAAGCGGGCTTTTGAAAAAGCACCTAACCGCAAGGTTCGGGCCAAGTCCTCTGAGCCTTCCCAGGAAGACAAGCTGCAAAACATTTCAGTTGGACTTCTCAAAACGGCGCTAACAGAACTTCAGGTGACGCTTGGGGTGGAGTTCAATCGCTGGCAGGATGTTACGGCTCACACCACGGAGATGGCGCTGCTCATTGGCTTGTCTCAAGCCGGGCTGGCTGAAGCTGAAAAGCGGGCAGGGGGCTATGTGGCGGCCGCGGTGTTGGCAACCACCGCCGAAAAGGCGCTGCGCGATCCGGAGTTGATCTCCAGCCCAGGCGGGTATTTCCGCGCCTGCATTGACCGGGCGATGGATGGTGAGCTGGCCTTGCACAAATCTCTGTTCGGCTTGGCAAACGGTGCTTGAACGCGTGCATCAAAACCGGTGAGGGGTGCACGCGTGCACCATTTCGCAAAAAGACATTATAAAACAATGGGATAGGTTTCTTACCCCGCCGCAATCCGCCGTTCAGCGTTGAAATTGCACGCGTTCAGCGTTGGTTTGAACGAAACGCGGATGTTGAGCGTTCAAACGGGTAGGGAGGTGTGTCTGCGTTTCATGCCGGCATTTGGGTGCCGGATCTCCAATAGGTTGTAGCGCGTCTGGTCAGGCGCTATCATTGCGGGATAATCCTGTTATTTATCCAGCGAGCAGCCCATGCGATTTCTTATTCCCCTTGTTCTCGTTGTTGCTAGCCTTGTTGGTTCGGCACGAGCAGAAACTTTTGTTGAGACCTATCTTCGAGCTCAAGGGGGGGATGTGGAGGCTGCGTTCCGTCTGGCGCAATACTTCGAACAACAGAAGGAACAGGTTCATCACGAAGCGGATGCCTTGCATTGGTACAAAATGGCCGCCAGGCAAGGACAGGTTGAAGCCCAGGTTTTACTCGCTAAAAAGTATGCTGAAGGCGAGGGGGTCGTTAAGAGCTCTGTCCGCACGCTCAGGTGGTATCGAATGGCGGCAGAACAAGGTCACGTTGGGGCTCAATACGCGCTCGGTGAGATGTACTATCTAGGCAAGGGCGTTCGCCAGAATTTCCCACGCGCTGCAAAATGGATGCGGGCTGCGGCTTTGCAAGGGGATTTGGAGGCGCAAGTGATGACGGCGTTTTTTTATGCCAGGGGCAGGCGCGTTCTACAGGATAGCGAAAAATCGTTTCAGCTTTATCGCCTTGCAGCATGGAGGGGGCACCATGAGGCGCAGGTCCGCCTCATGAATTTGCTGCTGGATGGTAACGGCGTAGAGAAAGATGAGCGTGCAGCATTTCGATGGGCCCTAAAAATTGCGCGAAGGGGGGCTGACGAAGGCCAGTATCAAGTCGGTGCCGGCTATCTGTTCGGCAGGGGTGGGGTGGCACGCGACCCTCAAAAAGCAATGGAATGGTTCATGAAGGCCGCGGAACAGGGAAACTATAAAGCGAAGCACAACATCGGCGTGATGTACGAGCATGGCGATGGCGTCAAACAAAATTTGCAAATGGCCTGCATGTGGTACACCATTGCCGCTTTTTGGGGCTCGCACAGATCCGACCACCATCTTCGAAAATTGAGACCGGTTCTGACCGAAGAACAATATGTAGAGGCCAGGCGTTGGGCCTTTCAATACATGGAAGCAAAGGGGGAAGCTGCGCGTTGATGATCCAACCAGTGTGAGATCCGTGAAGACCACGGTGCATGGTCCATTGAACAAACCGTTCCGCAAAGAGTTAGAGCCAGCCTTCAAGTTTCAATAGGGCAAGAAAAAGCAGGTACTGAAGCCTCAGTCCAAGTGTGCTGCCCGAGAGCAAAGAGTCTCACGCCAAGGCGCCTCTGGAATGATATACGGGGCCCACTACAGGGGGAGTAAATGGGACAGATACTGGAACACGCCGTGGAATATGAAACCGTTCGCCGTCTTGGTGAAATGTTGAGAACGACGACAGAAGAGTACAAGGACTACCGAGTCCTACGCGCTTTTCACCACTATCGTGTGCTGGGTGATGCAACGAGCACGTACGCCGGCTAATCGGAATGGACCCGATGATGTGCAGGTGCGTGAAGTTGGGATTGCCTTGCAGGGAGTTCGGATCAGTGATGAACCATGGATTGTAAACGACCTTCCAGCAATGACTGCATATGATTTTTTCGTTGAGTTTCGCAATGCCGTCGCCCACGGTGATGCACGCAGGATCAAGCCGTTGAATGAGGGGGACGTTTTAACTGGTCAGATCATTCCAATTGCAGGACGGTCGCTACGACTAAGGCGCGCCGATATGCAGCGGCTTGGAGGCGAACTTGCAAAGCTGTTTTGCGACACGATGGCTCAATATGAGGAAGAAGGCGACCTGAGAGCACGTGCTGCAAAGATTGAGCGTGAGGAACCTGGTTGAGCGACGTTTCCCAACTGTAAGTTTGTTCCTGCATCCAATCTCGCGAGACGGTGCATCGGCACAACCGCCCTAAGATCCTAGGGGTTCAAGCCTTATCAAGACTCTGCTCTATTCTCGTTTGATGAACGAGGTAGACCGCCCTGATGTTGCTGAGGGCCGGGCCAACACCCTGACCATGAGGGGTGGAGTAGGGCAAGGCCAGTCGTACGCTAGCCGCGTTGCAGAAATCGCCGTTGATTGTACTCATGCAATTGTGCGAGGATCGGGATCTATTTCATCCACTCTTCATTTTCGGGCAGAACCATCACATTGGGCTCGCACAACTAATTGACATTTTGAGCATCTTGGGCACATAGGATCCAACAGACCCGCCACGCCTCTCAACGAGGCGCAACAGGTGGGTTTTTTATTGTCTACAATACCCTATCAAAAACCAGCTCTTGATATCGATGCGCAGCTCAACCTGTTGGAGCAGCGCGGCATGATCCTAGAGGACCGTGCCCGGGCGGAGCACTATCTGGGCTTCATTGGCTATTATCGGCTTTCGGGTTATTGGTTTCCCTTCCAGTATCGCGATGATGGTCCAGATCATGACAATTTCCGCCCAAGAACAAAATTTGATAGGGTTCTCGACCGCTATGTGTTCGATCGCCGTCTGCGCCTGCTCATCATGGATGCTGCCGAACGGATAGAGGTTTTCCGGCACGCCCAACCACAGGACGCATCAACAGCACCAGCGACTGCCACTTCATCACCTTTAGCCAATAACAATGTCGCACCCAGTGTCTCGCACCCGGCCAAGGTTGCAGCAATCTTTGATTGCGCCTCGGCAACACGGGCGTCGAAGATCTTCTGTGCCTCCCCGCCAGACCGACCGATCCCACGATCCGGTCATGGGTTTCGACAACGGTGTCAGCGATGGCGACCGACCACTCCACAACACAGGTCGCAAGAATGGCCAAACGGCGATCACTCGTGATGTCTCGCAGCCCATCTGTGAAGTACCTTTCGCCCTCGCGACTAAATTGTGTGACCCGGTGTGCAGGAACATCGTCCAGGATTGCGGGAGATAGTGCAATCCGTTGCAGAAATTCCAACCGGTCGAGTTGGCGGTTGATGTCGGCAGAGTTCTTACCCACCTCGAATTGCCGCAACCAGATGAACCGGCTGCCCCGGGCGTTGGCCAATGAGGTCAGTCAGGATCCGGGCGGCGATGCGCTGGCCATTGCTCTGAAGGCGCTCAATATCAGCGAAGCCGTGGCCGGAAACATCTTTGTCCGCCGGCTCGGAAGCCGCATGGGACTGGAGCAAATCCGCGGCTTGATGCGCCTGCACGCCCGCCTCAGCTTGTCGGTCGCGCAAATGCTGGTGAGAAGTTGGAGCCAGGCCGCACCGGCCAGCACACAGCCCGCGCATCATGCAGCGTTCACCACCGAGACCGACGGCAAGGCCCGGCTGCGCGGCACGTCCGATCCGAACCGCACCCAAACGACAGCGCCCCGGCCGCAAACCGGTACGGGCCTCACCGTCCAGCGGCAGACCGAAACCGGCAAGCGCAGCGCTTGAGGCTGTGTAGCGAGCGCCGCTCCATCTGTTTCGTTTAAGGCGGTTTCGTTTTGGGCGGTTTCCCATTAGCCTCCAGCGGGTCGTCAAACAGGAAACACGGTCATGAAGCCTCTGTCGGATGAAAACCGGAGCTTGTGGATCATCTGCTCCATGGGGACTTTGTCCGGTCTGGTCTTGCTCGACGAAACCGTGCTCGGTGTCGCGATCCCGTCCATTCAGACGGCCCTCGGTCTGTCTCATGGCACGACGCACTGGATCGTGAATGCCTATTTCCTCACCTTGACCTGCCTGGCCGCGCTGGGTGGAAAGTGTGTCGACCTGTTTGGCTTGAAGCCCGTCCTGATTACCGGCGGAACTGTTTTTGCCCTTGCAAGCCTTTTGGCGGGATTGGCCGAGAGCGGACCCATGCTGATAGCCATGCGGGCGCTTCAAGGGGGCGGGGCGGCCCTGTTGTTTGCTTTGTCACAGGCCGGCGCCAACATGGCGTTCCCGCCGGAAAAGCGGGGTCTGGGCATCGGAATTTATGCCGCCATTGCAACAACATCCCTTGCCATCGGTCCACTCATCGGCGGCGTTATCACACATTACGTCTCATGGAACTGGGTCTTCTGGCTGAACATTCCCATTGTCGCACTTGCCGGGGCGATTGCCTACAGTGTCTGGAAAGAACCGGACCACCCGCCAGAAAAAACAGGTCTTGACTGGGTAGGCGGGCTCTTGATGCTCATCGGCTTGTGCGGGCTCGTGTTTGCACTGATGGAGGGCTCCAGCCTCGGGTGGCTGAACATCATCGTGCTTGCGAGTGCTGCCGCTGGCCTCCTAGGCTTGTTCTTGTTCGACCGGTTTGAACTGCGCCAGCGCAACCCCCTGATTGACGTCCACCTGTTTCGGGTGCCCGCGTTCACATCGGCCTGCTTCGTTTTCATGTGCTGCCAATACGTCATGATCGTGATGGCGGTCTTTTTGCCGATCTTCCTGCAATCCGAAATGGGCTACACGGCAGCCCAGGCCGGCTTGGCGGTGGTCCTCGCCGTGGTACCAATCCCCCTCATCTCTGCCCAAGTCGGCCGGCTTGCCGACAAGATCGGCTCGAGGCCGATCGTGATAACCGGAACCGTTCTGGGAGCGCTGGCCACTGTCTGCCTGGCTGTCCTGATGCCGCTGAAGTCCTATTGGCTGTTTGCGGGCGCGCTGGTCCCCTGGGGCATTGCGATGGTGTGCATCGCCGGACCTTCGCGCCGGATCGCGGTCAACTCTGCACCGGCCAATGAGCAGGGCCAGCTGAGCGGAACGGTTGTTACCATCAGGTTGCTCGGGTCGACCATCGGCGTGGCCGCCTCAAGTGCGATGCTGACAGCCGGTTTCAGCATCCCCTTCGTGTTTGGCGTATGTGCCGCGCTGCTGTTGGCGGCATTTGCCACCGCCATGTTCTTACTGTCCGAGGCTCCGGCGCAGCCTAGGGAGCCCGGCGCGGCCTAGGCTGCCCGGTGCAGGTTTGGCCTCACTGCTTGACAGAGACCGTTGCGACGGCCGCCTCTATATCGGAAATGAGATTGGCGGCCCGCAAACGCAGCATGTCGAGCTGTTGAACGGTTTCACGCGCACCGACTTCGCCGTACCAGAAGAAATGGTTTCCCGGAACACGCGCATTCAATGCCCCGGAAGTCGCATAATTCATCCGGTCCATCAGGCTTTGCCAGTTCGCCGGATCAATATCCTCCGACTTTGACAGGACCGGCAGCACAATGTTCCGGTAAAGATGCTGGATCTGGTAAATGCCCCAGTTTCCGCGATCAGTGAGCGCGTGATCGTTGTCCAGAACCTTGTTTCCCGAGATTGTCACCACGAACGGAAAATCAGTCACTTTCAACCCGCCGGTGTCGGCCAAGGACCAATCCAGATCTTCGACAAACTCGCCATTCTCATAGCGCGATGCCATCATGATCGCATTCATCGCCACTGGAATGTCGCCCAGCACCTGGCTCTCGAACGTGTCCCAGGGCATGATCGTATGGCCATTCATCGCGTCCTGCGCCAGAACGTATTTCTTGAACAAGTCGTAGAATTGCGGTGCGGCAGACAGCCCATTTTCCGCCTTGGATATTGCGCCGGGCGCGGCCAGGAGCAATGGGATCGGCGGGGTCGACGCGATGGACACATAAAGGCTCATGTCGAGGCCGGCCGCCTGAGATGCCTCATAGACCGATTGTGCAATTTGTCCGCCGGCACTCCAGCCGAGCACAATGATCTCGCCTGAAAGACCATTCTCATCGGAAAAATGCTTGGCAACTGCGGCAACCTGCTTGCCCCAATCACGGATCGAAAACGCCGGATAGACGTTGGAATAGACCTTGTTGCCCGTCGGATAGGACGCACCGAGGAACGAATAGCCCTCTTGAGCAAGCCAGTAGGCCAAAAAATCCCGCTCATTTCCGCCCGGATAGCCATAGGCGACGCGTGCCAGATGAAATCCGCCCGGCACAAAAACGACCAGAGGTTTGTCCGGATCGCCTTTCTTGAAATAAGACAGTGTCTCAATGCCGTTGGTGGTCAGCATTTCCTCGCCCGGGTATAAGCCCTGAGCATCCGGGAGCTTCTCCACTGTCCAGGCGCCAGTTGCATGGCCAGGCGAAGAAAACGCCAGAACACCAACAACAATAAACAGAAACAAAGTGCTCTTGATTCCTTGCATGCCGTGCTCCTTGCCGGTGGCAGACCGCGCAAGTGCATCCTCTGAAAGGTGCAGTTCGTTCAAGCCCGACATTCTCCAAGTGGCCTGCGGTCTGACGTGAAGATCGCCGGATTTTGCCAGCTGATCAAGCGTTTTCCGCCTCCAAGGAGACGCTGAGAGAACTGTTCGGGCGGATTTCCATGTGACGAAAGAAGCAGCCGCAGCGCTGATTGTAGGCGGAGTGACCTTGCCTGATTTATAGGGCGGTCAGGCTGGATCGAGCCCCTTGAACCCAAGCGGGAGAGGAGCATGTGCCCTGCGCCGTTCGTGGCTTGAGCGACTCAGTTGTATCGGGTTTGCCCCTTCAAGGGGCGGGCCGCACCTTCATTATGACTGTTTCTGCGGGAGGTGAGGGGCGGTTTTTTAAACAAAGCAACCTGTTCTCCATGCACCGAAACCTTGTTTCGTAGAAATGCTGAAAACAATAAAAATACCGCACCGAAACCGATTTTGTTGACTTCCAAAACCGATTTTGTAGTCTTTTATTGGGAGATCCGAACAGCATGAAGCGGAAAAAGCTGCAGCGTTTGGAGGTAGACGGGGAGAAGGCGGGTGAAAGCCGAGACACGAGCAGTGACCATTGCCGATGTTGCGCGCCATGTGGGCGTAGCCAAGGGCACGGTGTCCCGCGTTCTGAACAACTACAGCGATATTTCCGAGGCCACCCGGCAACAGGTGCTCAAGGCCATTGAGGAGCTTGGTTATCGTCCCAGTTCGCTCGCCCGAAACCTGAAACGGGGCCGTGTTGATACGGTCGGCATGGTGCTGCCGATCGCCGGAGCAAATGCCACCAATCCGTTCCTCTCCGAATTTCTGAACGGTATTTCCTACGCCTTCAGCAAACTGGACAAGGACCTTCTGGTGTCTACTGCCGCAACGGCCGAGGATGCCCTGGCGGCCTATGGCCGTATGCTTGCGGCACGCAAGGTGGACGGCATCATCATCACTCGGACGCTCTATGAGGACCCGCGGGTGGATTATCTGCTGGAGCGCGGCGTGCCATTTGTCACCCACGGTCGGGACAGCAGGTGTAGCGAACACGCCTGGTTTGATGTCGACAATGAGGGCGCGATGCATCAGGCCGTTGCCCATGCCTTCGAGTTGGGCCATCGGCGTATCGGTTTCATTGGGGGCTCATTGAAGTGGAACTTTGCGCGCCAGCGCGATGAAGGCTACCGCGCTGGTCTTGAAGACTGCGGCTTGGTTTTTGATCCGGAGCTGACTTGCACCAGCGAACTGAGTGAACAGGGCGGTGAAGAAGCTGCCAAGGCGCTGTTGATGCAGGAAGCTCCGCCAACAGCGCTGTTATGCATGACCGATGAACTTGGCATTGGCGCCATCAACTGCGCTCGAAAGCTGGGCCTTGAGGTGGGTGTCGATCTGACAGTCATTGGGTATGACGCCTTGCCGGTGGGTGCTCATCTGGACACCCCGCTTACCACTTTTGCCCAGCATATGGAGGATGCGGGCAAAAACATTGCGCGGAGCCTCGACGCCATTTTGCGCGGCGATGATCCGCAAAACCATCAAAGGCTGGTCCCGGCCGCAATGGTTCGGCGTAACTCGGACGGGCCACCCCGTCTGAGCTCGCAAGACCTTGCGGGGAAGATCAGAAAAGCAATTTAGATCCTGTAACGTAAAGGGAGGAAGTTATGTTCAGGAAACAGAAGCTATTAATGGGAACACTTGCCGGTTTCATGGCAATGGGCATGAGCTCGGTGCAGGCGGAGGACCTGCGGTTCTGGACCACGGAAGAACAGCCGGAGCGCCTGGCAAAACAGGCGCAGATTGCCGCTGATTTTGAGAAGGCAACTGGCATTTCCGTCGAGATCATTCCGGTGACCGAAAAGGATCTGGGCACCCGTGCAACCGCGGCCTACGCCGCTGGCGACCTGCCGGACGTGATCTACCACCCGCTGCAATATGTTCTGCCGTGGTCGGAAGCTGGTATTCTGGACATTGAAGCCGCATCAGAAGTGATTGACATGCTCGGCGCTTCGACATTCGCGCCCGGCGCCCTGCAAATGGCCTCCTCTGAGGGTATTTACGCCGCTGTGCCCGTGGATGGGTGGACGCAGATGATCGTTTATCGCAAGGACCTGTTTGATGCAGCCGGCCTTGAAGCGCCCACCACCTACAAAGCCATTCTGGCAGCGATCGAAAAACTGCACAATCCGCCGGAGCAGTTCGGCTTTGTCGCGGCAACCAAGATCGACGAGAACTTCATGAGCCAGGTGTTGGAGCACGTGCTGCTAGCCAATGGCGCAACGCCGGTTGGTGAAGAAGGGTTCACCGGCTTTGACGAGAAGAAGCTGACTGAGGCACTGGAGTTTTACAAGGCCATCGCCAAGGCGTCTCCTCCGGGCGATCTGTACTGGAAGCAATCGCGCGAACTTTACTTCGCAGGCAAGGCAGCCATGATCATCTGGTCGCCCTTTATTCTTGATGAACTGGCCGGCCTGCGCGACAGCGCCCCGCCCACCATCAATGACGACCCGACATCTGGCGAACTGGCGTCCAAAACAGATGTCGTGACCACATTCTCCGGCCCGTCCAACCCGGCTGGTGCCGCGTGGGCGGACATTCGCTACTTCGGCATCACCAACGATGCAGACACGCAAGCAGCTCAGGAATTCGTGGAGTATTCCATGAATGAAGGCTACATGACCACGCTGTCCATCGCACCGGAGGGCAAGTTCCCCATTCGCCGGGGCACCCCGGAAAACCCGAAGGAGTTCGTGGAAGGTTGGGCCACGTTGCCCGTGGGAGTTGACCGCAAGGCGCCTCTCGCAGAGCTGTATCCAGAAGAAACCGTTGCCGCGATCACTACCGGTCTCGACACGGCGAGCCGTTGGGGAGTGGACGTCGGCCAGCTGGCCCTTGCCTCCAAGATTGTCAACTCGCAGGTGATCAACCGGTATACCCGCCAGTTCATCGATGACGAAATCGACGTGGCAACCGCTGTTGCGAAAATCAACGAAGAACTTGCCAAGGTCGACTGATGAAGCGGCCCGGATGCGCCCTTGAGTGGGCGCATCGCCCGCCAGTCAGCGACAACTCAGGAGAACGAAGGTTATGAGCGTGAGCGCAGAACCGTCGGGCAATGGAGCAGCCATGTCTGCTCCCAACTCTGCAGCCCCTCCCCAGACTACCGGCCCCATGCAGAAGCGCGAGGCGCGGCTTGCCTTTTCTATGCTGGCGCCCACGTTCCTGATCATTTTCTTGATTGTTCTGGGGCCGTTGCTGGCCAACTTCTGGATCAGTGTAAAGCCTGTTGAACTGGGCGACCTGCGCGCACCAACGCTGCTGGTCAATGAGCGCGTGCGCGGCAAGCCGCAAGCCGCCGGCGATCCCGTTACCCTGCAATATCGTTTGCGTAATTCGTCACAGGACTATTCCATTTTCGAGGTGTCATTTACCGACACATTGCCCTCTGATTTCAAGCCCACCGCCTGGCCTGAGGCCTGCTCGGTAGATGGCACGCGCTTGAGCTGCACACTGGGCGATATTCCCGGCAAATGGCGCGAACGGCTGGATATTGAGGGCGTGGCTGGTGCCGCCTTTGCCGAGTACCGCAGCCAGATCAAGGACACAGAACTTGTTTACACAGGGGAAGCGGACAATGTGCTGACTAACCTCGATTTCACGTTGGACAACTTCAGGCGCATTTTTGATGCTGACGAGTTCTGGAGCGTGTTGCGGGTTTCGTTCTACTACACCGTGTTTGGCACGGCCGGGGCGCTGGTGCTTGGCCTGTTTGCCGCACAGTTGCTCAACACGTCCTTCAAGGGTCGCGGGTTCTTGCGCGGGCTATTCCTGTTTCCCTATGTGTCGCCGGTGATCGCCGTGGCGTTTACCTGGTTGGTGCTGCTTGATCCGTTCTCCGGCACCGTCAATGCCCTTTTGACCAAGATGGGCGTGGTTTCTGAGCCGATCAACTTTTTCGGTCAGCGCGCCATCGAGTTTTCGCTGTTCGGCCTGCCGCTGGAGTTTCCGCTGGCGCTGTCCACGGTGATCGCGTTTGAAGCGTGGCGCTATTTCCCGCTGTCATTCCTGTTCATTCTGGCGCGGATGCAGTCCATCTCCACGGATATGTACGAGGCCGCCGAAATGGACGGGGCCACGCCGCTTCAGCAGTTCTGGTGGATTTCGCTGCCCCAGCTTCTGGGCATCCTCTCGGTGCTGTTCCTGCTGCGTTTCATTTGGACCTTCAACAAGTTCGACGACATCTTTCTGCTGACCGGCGGCAATGCCGGAACCCGCACACTGACCGTGGATGTGTATGAGCAGGGCTTTGCCCTATCCAATCTGGGTGCTGGGGCGGCGGTGGCCGTAGTGGTGTTTGTTGTCCTTGTCACCTTTGCAACGCTTTTCATCAAGTTTTCGGCCAAGGAGGAAGGACTATGAGGCTGCTGAACGGCTTTACGCTTTCCGCTATTGCAGGGGCCATCTGGGGTGCCATCGCCATGTTGGTTATTGGCGTTACGCTCACTTTGATTACCGGTAATGTGGCCAGTCCTCAGGTCAGCATGGCCGCCATTGTGGGGGGCTTGACCGGGCTGGTTGCCTACTGGTTCCAAACCCCAAACCTGTCTCTTGGCCAAAGGGCGGCCGCGCCGCTGGTGTGTTTGTTCACTTTGATCCTGTTGACCTTCGCTCATCCCTTCACGCTGTCGCTGGAGGTTTCGACCCTATGGCAGCTTGGCGGCATTGCCGCGTTTGTGGTGGCGGTGGTCTGGAGCTGCCGGGCCACCACCTATGGCCTGCCAAGGGGTGAGTTGACCCGCTACGAACGCGAAATGCTGTATCTGCGAGTGGCCAAAGGCATCGGCTTTGTGGTGTTCACCATTATGGTGGCCCTGCCGTTTTACGTGATGGTGATGACCAGCTTGAAGAGCCAGCAATCGTTGCTCGCCAACCCGCTGGATCTTTCCATCGATTTTGCCGGCGGTTTTTATGGGCTGTTTCGCTCCTACATCGAGCTGTTTACTCTGTTCAATTTTGGTGACTACCTTTTGACCTCCGCCATCGTGTCTGTGGCGACGGTATGCCTGACGCTACTGTTTTCCGTGCCAGGAGCCTATGCGGTATCGCGGCTGAAGTTTCCGGGGCGCGACTGGTTTTCCCGCTCTGTACTGTTGATTTACATGGTGCCCGCCATCGTGTTGGTGATCCCGCTGTATGCCGTGTTCTCTCAGCTCGGCCTGCGCAATTCTCTAGTGGGGCTGTTGATCGTCTATCCGGCGACAACCATTCCGGTAGCGCTTTACATGCTGCAGGGCTACTTCAAGGGTCTTCCCGCCGAGCTTGAGGAAGCGGGGCTGATGGATGGGCTGTCCCGCATTGGCGTGATCTTGAAGATTACGCTGCCGCTGTCCTTGCCCGCGCTGGCGTCGGTCTCACTGTACGTGTTCATGATCGCTTGGAACGAGTTTTTGTTCGCCTTCATGTTTCTGGACGACCCGGAGATCTTCACCCTGTCGCGCGGGGTTGTGGCCCTGAACTCCTCCGAGGTTCCCCGACAACACCTGATGGCGGGCGCGGTGATCGCCACTGTGCCGGTTCTCTTCATCTTTCTTTGGTTCGAACGCTTCTTGGTTCAAGGGCTTACGGCTGGCAGCGTGAAAGGCTGAGACCGTTGTGCCCCACATGTAATATGGAGATACAGCATGTCTGCTGATCTGGACAAAATCGCCATCGACATCCTGCAGGCCAACGATCTGGGTGGCTACACCATTCCAACCAAGGGGCTTTATCCCTATCAGTGGAACTGGGACAGTGCCTTTGTGGCGCAAGGGTTTGCCACCTTTGACGTCAACCGGGGCTGGCAGGAGATCGAAACACTGCTGCAAGGCCAGTGGGATGACGGCATGGTGCCACACATTCTGTTTCGCAAGGACGACCCGACCTATTTCCCTGGGCCAAGCGTTTGGGGTACGCAGAACCGGGCACTGCCGTCTTCCGGGCATTCGCAGCCGCCTGTGGCCGCCAGCACGGTGCGTCTCCTTTTCGAAAAGGATCAATCCGCCACTTCCGTGGAGCGCCTGCGCGTCGTGTTTCCCAAGCTGCTTGCGTGGCACCGCTGGTATCACACCGCGCGTGATTTTGATGGCCGGGGCGTGATCGCCGTGATGCACCCTTGGGAGTCCGGCCGAGACAACCTGCCGGACTGGGATGGCCCGGCGGCCCGCGTGGACACCAGCGGTGTTGGCGACTACGTGCGCAAGGATACCTCGTTCGTTAATGCGGACATGCGGCCGCGCAAGACGGACTATGACCGCTATTTGGCGATCCTTCAGTTTGGCCGGGAGTGCAACTGGGATGCGGAAAAGATTGCGCGAGACGCGCCGTTTTATGTGGCTGATCCAGGTGTGACGTTCATTCAGTTGCGTGCGGATCGGGACCTTCTGGCGCTCGCCCACGCACTGGCGGAAACCGCGGCACTGCCTGAAATTGAAGAGTGGATTGCCCGCGCGGAACAGGGCATCGATCTGCTCTGGAATCCTGATCTGGGTGCCTTTACCACGCTGGATCTGCGCAGCGGGGCTCACGGTGAGGGTGTTTCCAGCGCCTCGTTCCTGGCTCCTTATGCTGGCATTACCACGGCCAAGTATCTGGAGCCGACGCTGGCGCACTTTGATCGCATCATGTCCAAGGTAACCTACGGCGTACCAAGCTACGATCCGGACCATCCGGCTTTTGAAAGCATGAGGTACTGGCGCGGACCGGTCTGGGGCATCTTGAACTACATGATCGCCACCGGCTTTGCCGAGATTGGCGAGACCGAGCGGGCAGAGCGCATTCGCAAGGACACGGTTGCCCTGATTGAAAAGAGCGGCTTTGCCGAGTACTTCGACCCGATTTCCGGGCAGGGGGCGGGCGGAAACTCCTTTTCCTGGACTTCTGCCATCTGGCTGAACTGGGCGTCTCCCAGCCGCCACCAACAAGCCGCGTAAGGAGAACGCACCATGGGTACCATCCGCCTCAACAACGTGGAAAAATGGTTTGGCGATCTTCAGGTGATCAAGGGGGTTGATCTGGAGATCGAGGACGGCGAACTGGTGATTTTTGTTGGGCCGTCGGGCTGCGGTAAGTCCACCTTGCTGCGCTTGATTGCCGGTCTGGAGGAAACCAGTCGAGGCTCCATCTTTATCGACGGCAAGGACGTGACGCCGCTGCCTCCCTCGGGCCGCGGGCTGGCTATGGTGTTTCAAAGCTATGCGCTTTACCCGCACATGACGGTGCGCGAGAACATGGGTTTCCCGCTGAAGACGGCCGGCGTGCCAAAGGCCGAAATTGACAACAAGGTCAATGATGCGGCGGCCATTTTGAAACTGGAAGAGTATCTCGACCGACGACCCAAGGCGCTGTCCGGCGGCCAGCGTCAGCGGGTGGCCATTGGTCGGTCCATCGTTCGAGAACCCAGCGCGTTTCTCTTTGATGAGCCGCTGTCCAATCTGGACGCCGCGTTGCGCGTGGAGATGCGTTTTGAAATCGCCAAACTGCACGAGCAACTGGATGCCACCATGATCTACGTGACACATGATCAGGTGGAGGCGATGACGCTTGCCGACAAGATTGTGGTGTTGCAGGCGGGCCGCATCGAGCAGGTGGGGTCCTCTCGGGAGCTTTATGAACGCCCGCAAAACCTGTTTGTTGCCCAGTTCATTGGATCGCCGAAAATGAACGTGATGCCAGTGGGCTACGAGGACGGCACGTTCGTACTGCCGGGACAGGGGTGTGGGGCCTATCCGGTTGACCCTGCCAAGGGAACGCCGGTGAAGCTTGGCATTCGGCCCGAGCATATTGACGTGTGTGCGGTCGGTGAGGGGCACGTGACGGGCACAATCGATGTGGTGGAGTATCTGGGCGCGGACCAGTTCCTCTACGTGGATGCGGGGGAGCTTGGCACATTGTTGGTGCGCCTGTCCGGTCTCAAGGTTGCCAAGGTGGGCGAGCGCATTGGACTGCGGTTTGATGAAAACCTGCTGCACTTTTTCGACGCCAATGGCAACGCTTTGCGCAATGAGCGCTTGAAGGTTGCAGAGCCTGCTTGAGCCAGACCATGACCGACAATCAAGGCCTCCAGTAGCCCTAAAAAAGGTGGAAGGGGCCTTGTTCGTCTGTATGCCGCATCTGCTCCTCTCGATAAACGGCTAGAGACAGATAGATCAACGCCGAGCGAGCCAGTTTGAGAACGCGTAGGGTTTTAACCTCGAATTCATTTTGCGAGATGTGATAGCCGGGACAGCCTTCTAAGCGATCTTGTCGAACAGCGAATATTCCATTCGGTAGGCAAGTCGGGCCTTCTCAACAGCCAGGGCATAGGACGGATAGTCTAGTGTGTTGTAGAGCGCGACATCCTTGTCGGAAAAATGCGCGGTGTCGAATCCCGAACCCAATTCCAGCTTTGCTTTTTGCCGTTTTCACGAAGTTTGTTTGCCCAGGCATTAGAACGGAAATAATGGAGCAATACCGTCTGCTTCGGTGTCAGGTCGCGCTTTTCAATTGCGCCCATCTATTTAAAGTTGGCGACTGCAATTAGATGACGGAAAATACTCAAATATTCTAATTTTGATTGCAATGCGATTTCAAATCCAAATACTGCCCGAAATAAGGTCTTCTTGAGTTTTAGGTTCACCCCATTAATGGGAGCGGGCTGTCGTGAACCGAGCCTGTAGTCTCGGCCATACGGCGTCCATCCCCGGCGCGTTAGGGGCATGGTGGCGATAGGCGTCGGCCCTATGCCGAGTGTGTGATACACGCAAATGGGACCTATGGTTTTCAGCTTAAACCGTCCGATCCCGCTTGGACTTGGTAGGTCCTTGGTTCAGGTCAGGGCAGGCGAGTGTTCTTTTGGGCGGCTTTCGGGCCCACGACCGGCAGCTCGGCCTCGCCGTCGCAAAGCGCAAACAGGCCGGGTTGGACGCGCCGGATTATCTCCTGTCCCAAATCTCACCCCTCGGCTGGGCACATGTCATTCTCACTGGCGAATGCAGGCGGCAGATGACGACGGAAAACCCATGAAGTTTCATGTGTCAAAAGAGCCCATTGCCATCGTAGAACTAGCATTGCGGCACTTGCAAGTTCACTATATGTTCTCATGATTGCAGCTCGAGATAAAAAGCAGAAATCACCATGAGACAAACATTGAGAGACAAAGCCGTTGCCATCTGCAACGAGAAAATTGCCAAGAAGGGCGAAGCGGTTGGCCTTTCATTCTATGCATTTTTTGCCAATCGGAATGATGATCCGGACCTTCTCATGGAAGCGGCGGAATGGTGGATAAAAACGCATGAGCTTGATCACTTCGAAAAAGCCGTGAAAATCCGAGATATGATCAGCTCTGGCGTTTGAGCAAAGGCATTTCTGCACTCAGCCGGTGTCGCGCCCAATTTACGTTTCTTCACGGCAACATTAACCAGCTTAATGTTATGTTGAGATAACATAAAAACATGATTGCGGGCGTTGGGGTGTCGTCCGCATGGGCAAGCATTGAAAATAATGGTTTCTCAATGTAACATTATGGGGCTTTGTGTTGCGTGGAGGTGTCATTATGGCTGTTGCGATCAAAATGCCCAGGGCGGCGCGTAAGGAGCTTGTGACGCTTGGAGAAAACATTCGCGTTGCGCGGCTGCGCCGCAAACTGACCGCCGAGATTGTTGCGCAGCGCGCGGGAACAACGCGGCAGACCATCGCCAAGATCGAAAGCGGGAACCCCGCCGTTAAGATCGGCACTTATGTGGCCGTTCTGCAGGCGCTTGGTCTTTTGAAGGGCTGGGGGGATCTCGATGACCCGGTTGGCGAGCAGATGGCCCTAGATGACCTTCCGCAGCGTGCGAGGCTGAAAAATGGTTGAAGTCTGGATCGACTGGAAGGGGCTGAAACGGGTTGGCACGCTCCACCGCACAGCGGGGCGCGGCCGAGAGCGGGTGTCCTTTACCTATCATGAGGATTGGCTTGCCGACGAAAATGCCTTTGGACTTTCGCCCGGCATGCCTCTTGGGAAAGGCCAGTTCGTGCCTGAGGCGGGGCAGGACATGCTTGCACCGCTTGGGGATTCTGCCCCTGATACCTGGGGCAGAACGGTGATGCGGCGTTTCGAGGGGCGCATGGCGGAGGCCGAGGGGCGACGCCCGACAACGCTGCAGGAAACAGACTACCTGCTTGGCGTGAATGACGAGACCCGTTTGGGGGCGCTGCGCTTCAAGGTTGATGGCGCGTTTCAAGCGCCCAAGGGCATTGGTGTGCCTGCGCTCGTGAGCCTGGGGGATTTGCTGGATGCCTCGCAACGGGTTCTGCGCGGGGACGAGACGGCTGAGGATCTTCAAATGCTGTTTGCACCGGGAAGTTCTCTGGGCGGTGCTCGGCCAAAGGCCAGCATCTTAGACCAACACGGCCGCCTTTCTGTTGCGAAGTTCCCGAAAGAGACGGACACCTATTGTGTGGAACGCTGGGAAGCCATTGCATTGGCGCTCGCAAGGCGCGCAGGCATTGCGGTTTCGGATCACACGCTTGAGATGGCGGGCAACAAGCCGGTGTTCTTGTCCCATCGGTTTGACCGGAACGATGACGGCCGGATCCCGTTCCTCTCAGCCATGGCGATGCTGGGCGGCAAGGATGGTGAAAGCTACAGCTATTTGGACCTGGCGGACATCATCACCTCAGAAAGCGTCACGCCCGACCAGGACCGAGAGGAACTCTATCGGCGGGTCGCCTTTTCCATTCTCGTGACGAACCTTGATGACCACATGCGCAACCACGGATTTCTGCGGGGGCAGGGCGGCTGGCACCTCTCTCCGGCCTATGACATCAACCCGGTGCCGAACCAGCCGCGTGTGCTCAAAAGCTATGTGGACGATGACAATCCGGATGCCAGCATCACCCTGCACCGCGCGCAACATGAAGCCTACCTTCTGGAACGCGGGGATGCCGATCGCATCATTGCAGAGGTGGCTGAGGCGACTAAGGCTTGGCGCGATGTTGCCCGTGCCTTGGGCGCGCCAGAAAGGGAGATCAGGGAGATGGAGACTGCCTTCGAGCACGAGGAAGCGGATCTGGCGCGCGCGTGATCTGGGGCAGCCCACGCGTTGGTTTGGAGCGTTGCGCCCGACGGCACCGACAGAGCGGGCCCGGTGGCGCGCAAAGCGACTTCGCTGGATTTGAACTTCGCCTGGCCGGAATTATCAGCGCCGTGGACCTTAAAACCTGCTTCGCCAAACCTGTTCCGGGGATGGTGACCGCCATCAGAACCTCTCTTCACGGCTTTTTACGGCATGCGAGATCAAATCAGGCAAATCGTCGACCATCTTGTCTTGTTGTGAAAAGGATAATTTTTGAGGTCAAAAAATTGTTCAGTCCTATCAATGGGTTGCGGAGGGGGGCAAAAAAGATCCTTTGACAAGGCCTCGCGTTTCAGGTCATTGATATTGCGAAGGTTTCCGCGCTCGAGGAACTGTTCGCCGCCGGGTAGGCGGCTGAGAGAAAATAGCCCAAGCGACCCATTCAACCCGCGTTGTTCGCCGCCGGGTAGGCGGCTGAGAGAAAGCAGCCCTCCATTTCAGCAGTCGCACAAGCGTTCGCCGCCGGGTAGGCGGCTGAGAGAACCGTGATGAGATCACGCCTCAGCCGATACGCGTTCGCCGCCGGGTAGGCGGCTGAGAGAAGTGCAGTTAGAGACAACAGTTCTTGGAATAAGTTCGCCGCCGGGTAGGCGGCTGAGAGATCTGGCAGGCAAGCAAAGACGAATTGACCAAAGTTCGCCGCCGGGTAGGCGGCTGAGAGACAATCTGGGGCGCTCGGTTCGCCTGGAGTGGCGTTCGCCGCCGGGTAGGCGGCTGAGAGACATTACGATGGACAACCAGAGAGAGGAACCCGGTTCGCCGCCGGGTAGGCGGCTGAGAGAGCACAGAAGTAACGAAAGTTGACCCGTCAACAGTTCGCCGCCGGGTAGGCGGCTGAGAGACTTCATGCAACCAGCGCCTTCGCCGCCTACAAGTTCGCCGCCGGGTAGGCGGCTGAGAGAATAAGCTTTACCGGATCAGGGCTCTGAAAAACGTTCGCCGCCGGGTAGGCGGCTGAGAGAGTCCGCATCAATCCAGCCGCGTTTGGCTAGGGGTTCGCCGCCGGGTAGGCGGCTGAGAGAAATTCAGATGGTTTTTGTCGCTATCGATAACTGTTCGCCGCCGGGTAGGCGGCTGAGAGAGACTTTCCCCGATTTGGCGGGCAGTATTGATGTTTGATTAAGGGAACTGAAACGCATTATTTTGCGGATCGCACTTTCTCACATCGTCTCCTATTTTCTCATATTTTTTGGCGCAAAGCGGGCCGAGACTTCTCTGTGTCTCACATATTCTCATATGGTCTCACATCGAGGACTGGCAAGATAGACAAAGTGATATCACTTTGCGGCGGCGGCGGCGGCGGCGGCGGCGGCTGGCGGCTGAGCGCTGAAGCTTGCATGATGTCTATTCGCGGCTGCGGCGCTCAAGGGGCCAGTTTGGTGGCGGTGGCGCAGGCGGGCGCAGCGGCGCGCGGATGGAGATTCGACGTCCCATCGCGGTTGCCAGACAGAGACGAAATCTTCTTCTGTCTCGCCGCTTGAAGAACCCTAGCACGAGTTTTTTATGCGGAACAACCAGCTGAGGGGCAGGCGGGCGCCCCCCCCTTTGTGTGCCGACCTCAGCCGTGTTGCCAACCCGGCGGCGCGTGCCGTTCACGCTGCTGCCTGGACGCTGCTCTCGGATGGGCTACGGAGCGAGAAGTTGACCTCGTACCGCATGAAGGAAAGCTGCGGCACCATACTGGCGGCATATTCCAGCTTCTTGTCACCCGCGAGCGCGATGATGAGACCCTCAACCTCCTCGCCTTGTGCCAGATCGGACTTCACCCAGCCCATGTAGCGCAGGGCTTGACCCACTGCTTCATCGGAGGTTTGGCCTTTTTTCAACTCGATAACCAGCCAGCGCGGATCTGTTTTGTGCTTGGCCAAGAAGTCAATTCTGCCCGCAGGACAGTGGTACTGGCTGCCTGCCTCGGGGTTTTCAGGCGTTTCCAGAAGGTCCCACTCTTGGCCAATCTGGGTTCGAGCCCAGTTGTCCAACAGGAAAATCTGAAGTTGCTTTTCCAGCGAAAAGCCCCTGCGCTCGATTGCTGCTTCCTCGGTGACAGGCGGTTCATCGAGATCTAACCCGTCGTCTAGAACACTCCACCAAAGAACATCAAGGGTCCACAGGTCGGTCTCCAGTGCCTCGGCAAGGTTCAGCAAAATGTCATTGATGGCTTTGTATTTCTGGCCAGTTTGAGTGCCACGGCCGAAGTTGGGCGCGCTAATTTTGTTGAGGCATTCTCAGCCTTCACAAAGCGCGCACACACGTCTTGCGACACTCCTTGGTTCCCATTTAGCGAAGTTCAATAGAGGTGATTTTGTTCATTCGGAGCAGTTGTTTCGCACTGTCCTGGAAGGTGCGAGGAACTTCATCGGCCTCTTGCAGACTTTTGCAGACTTTTGCAGACTTTTGCAAACTTTTGCAGACCCTTGCAAGCTTTTGCAAAGGGGGGTGTGGCAGGATATGTAAAGTGTTAGCACTTCACGGCGACTGGGGCTTGAGGTTCAAACCTGCCAGCGCCCATTGGCACACTCCAATCCTGCTTGCTGGGCAGGGAGGTGCGATACGTCTACTTTGCAGGTGTGGGACATTTTGACTTTGCGTGCACACCCTGCAACACGAAATTGCCCCATAATCCATATTATGGAACGTTGATGGGCAGCGCTGCACTATTCTGCATTGAGCTTGTCATATACCAAGATCCACCAACTTAGTTATGATTTCGAACTATTCACCAAAGGAAGGCATCGCAAAAACAAATAATTTGCAGTTTTCAACTATTAGGATTTCCGTGAATTCTACGATCGATCCTGTCAAGGCAGGAATAGGCTAATTTTTTGTTTGTAGTTTTGTGAAAACTACCAATTAATCTTAGAAGTATAAAGATCCTATGGGTTTACATAGGGTAGGTGCAACTGACTGCATGATTAGTTTATAAAAACCAAGTCTACTAGCGTAACTCTTGTTGCGCCAACGATGATTAGATTGCGGCATATTGTGGTGTGGTTCCGGCAGATGTAGGACGCGGCCGCTCGTTGTCCGAAAAGAAGCTTCAAAGGAATTGATATGCATCAGTCAAATTCCCCAAAACCATTGAAAAGAAACGGGTTTTTAAATGGGTGGATGCGAGAGTTCCCGCCCCCGCTTACAATCCTTGTTTCAGTGCTGTGCGTTGTGTGGATCGCAACGTTTTTTATCCCCTCAGGGGCATATATCCTTGATGAGACTGGATCACCAATACCCGGAAGCTTTCGTACTGTTCCCAAGCCACTCAGCTTTCCAGAACACCTTGGTGAGTTGCCACTCGCGCCCGTAAACGGTCTCTACGGGGCGGTTGATCCAGAAACGGGGCAAGTTGCTCCGTTTAATATTGGCCCGTTGTTTGGGTCCGCGCCCGTTTTCTTTTATGTGCTCGCAATTGGTGGCTTCATGACTGTTGTCTTTGCTACCGGCGCTTTGGATCGCGGCATTCACCATCTTGCATGGTCGTTTCGATCGCAAGGGGAATGGCTGATCGTTGTTCTGTGTTTGCTATTTGGGGTTTTGGGATCGGTCATGTTTTGGAGTGACGAATCTCTCGGCCTGTACGCTCTTATGATCCCGCTCATTATCGCCCTTGGATACGATCGTATGACAACTGTGGCTGTGGTCACTGTTGCACCCTTCGCTGGACGATTGGCGTCAACAATCAATCCATTTGTGATTGGCATCGGATCAGATAAAGCGGGAATAACGTTGGTGGACGGTTTGCCTCTTCGGTTGGTCATGTTTTGTTGTGTAATGGCCGTCTTGATCCTTTATGTTTTAAGGTATGCCAAGAGAGTAAAAAACAATCCTCAAACCTCAATCTCTGGCATCAGCGAGGAAGATAAAGCCTTGGCGGAAGCAGACGCGCTCCCTCCGCCCAAGCTATCGGGAACAGACAAGATAATTGTTTCCCTCGTGGCAGGAACATTCAGTCTCATGACATTCTCCATTGTTCCCTGGGGGGCTATTTTGGGTAATGCCAAGATAGACGCCTATGAGCATGAAAGCATTAACAGCCCGTTCGCATGGGAACTGGGTTGGTGGCTACCAGAACTGACAGCTCTTTTTTGTGTCATGGCAATCGTGGTTGGTGCTGTCGGACGACTGGGGCAAGCTGAAACGGCTCGTGCGTTTCTAAGAGGTGTTGGTAGCTTCGTCGGCCCTGCGTTCCTAATAGTGGTCGCACGGGGAATATCAGTCCTTATGACAAACACGAAAACAATTGATACCGTCCTGCATACCATGGAGGGGCTGACTGCAGGAGCATCTTCAAGTGTGTTTACCCTCGTCATTTTCTTAGTGTCTATGCCCCTCGCATTTCTTGTTGGAGGCGGCTCTGCGGGCACTGCGTTGGTGATCCCAGTCTTGGCCCCACTTGCTGATTTCGCTGGCATCGAAAGATCTCTTGTCCTCACTGCGTGGTCCACCGCGGGAGGAGTGATGAGCCTTATATTGCCAACAAATGCTATCCTCATGGCAGGATTGGCATTGGCGAAGGTTGGATATGATCAATATATCCGGTTTATCCTGCCATTGGTCATTGTTTTTATCGGTATTGCTGTTTTTTCTTTGTTAATTGGTAGCCTGCTTCTGTAGGTGTCAGGTCAATTGATTTTAATTAGTAGTTCCGAGAGGTTGATAAAGAACTTTTTGCCGATTAAAGCTATTAGATTATTTGGAAAATTGTCGCTTTTATTGATCTTTAATTTTTCGGTTATGCCTGTTTATTGTCATAAAGTGTTTGCATTTACCTAAAACAACACAAGAAGCCGGAGAGGCCTAATGCAGTACAACGACATACCCAGTATCGCCGATATCAAGAGCTTGGCTCATAATCGTCATCCGGCGAGCATCAGCCTATTCTTGCGCACCACGCCCCTCACCCAGAAGGCCCAACAGGATCGGGTGCGCCTGTCAAACCTTGCTCATGATGCCATGCAGCAGGTAGATAGGGGCCAGTTGTCAAAGGCCGAGTATGCTGACTTAGAAGCAAATCTGGCAGATGTCGTTGAGGATGATGAGTTCTGGGCCCATCAAGCAGAAAGCCTTGCTGTGTTTGCAACGCCGAAAAAAGTGAGAACTTTTCGGTTGCCAAACCACCTTGTGGATGGGTTTGAGGTATCGGACCGGTTTCACCTGACACCGCTCATGCGAGCCCTGACGTTCCCTCATCACGCAATCGTTTTGGTTTTGGGGCAAAATGCCGTGCGAGTGATTGAAATGACTGGTGATACTCCTGCTGGCGAAGTCCATGTTCCTCGCATGCCAGAGGATGCGGCCAGTGTGGCTCGAAAAGCCAGTATTCTAGGGCGCTCACCCAAAGGGCGCTTGCATGGCAGTGAAGGCCAAAAGGTGCATTTGGTTGCTTATGCCCGTGCGGTGGATGCGGCGTTGCGCCCCTTTCTGGCGGGCAGTGAAGAACCACTTGTTCTTGTGGCAAATGAACCGCTGCGCTCAATATTTTTGAAGATTTGCAGCTATCACCATATACTGCCCAACCAACCCAGTGGGGTCGCAGAAGAAAGCCCGAACCATGAAATAACAGCCGCTGCTCGGGCTTTGGTTGATGCCTCTCATGAAGATTATCTGCGCGAGCTCCATGCGACTTACGCGGCTCGGGCCGGATCGCGCCGCGCAACTGACAGCGTCAGCGAGATTTCCCGCAAAGCAACCTTCGGTGCGGTCGAGATGCTGATGGTCGATATGGATGCAACACTGCATGGTACCGTCGATAAAGACACCGGTGATGTGGTTCTGGCCGATGCCGCCGGGCCTGAAACATATGATATCCTATCGGAAATTGCCTGCAGGACGTTGGAACGGGGTGGCAGGGTGTACAGTGTTCGTCAGGAGGACTTGCCTGGGTCTTCGCCCATGGCTGCTATCCTGCGCGTGCCCATCTAGCATCAGCAGGATTCAGCAACTCAGTTTGCTATCTGGATACTGACGGTTCATCGAAAAGATGGCGTGGGCCTTGCTTAGCATATCTTGCAAAACGAAATAGTTGACGTAAGGGCATTGTGCGGTGCAGTGTAAGCGCTCTGGAGATCGTCTCCAGCTCTTTTGGAGGGCTTAGTCTCCATGCCCAGCAACCCCCAATATGTGAGGCTTTTTCAATCCAAAGTGCTCACGGTTTTAGCTACGGGATTGGCGACGGTTGAGTTGTCGGTTGTTGCCATTGAGTTGGCGGGTGAGGATTCAAGCGCGATGCTTGGGACTGCGCTATCGCTCAAGTCACTGACTTTTGTTGTTGCCCCGCTTGTCTTGTCTTTGGTTGTCGTTCAACTGAAGCGTGGACGTTTGTTGGTCGTGCTTGATTTGGTACGTGCCCTTGCCGTTTTATCTTTGATTTTCGTTGAAACAAAAGCCGGTTTCCTCTTGGCGGTGGGTATATTTCTTGCGGCAACAGCTTCATTTAAAGTGATTTATCTTGAGTATGTCGCCTATATGCTACCCGACAAAGCGACTTTTTCTCGGGCGATCTCGAAGAGCCGCATTCTTGATGAACTAGAAAGCCTCATTAGTCCTCTTATGGCGGGTGTGCTGCTGTTCATCTTTCCCATGACACTGTTTTTGGCGGCAACCGCCTTAGCCTTCTTACTCTCCGCGTTGCGTATTCTCACAGCTCAACTTCCTGCAATCGCGGTCAAGACTACCAGATCTGATGCGCAGCGAAGCTTTGCGGGACTGAAGCTCTTTTACAGGGAGGCTAATCTCAGGCCGCTACCTTGGCTCATGGTTCCAATCGCATTGGGGATCGCAATGGTTATGACGACCACGCCGGTGTTGGTCGGCCTTGATGAAAGTCGTCAAGGCGCCGACATTGCATTTGCTTTTGGTGCATTTGGAGCTGGTGTGGTTGTTGGCGCCACAGCGGGCATTTGGCTTGGTTCACTTGCTACGGAGCGCCACATCATGAACGCAGGCGCGGTGTTGATTGTGGCAGGGCTCTTTGGAGGGCCCTTTCACGAGGCCTATTACAGCTTGTTGGTGCTCTGGTTCGCGATTGGGGTTGGTGTTGCCTTGATACAGACTCTCGCCGCCAGCGTTATCAGGCGGGCGGCGCAAGATGTTAGCCTGATGCAGGTCTATGGTGCGGGCCTTGCCATTCAAAATGCCGTGTTAGTGGTCGCCTACTCGCTGGCTGGGTGGTTGGCAAGTGAATGGGGTACGCAACCTACCTTTGGGATATTATCAGTTTTGTCGGCTTTTGGGATGGGCATGGCATGGTACCTCAACCGATCTCAAGGCTCCCTGAAATCTTCCAGTCAAACGGAATAGTGACACTTTTAGCCTAGCAATAGGCTGACGACGCTAGGTTAATGCAATCAAGATGGATCCCGCAGATGAGCGAAGAAGGCAACACAGACCAAAGCGAACGTGAGCCGTTGCTTGTAGATCTTGCCCTACAAGGGGGAGGCTCACATGGAGCTTTCGCTTGGGGAGTGCTCGACCGGCTGCTGGATTACCCCTGGTTGAAAGTGGAGGCCATATCCGGAACTTCAGCAGGCGCCATGAATGCAGCGGTGTTTGCCTATGGCATGACAGAGGGCGGGCCAGAAGGGGCCAGGAAGGCTTTGGAAACCTTTTGGCGGAGTGTGTCGCAGGCAGCCCGGTTCAGTCCGTTTCAGCGTACGCCATTGGACTGGATGATGGGCAACTGGACCTTGGACTACTCGCCGGCATACATCATGGCAGACACAATGGCGCGGTTCGTTTCACCCTATGCTTTTGGCCCGTTTGCGTCCGAGACAAACCCATTGCGCCGGATCCTCGAAGAAACGATTGATTTCCGGGTGCTCGCCGAGGGCCCCATCAAGTTATTCATCACGGCGACAAACGTGCGCACGGGGCGAGGAAGGGTGTTCCGCCGTGATGAAGTGACGCCAGATGTACTGCTGGCGTCGGCATGCTTGCCTACCTTGTATCAACCAGTTGTCATAGACGGGGAGGCCTATTGGGACGGTGGATATTCCGGCAATCCGACGATTGCTCCTTTGGTGCGAGAATGCGAGTCCTTCGACACGTTTTTGGTGCAAATCAACCCGGTCAACCGCCCAGACGTGCCCATAACTGCCCGAGATATTCTCAATAGAGTGAATGAAGTGTCCTTTAATGCCACGCTTTTGAAGGAACTGAAGATGGTTGCCCTGATGCGCAAAGTGGCAGACCCGGGCAATTCCGAAGGCCGCTTATGGGGTGAAATGCGCCTTCACCGGATTTCGAGCGAGGCGATGGTGGAGCTGAGCGCTTCCTCCAAGCTGAATGCCGAATGGGCCTTCCTGAAAATGCTCAAGCAAGAAGGCCAGCGTGCTGCCGACAATTTTGCGCGTGATCACGGCAAAGATGTGGGCGTCCGGTCTTCGTTTGATTTCGACGCGTTGCTGGAAGGAGTGTAAAATGGGACTTCTGGGCATCCTTGTTGGATTAGTCCTGTTGATGGCGCTTGCCTATCGTGGTTGGTCCATCTTGCTGCTTGCCCCTCTCGCTGCACTTATCGCTGCAGCATTCTCAGCCGAGCCTTTACTCGCTCACTGGACACAGACTTTCATGGGCGCAGCGGCCGGGTTTGTCGCGCAGTTCTTTCCCCTCTTTCTGCTTGGTGCCCTTTTTGGCAAACTCATGGACGACAGCGGTTCAGTCAATGCCATTGCCGATTACATGACGTACAAACTCGGGCCGGAACGTGCCGTACTTGCGGTTATTCTGGCTGGTGCGCTTGTCACCTATGGCGGCGTGAGCCTGTTCGTGGCGTTTTTCGTGATTGCGCCCATGGGCCTTGCCCTGTTCCGTGCCAGCAATGTTCCTCGCAGGCTGCTGCCTGCAGCCATCGCTCTTGGCACATCAACCTTCACCATGTCTGCTCTGCCTGGAACACCTGCCATCCAGAATGCCATCCCCATGCCGTTCTTCGGGACAACGGCGTTTGCTGCGCCGGGCTTGGGGGTCATTGCGGCTGCTATCATGTTTGGCTTTGGTTTCTGGTGGCTTCGTTTGCGCCAGGGTCGAGCCGAGGCAGCGGGCGAAGGCTTCGGTTCCGACACTGCAGCAGACACCCAGGAAGGCAAGTCAAATATCGTTCAGGATGTAACCTTACGCGAACTTGCCACGACGGCGCGGGAGTTTGATCCAATAGAAGTGCAAGCTGGAAAAAAGGCAGATACCACGCCGGGTATCGTGTTTGCGGTTTTACCTCTCGGTGTAGTGGTTCTCGTCAACTTGGTTGCGTCGCAGTTCGTGCTGCCGAGAATGGACTTTGCCTTTCTCGCACTTCCTGAATGGGGCTCTACCAGCCTTGGCGCCATCGGCGGGGTCTGGGCGGTGGCATTGGCGCTTCTTGCAGGTATCATAGTGCTATTGGCAACCTCGTTCTCTCGCTTGCCAAGTCTGCGCGAGAGTGTTGATGCGGGTTGCAATGCCTCAGTCCTGCCTATCATGAGCGTGGCTAGCCTTGTTGGCTTTGGCGCTGTAGTTGCAGCCCTCCCCGCCTTTTCTGTGGTGAAGGAATGGGTGTTGGGAATTGAGGGCGGGCCTCTCGTCTCGTTGGCCGTAGCCACAAACATTCTCGCGGCTCTCACGGGATCGGCCTCCGGTGGCATGACCATCGCGCTTGACGCGCTGGGACCCACCTTTATGCAGATTTCTGCGCAAACGGGCCTCGATCCGGCCATTATGCACCGTGTTGCGGTGATTTCCTCCGGTACGCTGGACAGTTTGCCTCACAATGGTGCTGTGGTCACCATGCTTGCCGTGTGCGGATGCAGCCACAAGGAGAGTTATGCGGATATCGTTGTCGTCGCTGTGCTCGGCGCCATGCTGGCTCTGGTTGCAGTCATTCTATTGGGCAGTCTTCTCGGCTCATTCTAGGGATTGGCATGTGACACAAGGTGACAGAGCCGTGGCATACGTGGAAGCACCAGCTAATTGGTCCAGCATTCAGGGGAAACGTTTCCCTGCAATAACAATAACAACCGCCGGATGGCCCAGATCCTCCGGACACCCGGGACGGCCTCATGTTCGATCTTAAAACTCGTCGCGTAACCCAAAAATTGTCATTTCTGTTGCTGCTGATTTTGGCGGCTTGTGAGGGCGAAGTAGCCCCTCAATCCGAGCCAGTGCGGCCGGTTCGAGTGATATTGGCCCAGAGCATGGCCAGCGGTGAAACCTTGCGCTTGACGGGCGATATTCGTGCGGAGGATCTGGCAGTCCTTAGCTTTCGCACAGGTGGTCGCCTCGTCACACGATCCGTTGGTGTAGGGGAGAGCGTGGAGGCTGGCGATCTTATTGGTCGTCTTGAGGATGTGACGCAACTGAATAACGTTCGCAGCGCAGAGGCCGAACTGTTTGCGGCTGAAGGCGATGTAGATCGCACGAGCGTGGACTATTCGCGGCAGTCTGAGTTGCTAGAACGCGGTTTCACGACCCGCCAACGCTATGACACGGCCCTTCAGGTCTACCGCCAGGCACAGGCCCGCGCAAACGCCGCGCGAGCGCAGCTTGAGAACGCACGGGAGTCCCTGGCTTTCACTGCCCTTTACGCGGATGCACCCGGCGTCGTTACCGCTGTGGGGGCTGAACCGGGGGAGGTAGTTGGTGCCGGCACAATGGTAGTGCAACTTGCAAGGGAAGAAGGTCGGGATGCAGTATTCGATGTACCCGAACGCGTACTCCGTGCGGTTCCGTATAACGCGGATATTCGCGTGGCGTTGGTCAGTGACCCCTCCATCACCACAACGGGACGTGTGCGAGAGGTCTCCCCTCAAGCAGATCCGATTACTCGTACGTTTCAGGTGCGGGTGGGGCTGGCTCCCGTACCTGAAGAATTTCGACTGGGATCCGCAGTTACGGGCAACGTAACGCTTCAGGGTTCATCCGCGATCCCCTTGCCCGCTTCCGCGCTCACAACTGTGGAAGGCAGACCCGCCGTATTTGTCGTTAATTCAGAGACCGAAAGTGTGGAACTGCGTCCCGTCGAAATAGGCACATTTGACTTGTCACAAGTCATGGTGATTTCTGGCCTAGTTGAGGGTGAAGTTGTCGTGACTGCGGGTACGCAAGCCTTGCGAAACGGACAAGCTGTTCGCGTTGGTGGAGGGATCTAGCATGAAGGGCAACTTGTCTGCATGGTCCCTGAGCAACAAGAAGGTAGCGCTCTACTTCATGGTACTGGTGATTTTGGCGGGTGTGACAGCCTTTGTGAACCTTGGCCGCGATGAAGACCCCCCTTTTACCATCAGAACCATGCTCGTACAGGCTGCCTGGCCTGGAGCTGCAACCGATGAGACCCTGCTTCAGGTAACCGAGCGGCTTGAGAGAGCTTTGCAGGAAACGCCTGGGCTTGATCGAATAGACAGCCAGACCCGACCGGGTCACAGCGTGCTGTTTGTCCATTTGCTCGACAGCACCCCGAAAGCTGATGTGCCAATGGTCTGGCAGAATGTGCGCAACCGGGTGGCAGATATGGCGCATACCTTGCCTCAAGGTGTCATCGGCCCGGCCTTTAACGATGAATTTGGCGACACATTCGGCGTAATCTATGGCTTTACCGCAGATGGTTTTTCTCAGAGGGAACTGCGGGATTATGTCGAGCATATCCGCTCTGAACTGCTGAGGGTGGAAGATGTTTCCAAGATCGAGCTCCTCGGCATCCAGGAAGAAACCATATTCGTGGAGTTCGATCCCTCAGAGATCGCAGCTTTAGGGTTGCCGCCTGGTGCGGTGCGCGATGCCTTGCGGGCGCAAAATCTGGTTGCCCCAGCAGGAACCTTGAGAACAGGAACGGATGCCATAACCGTCACTGTTTCTGGGGCCTTCAATGATGAAAATGATCTTCGCGAAATTGTTCTGACTGCAGGAGACGCCCGGTTGCGACTGGGGGATGTGGCCCGTATCAGCCGCGGCTATGCCGACCCACCTCAACCCCTCTTTCGGGTTAACGGCAAGGACGCCCTCGGGATCGCCATTTCTATGCGGGACGGCGGTGATGTGATTGCCTTGGGCGAAAACCTCGAAGCCCGAATAACTGAACTTCGTAGGGACCTACCCATCGGTATCGAGAGTTTTCTCGTAGCAAACCAGCCGGAGATTGTGGACACGGCGATTGCCGAGTTCACGGAGTCATTGTGGCAGGCCATTGCCATTGTTTTGGTCATAAGCTTTATCGCGCTTGGCGTGCGGGCTGGCATCGTGGTTGCGGTGGCCATTCCATTGACCATGGCTGCGGTGTTCGTGACCATGCAACTGGTTGGTATTGACCTGCAACGCATTTCGCTTGGAGCACTCATCATTGCACTCGGTCTTCTGGTGGATGATGCCATGACAACGGTAGACAGCATGACGCGGCGCTTAGCTGCGGGTGATGATGCCTTTCGTGCCGGGTCTTATGCTTATGACAAGCTGGCTTTTGCGATGCTCACAGGCGCATTCGTCACAATTGCCGGGTTTGTTCCCATTGGTTTTGCTGAGAGTTCGGCGGGCGAATATACGTTTTCCATCTTTGCCGTAGTAGCCATCGCCTTGATTGCATCATGGTTGATCGCCGTCTTGTTTGTCCCGGTCGTAGGGGTGGCCGTTCTGCGCCCTCCCAAACCGGATGCGAAAACCCGTGAGAGCGCCTTGATGCTAGGGTATCGCGCACTGCTGGCCCTTGCCATGCGAGCCAGAATTTTGGTTGTGGTTGCTACGATTGGCCTGTTTGTCTTGTCTGTGCTCGGGCTGTCGTTGGTTCCTCGTCAGTTCTTTCCACCTTCCGACCGGGTGGAGCTTCTTGTGGACTTGACCCTGCCCCAAGGAGCTTCGATCCATACCACCCGAGTGGCAGTTGATCGGTTCGAGGCCAAGCTGGAACAACTTGAGGGCATCTCACACTGGAGCAGTTATATTGGTCGCGGTGCCATCAGGTTTTATTTGCCGCTCGATGTACAGACGCCCAACCCATTCTTCGCCCAGTTCGTGGTGGTGACCAACAGCATTGAGGATCGCCTTCGCCTTCAACCTTTGTTGGAGGAAACCCTAATCGAAGAATTTCCGGAGGCGATCTCCCGTGTCTATGCGTTGGAGCTCGGCCCGCCAGTTGGATGGCCGATCCAGTATCGAGTTACGGGGAGCAACCTTGAAGAGGTACGAAGCATTGCGCGTGATGTAGCAGAGATCATCGCCGGTGTGGGCGATGTCCGGTCCTTGAGCTTTAACTGGATGGAGCCTTCACGAGATATCCGGGTCGTGCTGGACCAAGATGAAGCTCGCCGGCTTGGGATCAGTGCGGCGGCGGTCTCGGATGCGTTAAACCTGTATCTCTCCGGAACGCCGGTCACACAAATCCGTGATGACATCTACCTGATCCCTGTAGTCACTCGTGCTGAAGGAGGACAAACCCTCTCACCTGAGCGGCTCGCCAATCTGCAAATCGCGATTGGCGGTGGCCGTACGGTTCCGTTGTCCCAGATTACGCGGCTGGATTACGACCTCACAGATCCGCTGGTTCACCGGCGGGATCGGGTCGCCGCATTGACGGTGCAGGCGGATATCCAGCCCGGTCTGCAGGCTGCCACAGTGGTTGATCGGATCGAGCCAGAACTCGCAGAGCTACGGGCTGGCTTGCCCAAAGGATATACTATAGACACCGGCGGGCTAGTGGAGGAAAGCGCAGAGTCGCAAGCCTCGGTATTCGCAGTCGTACCGTTCATGCTCCTATTGGTCCTAACCATCCTTATGGTCCAGCTTCGCGATTTTCGTCTGGTAGGAATGGTGCTGTTCATGGCACCGCTTGGCATGATTGGCGTAGTAGGTGCGCTATTGCTTTCCGGACAACCCCTTGGCTTTGTGGCCATCCTTGGGGTACTTGCTCTTGTGGGTATGATTTCCAAGAATGCCGTGATCCTTATCGAGCAGATCGAGGATGAGCGTCGTTCCGGAAAGCCCGTGCGGGCGGCGGTAATCGAGGCTGCCGCAAGCCGCCTCCGCCCCATCTTGTTGACAGCACTCTCCACCGTTCTGGGTCTCGTTCCCATTGCCTTTACTGTGTTCTGGGGAGCCATGGCCTTTGCCATCATGGGCGGGCTGGCAGTGGCTTCTTTCCTCACGCTTCTCGTTTTGCCTGTGCTTTACGATCTCGTCTTCAATCGCGGTGAGTTAGCCGAAGAGCCTTCTGGGAGCGACCGCAGCAACTCCCCTTCCCCACTCGTATAAGGACATTTACTTTCGCTCATCTTCTGTTGGATCAGAATTCAGTGACTGCTGTTCGGCGTTTGACAAGGGTTCCATGTTAGCGCTGGTTTCAGCCTCGCGGTGGCCCGCCTCCACACTTCCCGTGGGCGGGTAGTCAAGCGTGCCCTGCAACTGGTCTACTTCTTCACGTGCGGGATTGGGGAATGGCAGCTTGCCGGATTTGCGCCAGCTGGCTACAGCTGCCTCTGCTGCTTCGCTTTCAGCCGTGTTCACCCCCTCATCACGCGCAACATAAAGGGTTTGTGATGGGAATGCGAAGCCTGTGCCCGCTTGCCCTACGACATCATAAACTCTGAGTAGGACGTCTTCACGAATGGCAAAGAAATCGTTCCACTCTCGCGTTTGGGCATAAACGCGAATGCTGATGTTCAAAGAGCTGTCACCATAGCCAGAAAAGCGAACGCGTACAGTTTCTCTGTCTATTCGAGGGTGGGAAAGGCACATTTTCCGCAGCTGAGCGAGGAGGTACCGCAGCTGATCCGGGGTGGTTTCGTATCGTACGCCAATTGAAACATCAATCAGCATTTGATCGCATTCTGCCCAGTTGATGATCTGCATGTCAGCAAATTGCGCATTGGGCATGGAGATGAGCGTGCGATCCAATGTTCTGAGTTTTGTGGAGCGGATGCCAACTCGTTCTACTGTTCCTGTATGGTCGCCGAAGCTGCAGAAGTCGCCGATTTTTACCGGGCGATCAATGTACAAGATAACCCCACCGATCAGGTTCTCCAGTGTCGGACGAACGGCCAAGGCGACTGCGATGCCGCCAATGCCGAGCCCCGCCATTATGCTCAAAATGGGGATGCCAATGGCTTGTCCTCCGAAGGCCATCACGGTCATGACACCAATAATGCCGAGGGTTGCAGAGAGCAAGCGCAGCATATCCGCATCCAGACTTTCATCTGGGATGCGAGGCGAGCGAATAATCAACTCGAATACCATCCTGATGGCCAGCCACAAGAGCCATGCGTATCCAATATAGGCGAGGATAGTCTCCGCAGTTTGAACAATCGCGGCAAAACGTCCTGAAATATTGATTTGTCCGGTTAAGTAAGGAAGTAGGATCTCGCCCGCGAATAGTAGGCTCAAGGGCAGCAAACTTTGCAGGATGAGCGCCAGCATACGCTTTTGCGGGTCAACGGCCCATATGATGCTATTCAGAGAAAAGATCAGCACGATTAGAACAGCGAAAACAATAAACAGAACCAGCGTTTTCCAAATGGGAGTGTCCAGCCAAAGAAGTGTCAGGGGTTTGGGAATACTCGAAACCACAAACGAAGGAACAAGTGGGCCGGTGAGTTGTTTTCCGAATATGGCGATTGAGTTGGTCGGCAAGCGGGTTTGAAGTGGTAGGTGGCTTATTGCACGTGCAAACCGCGGCGCATCTCGCACTGTCCGGCCGGAGAATAAAAATTCTCCTTTTCTTTCTCCTTCCGCTATCTCAACGATCCGTATTGGGGTTTCTGGAACTCTGAAGCTTTGTATACCGCTTGCTTCAACTTCCTCAGCATTCGGGAAATCCAGAGCGGATGACGAGGTTAAACGTCCGAGAATATCCATCACATGACTTGCGGTCAAAATGCCTACTTCCCTGCGTGAGGTCGGAGAAACCTCCTGCAAATCGAACAAAGCGATAAGCTGGTCGGACACCAATGCGATCCGTGTGGCCCCAGAGAATGTTGGGTTTTCTAAATACTCCAAAATTTCTGTTTCCATTATTCGGGAAAGCCAACGAAAGGACTCGAAGGTTGCTCTTGGGCTGTCGGTGCGGATCGGCAGCACCTCGCGTTCAGCCTCAATAGTGGTAGCTGGAAGTTGAGACTGTGCCGGGTTCACGGAAAGAGTGAATGAGGTAATAAGCACGCATACGATGACTGCTCGAAAACACCAAAATTGTTTCAAGGTCTGACACGGTCTCGACTGCCGGAGATTTATCGTGTGGAGAAAAGGCTCGAGCACACTCCAAAGCAGCATTCACAGAACTCCGGGTTTATGCGGGGAGACTTCTCGCAAACTCCTAACTTTCGCGCTTCCTTCATTTTGAATGAAGTAGTAAAACGCCAAGAAGGTCACTTAACTGCGTCTCTCCCCGCCAGTGACGTGTAAATTATGTATCGTTCTCTAGTGCCGTGCGAAGTTTTTCTTCTTGGGATGACGATAAGGAGGTCTTCAGAATGCGGGGCGAATGCTCTTTTATTTCGGCAATAACCTTGTCGGGAGTTGCCTTCGCAACGAGGACAAAAAGAGCAGAAGTGCCGGGTTTGATGGTTTTGCCGAGGTCTCGAATGAAGTCATCATTAATACCGAAATCAGAAAGGCGGCCTGTAAGTGCACCGACAGCCGCGCCAGCCGCTCCGCCGACAGCGAAACCCGCCAGAGGATTTAAAAGCAATAGTCCGACCAGTCCTCCGAGCAATGCGCCTGTGCTCAATCCGTGACTTGCTCCCAATGCCGTAAGGTTTACCGATTGCTTAATCTGGACATCGCCTTGTTCCGGGCGGATGACCACGACGGCGTCGGTTAGGTCGATCAGATGAGCCTTGCCGAGGGCGCGTAGCTTGCTCAACACGATGTCCGCGGTCTCAATGCCGTCAAAGTCCATTACAATCAGATCTGACATATTTATCCGTCCTCTTCTTATTCTTTTGGATCTTCGGATTTCGCTGCTGTTATTTGCCAGCATAGGGGCTTGGCTGTCGAAGTGACCGACAGCCAAGCTATTGGATCATGGTGACGCGAAGCTCAAAAATCGACAGGGTCGCGACTGATCGGACAGGTCATGCAATGCCCGCCGCCCCGCCCGCGCCCAAGCTCGGAACCAGAGATAGTGATCACTTCAATACCTTGTTTGCGGAGCAACGTATTCGTGTAGGTATTGCGATCGTAAGCAAAAACGACTCCGGGTGAAACACAAACGAGGTTTGCGCCAGAATCCCACTGTGTTCGCTCTCGAACGTACGCATTGCCACCAGTTTCTACGACCCGCATTTTCTTGACACCGAGTGCTTTTGAAACCGCGCCCACCCAGTCTGTGTTTTCTCTTCTGACATCAAGTTCGCCGTTTTCCTTCGGGCGAATGGAGTAGGGCGTAATTGTGTTAACGATATCTGGATACAAAAGGACGCAATCGCGATCTGCGAAGGTGAACACGGTATCGAGATGCATTGCAGCACGCAGCTTCGGCATGGCTGCCACAAGCACAACATCAACGACATCCTGCTCGAACAAAGATTTCGCTAGCAGCCCGATCCCTTGTCGAGACGTTCGTTCTGACATTCCTATGAGGAGGGTACGGTTTCCCGCAGGCATCACATCCCCTCCTTCGACAGTAGCCAATCCGAAGTTCTTTTGCGGATCTCCCCACCAGATATTCGTCTTGTCACGGAAGTCTGGATGAAAACGATAGATTGCCGTAGTAAGGAGCGTCTCGTCCTTTCGTGGTGGCCAGTAGAGCGGATTGACGCTACACCCACCATATATCCAACAAGTTGTGTCTCGTGTGTAGAGTGTGTTTGGAAGTGGGGAGATCAGGTATTGAGTTAAATCACCGCTGTGTCGGATCAAATCCATAAACTGCCCAGACAGATTTTGGGGGAATTCTTCAACCGACAAGCCGCCGATCAGGATCTCGGCCAGAGTCCGATCATTTAGCTCCTCCAAATAGCTGCGCACATCCTCAACAAGCCCAATGCCAACCTCATATTCCGTTACGCGGGTGTTCAGGATCCAATCCTTGGCCTCCGGAATTGCAAGTGTTTGAGTTAACAGGTCGTGCATTTCCACCACGTCGACTCCTCGGTCACGCAGTTTCTGCTGGAAATCAAGATGATCTCTTTTTGCAACATCAACCCAGATTACATCATCAAACAAAAGGTTGTCGCAGTTGGATGGGGTAAGCCGTTCGTGCGCCTTACCCGGCGAACACACCATTACTTTATTCAGTTTACCAACTTCGGAATGGACTCCAAATGCGGCCTGTGCGGTCATCTGACCCTCCTGCTTTTTTGTTTTATGGTGTTATTCGGCCAGTTATCAGCCCGGCCATGCCCAGGATGGCTCCAATGGCAATAGCGGCAAATATCATTGTTTCCCGCTTGTTAAAGAGAGATGCATTGTTCTCGCGACGAGACCAAACATAAAGAAGCGTTCCAGGTGCGAACAACACGGTTACGAGGATCACGTATTTCAGACCTGCGGCGATAAACATGAAGACCACATACAGGATAGCAATCCAGCTGACGATCATATCGGAACGGCGGGCTTTGGGTGTGCCTGCATATAGTGCGTCATCCCTTACCAACAACGCGCCAAAGCCTGCCACAAGGAGATAGGGTAACAAGGTGGTGACGCTTGTCATGTTGAGCATGAAATTGAAGGCATCTGCTGACCAATAGGTGGAGATTATGAATGCTGAGATCACGATGTTGGTTGCCCACAAGGCTGCGGCAGGCACCTTATTGGCGTTTTCATTAGCAAAGATACGTGGCATGTCTCCAGACTTGGCTGCAGCAAACATGACTTCTGCGCAGATGAGACACCAGGCTAAGTAGGCTCCCAGCACCGAGACGAGTACGCCAATGGAAATGAACCAACGTCCCCATGGACCGGCTGCTGCTTCAAGCGCCCCGGCTAGTGAGGGCTGACGAAGGGCCGCTATCTCGGCGCGCGGCTCAATCGCATAAGGCAGCAGGGTGATCGCCACCATCAACCCGGTTACAGCAACGAACCCCAGAATGGTCGCAGTGCCAACATCGGAGCGCTTCTTGGCAAAGCGTGAATAAACACTTGCTCCTTCAATGCCTATAAAAACGAACACGGTAATCAACATGGTGTCGCGCACCTGAAAGATCAGGGGTTTTTCGGGCATTCCAACACCACCCCAAAAGTTCTCCCGGAAAGTGTCAAAGTTGAAGGCAATTATCATGGCAATGATGGCGACCAGGATAGGCACAATCTTGGCGATAGTCACAATGAAGTTGACGGCAGCGGCCTGCTCCACACCGCGCAGGATTAAGGTATGAAACAGCCAGACCCCGGCGAGTGAAACCAAAATGGAGATGAGTGTATTGCCCTCTCCAAACATCGGAAAAAACTTGCCAAGCGTTGAGCCGATCAAAACCCAATAGAATACATTCCCAAGGCATGATCCCAACCAATAGCCAAAGGCTGAGAGGAAGCCCATGTAGTCCCCAAAACCCGCTTTCGCGTAGGCAAAGACCCCGGCGTCAATCTCCGGTTTACGCTCCGCTAGAAATTGGAAGACTCGTGCGAGCATGTACATACCCGTACCTGCAATCAACCAGGCAATGATTGCGCCAAATGGACCTGTCGCCATGCCGAAGCGCCCAGGAAGATTGAATATTCCGGCACCTACCATGGAGCCAATGACCATTGCAGTCAGCGCGAAAAGTGAAATCTTACTTGCTTGTTGATGTTCTGGCTGCACTGTTCACTCCTGTCTTTTGACGACAGTTCTTTTTTATTTTTACTTTAGATCAACCGGAGAGTTGCTGAGTTTGCGATGTATTTCAGGGACCTTGTATTATACTAGTGAAATTAGTTTTATACCCCATTAATAATTTGAATAGGATTTGGTGACTTAAGGTAATCTCAAGTTAAAATGAAATCAAGCGCAAATTTATAGGAAAGGGTTACTTGCCGCCGCCCGTTTTAATACGATGCCCGGCGTCAGGTAAATAGGTGCGGCGAACGGATGGAGTTGAGGTTTTTGCTGTAAAGCGCTGGCAAGCCATGTAGAAGGATATATCTTTCTAGAGCATTTCCCGCTTATTCTGGCTCATATCCCGTCGCAGTGAAGTTCTGTCATACATTTGCCCCTCCCGATGCTGGAGTCGATGAGCTTCTGGAGACAGTGAACTTGCTGAGAACCAGGTGTCAGCCAGCCCGCGATCAGTGGAGGAGCATGATGTGCCCCTGTCCTGCACCCCATCCGCGCCGGATCCTTAATTCCCTGCAAGATAGTGAGACTAGATCCCCTTTTCTTCGGAAAAAAGAGTGCCGCTTCAAGTGTCTACGGCAAAAGTTGCGAGAACATCGGCAGCTTTTCTGGCCGGTGCATGGTAGGTGTCGAACTCACGAAAATTCGAATTTTTCAAAGTTGAAGAATCTTTCCTATTTCCCGAAATACGTGTATTAAAACTACCTTTATTTAGTAATGGCTAAAAACACTAGTATTGCGGGTGTCAGGTGAGTACAGGTTTTTTTAAAAAGCACTTTTTGTTGACGACAACTGCCATCAGCATGGCTGTCTTGAGCCCGGCGACCGCTATGGAACAGGTGGATCACCCATGGTTTGATCGTTCTGATATCGGAGTTCGGATCGATGCGCCGATGTTGCCGCAGGTCAACCGATCCGGCACCCGGTTGCTGGTGTATCCCAATTATGATCCGATTGATGACTGGGTGTTTGCAGAGGAGCCCACTTGGGATGGGCCGCCCTTCTTGGTCCAGATTTTCTTGACGGATGCTTACAGGAACAAGAATCTGATCATCGGCAGTACGGGGAACTCTTCATGGGCATTTTCTATGGGGAGGCTGAAGCGTCTCAGCCGGGTGGATCCGAATGAAAGCTTAACATGGACACTTGCAACTTACGATAGTCTGTCCACTTCAGCAGAAGATTTGATCATCGGTCAGGTGAGTGCCGATGACATGGCCCTGACCGGGTCCATGCAGTTCAATGCGGGGGAAGGGTACACGGCCGTTTACTGGTCCACCAATGATCTGGCGGACAAGGGCCAGATGATCGATATCGGCGGCCTGTTCTCCTCCGGCTCACCGCTTGCCTCAAGTTATGGCCGGGCGATCAGCAGCGATGGCCTCACGGTTGTTGGCGATAGCGCGCCGGACATCTCTCAGCTGTCGTCCATGGCACCAACGCTGTTTCCTTATGAGTGGCAACCCTACACTTTGGCGGGATCGCAAGCTTTTGTTTGGAGTTCGGGCACCATGTCGGCGCTGGACAACCTGTCCGCGGGCGTTGGCGCGGAAAGTTCTGCTCAGGCGGTCAATTCAGACGGCACCGTCATTGTCGGCCTTGCGTCCAATGACAGCAACGAGCTGCGCGCCGTGCGTTGGGATGGCACCGGCATTACGGATCTGGGCACGCTGCGGGCCGACCAGAGCGGCCAGTCTCTTGCCCGGGCGGTGAGCGCTGATGGACAGCACATTGTTGGCGCCGCACAGGCGGATGACGGGGCCTTCAAGGCAACTGTTTGGAACTACGGTGTGGCAACCAATCTGGGCACGCTGAAGGCTGATAACAGCGGCACCAGCTATGCCACCAGCATCAGCGAGGATGGCAAGACAATTGTGGGCTTGTCGGATACGGACAATGGTTTTGGTCCCGACAGCTCCGGGGAATTCGATGCATCCATCCGGCCGTTCATCTATCGCAATTCCTTGCAGGACACCTACAACGTGGCCGCTTCCATGCAGGACGTCGCCACCGACATGGGGCTTGCTACCAACCGCATGGCCGAGGTGACCAGATGGATGGCGCGCAGCGGTGCCCTGCCCGCGCAAGCTGGCAAACGGCAGATCGGCATCGGCACCTACGGTCTTCTGGATGATGGCTCGCGGTCAAACAGCTTCATGGCTTCTGCCAGCATGCGCTTGTCAGAGCGGTTCGGCTTTGGCGGTGCGGTTGGGGTATCCAGCCGGGGCGACATTGGCGACACGGTTTCCGCTGATCTTGGCTACAGCCTGGCCGCCTTTGCCAGCTATCGCCCGGCCATGGGGGAAAACTGGACGTGGGACGTGCGGGCCTCCGGTGCCTATTCGGCGCTTGATGGCACCATTTCGCGGGGCGACGGCTATGCAAATGTGCAGGCCACCAACGCAGATGCGTCTTTCAACTCCGTTTATGTGGGGTTGGACACCCGCCTGAACTATCAAGCCCTCGACAGGTTGACGATCAGTCCCCACGCGTCGTTGGGTCTGGCCCATCACCATCGCGGGGCCTATGACGAAAGCATGGGGCTGGATACGTCAGCCCACTATGACGCGCTGGACCTGACGGAGCTTTACGGCGGTTTGGGCGTTGAGGTGGCGCACCAACTGACCGACAGCATCAGCCTGCGCGTTGACACAGGTTTCGACGTGGATTTGGCGTCGGACGACCACACCTTGACAGGCACCACCACCTTGCCGGGGTTCGAGACGGTCGATATCGACTTCTCCGGGGACCGCAACGCCTTGCGCGGCTATCTGGAAACGGGACTAAGCTATGCGGTGACACAGGCGGGGTCGCTGGACCTGTCGGCGCGCATGTTCACGCCGCACTATCAAGAGAGCGGCAAGAACAATGTGGACTTTGCCTACTCCGTGCGCCTCAACATGGAGTTTTAAACGGCTACCACCCTGCCCGCCCCAACCACGTGGGGCTAGTCGCGCGTTGCGACGGTTCAACCCGGTTCCGCAAGGAGCCGGGTTTTTTGTGCGCTGCCCTGATCTGGACATCAAATAAACCGGCTTTTCCGGGTATCCAGACTGTTTAATATAATTATGAATTATTGACTCAAGTTAATCTTGGCGGTAAGCGACAGCACCGCCACCCAATACGTGTTTTTCCACGCATCAGGCAGCTCCCTCCCAGATCACCCGAGGCCCCGATCCCAGGCGGTCGCGTCCTTTATCGCCCGCGTCAACGGAAGGCGCGCTGGCGACGTCATGCGTAATCGAAAGCCAACCATGCAACTCAGAGATTTTTCAAAAGCTCATTTCCTCGTACCATCCTCCCTCGCCATCTCCCTGAGCCTGCTGGCCAGCACGGCACTGGCAGGCGATGCTCATAAATGGCATCCCCATCTGGAAGTCGGCGGCAAATTCAGCAATAGCCGGAATATTGGCGAGACGACGGTGTTCGTGCCGCTCTTCCAAAACGAAACAACGCTGTTGTTTGGGGACGTAAGAGGCCGGTTCGATAACAATAGCTCTGAAGAAATCAACGTTGGTGCAGGCGTTCGAAAACTGTTCAATGATCAATTCATCATCGGCGGCTACGGTTTTTACGATCTTCGCAACTCAGAGTATGGGCACCAATTTCAACAAATCACGCTCGGAGCTGAAGTCCTAACTGAGGCCTTTGAGCTGCGCGGAAATGTGTATCTACCCATTGGAACGACCGAATACAGCAGTGCTGCAGGCGATACGGTTGCCCTCTCCGGTTCAAGTATACTGTTTACAGAGGGGCAGGAACGCGCCCTTCAGGGATTTGATGCCGAAATAGGCGTGAAAGTTCCATGGACCAGTCTTACCGAGGACGGAACCGATGCCCTGCGCCTTTACGCAGGCGGCTACCATTTTGACGATACCGGCGTTGACGCCATTTCCGGTCCGCGCTTTCGTGCTGAATACACTTTGGCTGACCTTGTAACGCCTGGCAGCCGCCTCTCGATCAATGCGGAATATCAACACGACAGTCCACGCGGTAGCCAGACATTCTTTGGTGCCAAACTGCGCCTGCCCCTTTACGGAACAGCCCAACCGGCAGGTACACTCAGCCCGCTTGAGCAGCGCATGACCGATACGATCCAACGAGACGTTGATATCGTTTCAAGCGTTGGTGCTTATGGACGCACATCGGTTGGCGTAGATGCCGCAACGGGCCGCGAGCTGTCAGAGGTCAAGGTTGTTGCGGCCAGCGACGAGACCACCTTGCGCGCTGGCATCGAAGGCGCAGAAACCGGAGACATCATTTTCGTTCAGGGGCCTGCGGGCGGCATCGATTTGACCTCCCCGATTTCACTGCGAACAGGCCAATCCGTCGGATCGGGTTTTAATGTCATCCATCCACAAACCCAGCGCACCGCGTCTTTTGGGGGCGCCTTGCAGCTTCATGGGTTGAATGACGATCAAAACATGGTTCACATGGCCAGCAACACCAGTTTGAGCGGTTTTGAAATCACGGGCGGACGACACGCGGTGTTCGCGGACGGCGCAGACAATGTGCATATATCGAACCTGCACATCCATGATATCTCGGGCTCTGCCATCAACGTGATGAACAGCGATGAGGTTTCCATCTCGCACATTGCCATGCGGGAAGTTGCTTATGACGATGACTCCAAGTTCCAGAACAGCAACCCCAATGGCAAGGAAAATGGCGTTGGTCTGCGGCTTTACAACGTCACCGATGTGAATGTCGCGCAGGTAGATATGAACCGAGTGGCCATGGGCACACTGTTCAACAAGGTCAGAAACGCCAACATAGATGGTCTTTCAATCACTTCCACGCAGAATGAGGGCTTCGTGTTCCACAATGTGCAGAACGCAGTGATTGAAAATGTCGCCATTGAAACTCTCGGGCAGGATGCGATGGCGTTTGTCGTTTCCGGCAACATCACAGTGCGCAACGCATCCACCAAGCACCTTCCAAACCCGGAATATGGCTGGTCCAGTGGCATCAACATTACTGATTACACGGGGGACCCGGAAGTTGATGAGGCAACACGCGCGAGCGCCAACAAGAACTACAGTTTTGAAAACATCAGCATTGATGGCGCCGAAGGTCATGGCTTGTATATTCAAGGCATCGATGACCTTGCGCTCAAAGACGTCACCATTACCAATATCGGGCAGAACGGCATGTTCCTGAACATGTGGGAGGGCATGTCCAACGTCTCTTTGGAGAATGTTGTCATTGATGGGACCGGCACAACCGGGATCTATCATGCCATGGGCCAGATGAAGAATATCAGCGGGGATCTCACGATCAGAAACACCCCCACGCTCTGCCAAACCATGGCCTTCTCAGGAGAAGACTTCCTGACGCAAGAACCCGGAAACGAGCTTCGGGTGAACGGCAAGCTCATCACCCCTGAAATGATGGCGACACGCGAGGCGTTCAATCAGCTTTGTGCGCAGTAAAAAAAATGAGCCCGGGACTGCCCGGGCTCCTTAAGAATGCCAATGATTTGTTCTTCGCTGAACCTGGTGCGCTTCATCTCTGGTCCTTCTCGATGGGCCAGAGTCTATTTCAAACTGGGCTAGCTACATGGGGCAACGTCAGGCATTTTTAAAGCGCCCCTCCGAACAGTGCTTTACCCGAAGGCCCCTGCTGCTGCGTCTCCGGCGTTCAGGTCAAACGCCGCACGAGTTCTGCAATATGAGCGGGGCCAACTTCACAGCAGCCGCCGATGATGGTTGCGCCCATTTTCGCCCAGTGCTCTGCAAAGTCGGCATAGGCGGCCGGTGAAAGGTCCGAGCGTGCAGAGAGTTCCGAGACTGTCGCACCTTCTTGGACGAAGCTCTTGGTAATCCGGGTAAAGCCGTTGGCGTAAGCGCCGAAGGGTCTGTCAGCGGTCTTGATGACATCAAGACCGGCACTCACCGCTTCAGGCGTGGAGCAATTGATGAGCAGGGCATCAATCTTTGAGGTCGTGCGCATCACCTCTTCCAGCGGCTCGCCAGAGCGCAGCTTCGTGCCGTCCTGGTCATCCACGGAGACACCAAGCCAGATCGGTTTGTCATGGCCAGTCGCCCCGGCCACTGCCGCGCGGGCCTGTTCCAGTGAAGACGCGGTTTCAATGAGAAACAGATCGACCAGCGGCGCTTGCAGGCGGCAAATCTCCCTGAAGCGCTCAACAGCATCTTCGGGCAACGGGCCCACCCTGTAGGAGCCGATCAACGGGCCGAGCGCCCCGGCAACGCGGCCAGCCCCGGCGGCATCTCTGGCCGCGCAGGCGATTTCACAGGCCGTGCGGTGCAAGGCTTCGAACTTGTCATCGATCCCCGCCGGCATCAGCCTGTCATGGTGAATGGCGTAGGTGTTCGCGGTCGCAACCATTGCTCCGGCGGCGAAAAAGTCGTCGTGCACCGCGCGCACGAGCGCCGGCTCATCAAGCATGACCTGTGTCGCCCAGAGGGGCGTCGGTTCGGCCGAAGTGCGGGCAATCAGCTCTTGCCCCATGCCGCCATCCAGTATGGTGATCATCCCCGCCACATTCCCCTTGGTTCTTTTCATTAGTGGTATCGTTTTATACACACTGGAAGGCGCTGGCGGCATCCTCAAGGTGCTGCTTGCACCTTCGGTTAACAGCTTTTCATCAGGGGGGCGACCGCGGCGCCATCAAAGACCTTTTCTGGTCGAACGCTAGAAATGTGCGTCAAGCTGGCGAACATGGTGAGCGGTGCAACAGGAGGCGCACCTGCCTGCTGCATGCATCTCGATGATCTGCTCGACGTTCTCAGCGGCTGTTGATCTTCCTATGCAGCTCCCTAGCCTTCTTCTGGGCCTGAGTAAGAGACAAAGGGTCTAGCTGTTCGCCTAGAATATCCCGCGCCTTCACGTACCTTTCATCCCCACCAATAGCAGCCAAGACAAACCATTGGTAAGCTTCTGTAAAGTCCTGCGGCACGCCTTGGCCTTGGGCGTACATTGCGCCGATGTTGGCCTGCGCATCGGCATTTCCCTGTTCAGCAGCAAGGCGGTGCCATTTCATTGCTTCTGCATAGTCTTGTGGCACGCCATAGCTGTGTTCGTACATGACACCAAGATTGTGCTGCGCAATTGCATGCCCCTGCTCGGCCGCAAGGCGGAACCACTTCGTCGCTTCTGCATAGTCCTGCGGCACGCCTTCGCTTTGTGCGTACATAAAGCCGATGTTGGTCTGCGCATCGGCATTCCCCTGCTCAGCAGCAAGGCGGTACCACTTCATCGCTTCTGCATAGTCCTGCGGCACGCCTCGGCCGCGTTTGTACATGTTACCGATGTTGGTCTGCGCATCGGCATTCCCCTGCTCAGCAGCAAGGCGGAACCACTTTACCGCTTCTGTGTCGTCCTGCACCACGCCTTGGCCGTTTTTGTGCATGGTGCCAAGGTTGGTCTGCGCATCGGCATTTCCCTGCTCAGCCGCAAGGTGGAACCACTTCGCCGCTTCTGCATAGTCCTGCGGCACGCCTTCGCTTTGTGCGTACATAAAGCCGATGTTGGTCTGCGCATCGGCATTTCTCTGCTCAGCCGCAAGGTGGAACCACTTCATCGCTTCTGCGTCGTCCTGCAGCACACCGTGGCCTTTGGCGTACATGACGCCGATGCTGTCCTGCGCGAGGGCATTTCCCTGCTCAGCAGCAAGGCGGTACCACTTCGCCGCTTCTGCATAGTCCTGCGGCACGCCTTGGCCTTTGGCATACATAACGCCGAGGTTGAACTGCGCAACGGCATCCCCAGAGTGTGCCTGTTTGACATTTTCTTCCAATGTGCCAGCCACAGCAGGAGCCAACCATACAAACGCACACACCAGTGCACTGAAAATAATACGCATCCCCATCCCCTAAGCCACAGGCCCCCAAAAGTACCCTGAAATCAGGTGGGTTCTACTACAAGATGCATCGGAGATAAAGGAAGGTTGTGACGGCGAGTGCTACCCGCGTATCTGACCGGCATCGCCAACTCGTTGGCCACGTTTGGCTCTAGTCGATTGCTCTGATGTTGGCGGGTCTTGATTTGCCTCGCCTGAGGGGCCTCCGCTTTACCAGAGCGTTCGTGATCACCCCGTCACAGCACTGGCCGAAGAGACACGCCAGAGCAAAGTCGACCTACCGGATATCGCCGCGCCAAAGTCACTAAACCCCGCTAACTATGGGATGATTACCAAGCCATCTTGGCAAGTCGGCGCCGCGTGTGAGGGGTGATTTGAAGGGAATGGCATAGGCCCATCCCCCCCAGTAGTGACTGTATGAACTGCCCTGCCTTGCCGTTGGTTTTTGGCGTTTAGGGCCGCGCTCCTCAGTGGTTGTTGATCTTCCTATGCAGCTCCTTAGCTCTCTTCTGGGCCTGAGTACGAGACAAAGGGTCTAGCTGTTCGCCTTGGATATCCCGCGCTTCCACGCTCCTGTCATTCCCACTGATGGCAGCCAAGACAAACCATATGTAGGCTTCTGCATCGTCCTTCGGCACGCCGTAGCCTTGTGCGTACATGACGCCAAGATTGTGCTGAGCAGGGGCGTGCCCCTGCTCAGCAGAAAGGTAGAACCATTTCATTGCTTCTGCATAGTCCTTCGGCACGCCGAGGCCTTCTAAGCATATGACGCCAAGATTGTGCTGAGCATGGGCAAGTCCCTGCTCGGCCGCAAGGCGGAACCACTTCATCGCTTCTGCATCGTCCTGTGGCACGCCTTCGCCTTTTGCGTACATGACGCCGAGGCTGTACTGCCCATCGGCATTTCCCTGCTCAGCCGCAAGGCGGAACCACTTCGCCGCTTCTGCATCGTCCTGTGGCACGCCTTCGCCTTTTGCGTACATGAAGCCGAGGTTGAACTGCCCATCGGCATTCCCCTGCTCAGCCGCAAGGCGGTACCACTTCGCCGCTTCTGCGTAGTCCTGTGGCACGCCTTGGCCTTTGGCGTACATGACGCCGAGGTTGTACTGCGCACCGGCATCCCCAGAATCTGCCTGTTTGACATTTTCTTCCAATGTGCCAGCCACAGCAGGAGCCAACCATACAAACGCACACACCAATGCACTGAAAATAATACGCATCCCCATCCCCTAAGCCATAGGCCCCAAAAAGTTCCCTGAAATCAGGTGGGTTCTACTACAAGATGCATCGGAGATAAAGGAGGGTTGTGACGGCGAGTTGTGCCCGCGTATCTGACAAGTTCGGGCAATCCGCTATCCAAAACAATCTGGCTACGGCGAGTTAACTGATCGTCATCCTCGATGGTGTGCTGATGAAAGAAACCGGCAAGCGGATCAGAGAGTTCCATACCGACACCGGTGGTTCACAGGTTATGTCTTTTCCGTTCCGGCTCTCTTGGGATAGCGCTGCATTCCTCGTATTCGGGACCTATGATACCAACGCCCGTATGTGTTCGACATCTCATCAGCCTCCAGGGAGTTGCGCGGTCTGATTGGTGGCAAGGTCCATGAAAATCTGATCGCGAAGAATTGGCCGGATATTCTGCGCGCCGCTGCGACCTTACGGCAGGAAACATATCCCCAAAAGCTTATGCATCTCTTTGCAATTTCAGATTGCATTCATTTGATGATTACATACTATGAGTTTACTTATTGGGGGTAAACAATGCGCAAAAAAATTTTCATCATTCTAGCTTTTGCATTCACTTTTGTATCACTCCAAGGCTGTATGCCAGCATTGATTGAGGGTGTTAGTCCTAACGGTAAGAAATTGGAGTTCAAATATTACCCTGGTGGAGACAAACTCGATGATCTTCTAATCATCGAAGGCAAAAACTACTTTGGTACAGCTCAATACCAGATGGATGATCCGTTAGCCGATATCGGCTTCAGATTCAACAATGGGATAAAAGTACAGGCCGAGTGCATTCGCACTAGAAGGAACTTCATAGATGAGATTGAGTGCGTCGAATACGAAGTCTACAGAAGTTCATTTGACCATGTTCCTGAAGGCAGCAAGTTTTTCATGCCAGAACTGTTTTAAGTTCTGAGGGAGAAATTCACATATTGAGCAGAATAGTCGGGGCTATTATCATTTTATTCGGGTTTTATACTCGATAGAAGACGTTGATGTTCCGGCTATCGTTGCTGACAGCTATTTTATGATTGGCGGGCTCGGTGTGGCGGCTGCTCGTTTTTCATAGTTTCTTTTGGTCGCAGCAAGAAATCTCAAATCGAGCAAGAAGCAAGAAGACTCGCCGAAATCGACAATCGGAACAAATGAACTTCCATAAGAAGATTAGCTGTATTCTTCTTGACCAAACAAGGACAGAACGCATCATAACCAGCCTATGAGTGCATTCTGGAAAACTGTAGCCCCTATATTGCCTTGACCCGCTACACCCCTGAAGAATAAGTCAAGATACCAAACGTTCGCGCCGACAATAGACCCTGCCGAAACTCCCATGAGGGCCTCCTGGAAAGGCTAAATCGGCAAGAGCTCAATGAGTTCGACTGCCTGCCCTGAATGGTTCTGGCAGTGCTCATAAGCCTGACTGAACGTGTTAGGGCGATGGTAGCCGTTCGGATTTGGCTTACCATGTTTTGGAAGGCCAAAAGCAAAGCTGTCCGCCAAAGTCTGCTGCCCGCAGGGATCAGTCCGGTCATCCCACCAAAGCCAAACTGCAAGGGACCAATACCCTTGCGCAGCAATCGATCTGACAGCGTTCAACTCAAACCCGATTGCCATCAGATCATAGGCCAATGATGCTTGGGTTTGATCGAGGCCGGTGGCGCGCATCACCAGTTGGACACCGAAAGGCAATGCCTCCTCTCCGGTGATCAATTGCGCAAAACCAGCACCGGCCGTATCCGCTCCATGGGCTGCCACCAAGACAGATGCCGTAGCACAGGCCGTTCCTGCAGAAGCGGAGCACATCTAAACAGCGCCAGCCACTTCAGCCGCGCCAAACACAACATCAATCGCTCCGGCAATCCTATGCAAAACGGTTTTATCGAATGCTTCATTGGTCGCCTACGGGATGAGTGCTTTAACGAGCATCTGTTTAATAACCTACCTCACGCTGGCTCCCTAATTCCCTGATGGCGCGACGATAACAATCACGAACGCCCCATACTAGTCTCGACGGGCTGACACCGTTGGCGCATCCTAGATGGTCTTGGAAATACCAAAAACAGAACAGCGCTAACTTATAGTCGCGGGTTCTTTGAGGAGCAGGTCAGCCTTTATGTCGAGTCAGCATGACCGCAGCTGCAAACAGTATTGTCACAGGGAGCAAGAGCCCATTCGGCAGAACGCTTGCATTTTTAGGTTTCCCTTAAGGCAGGTTTTACGTCTTCAAGCTAAACGTGACCATGGGTTAGCTTGGCGGCCAGCAAGGCTAAGGAGTTCAGCCCCAATAAAAACTCTTTAAAAAGGTCGAGTTAATGACCACGCGCCTTTGGTTGATCTGCCTCTCATTGATTTCAAACATTCTAGCATTGGCTCTGCCGCTCGCGCTGATACAGGTCTATGATCGGATACTCGCAAATCAAGCCGTAGGCACGGCGATTGTCATTTTTTCAGCAGTAGGCCTAGCCATCCTGTTTGATGGTCTTGTGAAGTAAGCCCGTGCCTCCATTTTAGGGCGACTTGCAGCTCAAGCCGAGTACAAATTATCTTTGGGAACAGCTGAGAAACTCCTCGCCATCGACCCTAAGAAGCTTGCTGAATATGGTCCGGGCCGCATATGGACGCTGTTTACGGCAATCAACAAGTCCAACGATGTGCTGGTAGGGCAGTCAACACTTGCCCTCTTCGATGCGCCTTTTGCGATAGCCTTCCTTGTTCTCGTCTGGTTTCTGGGTGGCCCCACAGTCGTTGGGCCTTTAGTGGTGCTTGCGATCTTCGGCGCGCTCGTTCTTTTGTCAGCAAGAACACAGGCAAAAGCTGGATTGCACCTCTTTGATGCTTCTGCCGAACAAACAAGCCTGCTGATGACCCATCGAGATCAATTGGATCAGCTAATCCAGCACGGAACCATTGGTAACTTCCTGGGCGATGTGAGAGCCTGCGAGAAGCGGCGGGCCGCAGCACAAGAGGTCGCTGAAAGGAACCTGTCTGCTGCACTCAACCTGACCCAGACCGGAGGGTTGGCCACAACGATCGCTGTCCTCGGCATAGGCTCCTTGGTCGTTCTGAAGGGAGACATGACTACCGGCGGCTTGGCGGCCTGCCTTATTTTGGGGCAAAGAGGTGTCGCCGGGATTCTAGGGCTCGTCAATGCGTTGGCGCGCCGACAAGTTTCAGCCTCTGCATATCGCAATATCCGCGACCTGCTTTCAACGCCCCCAACCTCAACTGTTCAAGCCCCTTTGGCGCAAAGCGACCAGATGATTGGGCTCCGGTTTGGCGTCAAGGACCAGCAGCTTGAAGCGCAACCCGGGCAATGCCTCTTCGTTAACGCCCAAAGTGGTCAACATGAGGCAGCCCTGTTTCGCGAACTCGCCCAAGCACTGGAATGCGGGGAGACTGGAGAAAATGAGTGGCTTCAAGGCCTTGAGCTCTTCACCGAAGCCGGTGCCCCCGTCTCCTTCAAAGACTGTCATATTGCTGTCTGCAGTGCCAACCCGACCGTGTTCAACGGCACCCTATTGGAAAACATGACTGCCTTCGACGTGGATGCGAGAGAACGTGCGATCGCTCTTTCGGAAGAACTCGGGCTTTCAGAAGCAATTGGGCGGTTGAAAGATGGGGTGCAAACTTCTCTTGCGCCTGGTCTCGGGATTCCGCTTTCACATGGCCATCTCAAGCGGTTGGCGCTTGTTCGCGCTCTTTCGGGTGCCCCGCAGCTGCTTATTCTGCATAAGCCCTTCTTGTACCTGGACGCAGATGGAACAGCGCAACTCACCAAGCTGTTAAAAAGCCTTGATGGCAAAACCACAGTCATCGTGTTCGACAACACAGCCGATGCAGGCACGCGGGGTGGAACCCTGGTCGAACTTCATGATCAACAGCCCTACACTACAGAGGTCGCCGCATGAACTTTCAGTCAAATCTGCGTGCCGGATCCTCTGATGTCAGGGTGTCAGAACAAGCGCCTGAAAAACAAGGAATGGGCCTTGAAGGCGCTTTGCTTCGCGTACTCTCTGAGCTTGGATGGCGCAGATCTGCTGGCGTTCTCAAAGCGGCTTTGCCGTCGGGGGAAAGCGTTCAAGGCCTCGATGAAGCTGCAATGGTGCTTGATCTGATTGATGTTGGGGCCAGCGTTGAGGCAAAGATACCCGGCGCTTGGCATAGTGGCCTGGATGGCGCGCTCGTTGTTCAAGACAAGGATGGTGTTCATGCGCTTGTGAGAGAGGACTCTCAAGAAACATGGATCTCATCGTCGAACCTCGCCCCAAACCAGATACGGCGGCGATTGGAGGGCGCGAAGAAACGGCTCTTCATTCACAGTCCAGAACACCCCATCGCCGCAGTACACGCATCCTCCATACGGGCACGGATAGGAAAGGTCGCGGGCATTGCGTTGTTTCTATCTCTTGTGTTCAATGCCTTGGCACTTGCCATACCCTTTTTCTCGATGGCGATCTTTGATCGGGTTCTGGGTGCACAGGCCTCTCAAAGCCTTGTGCCATTAATGACCGGGGCTGGTGTTGTGCTGCTGGCCCTTCTTATCCTTAGAATGCTGCGGTCACGGCTCTTGGCTGCAGAATACGCCCGTTTGTGCGCGACGACCCGCCTCATGTCGTTGTCACGCAGTTTGAGGCTCCCGCATGATATGCGCCAAAGGCTCGGCTTTCAGAGGCTTCAGGCCCGCTTGCAAGCTACCTCCCAAAGCGCTGAGGTGTTTGCCTCGCAGAACTCGTCGGCCATATTCGATGCGCCGTTCGTGCCGCTGTCCATCTTTGCGATCGCCTTTATCGGTGGCTGGATGGCTCTTGTGCCTGCGGTCTATTTAATCCTGTTTTTTTCATTGAGCTGGCTGTTGAGCGAGACCCGTCAGCGGCTTGATCCGCAGCTGGAAAACGCCAACACAAAGCGGCTTGAAGCTCTGACTGAACTGAGTGCGAAGGCCACAGATATCCGAAATGTGGACCACGGCATCTCGTGGCTCGCGCGCTTTGCATCAACCGCCCGACAGGCCGCCTTTACCAAGCATCGTCAGGCAACAAAAGCCGCAGCACTGCAGTCAATTGCCTATGTGCTGGGAACTGGCGCAGCGCTAACCACGTTGTGCGCCGGGCTTGCACTCGCCATGAATGGAGCGATCACTGCAGGTGCACTTATCGGCACAATGCTGTTGACCTGGAGGGTTACCGGCCCCGCACAGGCCTTTTCCCTTGCCCTGCCACGGCTGAAGGTCATTCGAAAGTCAATCTCACATCTCGATGAGACCCTTTCCTGGGGCTTGCCTCCCACCAAGTCAACAGCGCTGGAACAGCTGGACGACGGGGCACCGGAAATCAGCGGTAAAGGCCTTTACTTCAAGTATGATCAGAACGCTGGTCCCGCGATTACTGGTGTTTCGTTTGAATGTGTTCCGGGCTCCTTGACCGTTGTCATGGGGCCAAACGGATCTGGGAAAACCACCTTTTTGAAGATAGTCTCCGGGCTTCTCCTGCCGCAAGCGGGGCGCATGTCTATCAATGGTCGTTCTGTTACCCAATATGATCCTGATGAACTGGCCCGCGCCACTTGTTTCTTACGTCTTGAGGACCTCGGCAACGGCTCTGGGCCAGATGCGCTCTCCGAGCTTTTGAGCGCGGGCTTTGATGAGAACGGTGCTGGTGCTGATCCAAAGTGCCCGTTGGTGGTACTCGATGACAGCAGTGGCTCTGTCTCCGCGAGCGCGCGGGCCGAGCTTCGTGAGGCCTTGGCCAGACTTAAAGGACGGGCAACCGTTTTTCTTGCCACCCACGACACCTCCCTTGCCGAATTGGCTGACAATGCTCTTGTTTTGGATGACGGCGCGCCAGTCTATTTCGGCCCGGTCACGCTTCCAGCCTCACAGCCCCTTTCACAGTCCAAGGAGATGAGCTGATGAAGCCTTCCCGTTTTGATGAACAGTTTGAGTTGAATGACGGCAAGGCGGTTCGCCTGATGAATTTTGCAGCGGCTGCCATTGGCGTGTGCCTCGTGCTGTTCGTCGCTTGGTCTGTTCTGACACCCATCGATGAAGTCGCGAAAGCCAGAGGGGTCGTGGAGCCTATTAGTGAGGTGCAGCAACTGCAAACAGAACATGGCGGAGCTTTGGCATCGGTTCTTGTACGTAAAGGCGACATTGTTTCACTTGGCGATACCATAGCCGTGTTCGACCACTACGATGTTCACTCTGAGTTACGCGAAGCGCAAGCCAAAGCACTGGGACTGGCGCTTGAAAGAGAGCGCCTTCTGTCACTTGTTGAGGGCCGACAACCTGATTTCCAGAGTGTGACAGAAGCAGTGATCAAGCCTGTCGAGATTTTTGTAGAACAGATGGGCGAAGAAGAAATCCCTCAGGCGGATAAGCGAGCGATCCACGAGCTGATTGAGCGGGAGGTCGCCGCATTGGAGTCCAGAGAGGCATTTTTGGAAAATGAACGGCAAGTGGTGCAGCGCCAGATTGCAGAAAAAAGAGCGGACCTTGAAGCCATTGGCAGCGAACGGCCTGCGGTGGAACGGCAGCTGGCTGTCGCAAAGGAGCTGACCACGACGCTCCATGGTTTGGTTGACCGAGGCTTAGCATCACGGCCGAGGCTGGTTGAGGCGGTCAAGGAAGAAGCAAAGTTCGACTATGAACTCGCCACCCTTTCCGGGCGCAAAGCCGTGATCGAGGCAGAAATAGCAGAGCTACAAGAGAGTTTGGAACGCATTGACCTAAATGAGGCTTCAGATGCGCGGGCTCGTATTGCCGAAATCAACGGTGAGCGGCGCGTGGTCGATGAGCAAATTGCACGACTGCGCCAAAGAGCCCTCGCGACTGAGTTGAAGTCACCGGTTTATGGCTACGTTCAATCGGTGCCGGATACCGTCGTGGGGCGTGTGATCGAACCCGGGGGCATTGTAGCGGAAATCGTACCTCGCGATGTAGGCCTTCGCTTCGCCGCGCAGCTTCAGCCTCGTGATGTGGGTTTCGTCTCTGTTGGCCAACATGTCAACCTGAAGATAGATGCTTTTGATTTCAGCCGATACGGCGCGCTGCAGGGCAGCGTACTGGAGGTTTCCCCGACAACAATCGTGGATGAACGCGGCGCTGCCTACTACGAGGTCTTGGTTGAGGTGCCCGTTACCTACTTCCGCAACAACCCTGAACAGTTTGCATTGTTGCCCGGCATGACTGGGGAGGCAGACATCCTCACCGGCAAGAAAACCGTCTTTGAATACATCTGGAAACCGATCTTCACCAATCTGGATCTGGCCCTCAGTGAAAGGTAGGAGCTTTTGCAATGACCGATCAAAAAACCAACAAGAAAACAATCAATCTTGCAGAAGAAACAATCCCCGAGGAAGCCAAGGATACGAAGAAAATCCAATCTGAGGAGCTGTTTGGCTGGGCTTCAGAAGCCGAAGAGACGGAGGCCCTGCCCGCCAAGCCACCATCCGAGAAAGGGGACACTTCTGGTGATGATAATGATGAGCTGCTGTTATCAGGAACCACACCGACCCACGATAACGGCTCCCTACCCCATGCCCAGACGCCCGGAAGCCCTCAGTCACCTCCTGTGCAGACCGCGTCTGGTGGATCACAAGACGTGCCTGACAGCAGATATGGCGGTTCAGCGCCGAATGTGGCAGATACCTCAAGCCTCTCTCAAGATGTGAATGCTGGCCCGGCGTCTTTGGCACTCCACCGAGGGACTGTTTCAGGTGCGCCCACTCCAATACATAGATACCAAACGCCTCCTTCTGGTGCAGGATCTGCGCAAGTGTCCCACAGTGGCAGTTCAGGGCCTTATAGTGGAACGCACACGCCGCCGCCCCAAACGGGTACGACTCCACCTCCAGGTGGAATGCACATGACGCCAACGCCGACCGGCACAACGCCGCCTCCGGGGGGCACGAACACACCGCCAACACCTACGGGCACGACTCCGCCTCCGGGTGGGACGAATACGACGCCGACACCGATCGGCACGACGACCACATCCGCAACGATTTCAGGGCTCGACACCGATACGGCGACAGAAGATCTGAATGTGAACGCCGGAAAACTTACCGCTGGCGGGCTTTTAACGGTGACAGACCCGGATGCGGGCGAGGCAGCCTTTACGCCGGTGACCGCGGGTGCGGGCCAATACGGCACCTTCACGCTGGCGGCAGACGGCTCCTGGACCTATACCGCCGACAACAGCCAGCAGGCGATCCAGTCGCTGGGTGCCGGAAGCCAGCCGCTCACCGATACCCTGACCGTCACCAGCGTTGATGGCACACAGCACAGCCTGACCGTGACCATCAACGGCACCAACGACGCCCCGGTGCTGAGCGCGGCGACGGCTTCGGCCACTGAGGACGGCAAGACCGTCACCGGCCAGATGGCGGCAACCGATGTCGATCACGGCGACAGCCAGACCTATGGCACGAGCCAGGCTGTCGACGGCTTCACCATGAATGCCGACGGGTCCTGGAGCTTCGATCCATCCCATGCCGCCTATCAGCATCTGGCAGATGGCCAGACCCAGCAGATCACCATTCCGGTCACCGTCACGGACAGTGCCGGGGCGACCGACACGGAAAACCTCGTGATCACCGTGACGGGGACCGGCGACGGCGCGCGCTTTACCGGAACCGACACCGCAAGTGTTGTGGAGGACCAAAACCTGACCGGCGGAAACCTGACCGTGCAAGGCAGCTTGCAGGTGAGCGACGCCGACACGGGGCAGGACAGCTTCACCGCGGTGACGGGCCAGCCGGGCAGCGGAGGCTACGGCACATTCTCCATCGATGCCCAAGGCGCCTGGACGTATACGGCCGACAACAGCCAGCAGGCAATCCAGGCACTGGGTGTGGGAAGCCAGCCGCTTACCGATACCCTGACCGTCACCAGTGTTGACGGCACACAGCACAGCCTGACCGTGACCATCAACGGCACCAACGACGCCCCGGTGCTGAGCGCGGCGACGGCGTCCGCCACCGAAGATGGCAAGTCCGTCACCGGCCAGATGGCGGCAACGGATGTCGACGCTGGCGACAGCCAGACCTATGCCACGAGCCAGCCCGTCGACGGCTTCACCCTGAAACAGGACGGGTCCTGGAGCTTCGACCCGAGCCATGCGGCCTATGAGCATCTGGCAGCCGGTCAGACCCAGCAAATCACCATTCCGGTCACCGTCACGGACCACGCCGGGGCGACCGACACGGAAGACCTGGTCATCACGGTCACCGGGACAGACGATGGCGCAATCATCACCGGCACCGACACGGGCGATCTGACTGAGGACCGAAATGTCGGTCCCTCGTCCGCACACCCGATTTACACGTCCGGAATCCTGAGCGTCCACGATCCGGATGGCACGTCCTTCGACCACTTCCAGTCCAACAGCCTGGGCGAACACGCGGTCTCGGATCCCTTCGGCGGCAACCTGCACATTCTGCCCAACGGGTGGTGGGGCTATGGGGTAGACAACACCCATCCGGCCGTACAGGCCCTCGCAGCGGGCGAGGTGGGCCATGCGATCTACGAGGTGCATTCGGCCGACGGCACCACGCATCGGATCCAGATCAATATCCACGGCACAAATGACGCGCCGGTTCTCACGGCCCAGACGGCGTCTGCCACGGAGGACGGCAAGACCGTCACCGGCCAGATGGCGGCAACCGACGTCGATCACGGCGATAGCCAGACCTATGCGGCCGGTCAGCCGGTCGATGGCTTCACCATGAACCAGGATGGGTCCTGGTCATTCGACCCGGGCCACGCCGCCTATCAGCATCTGGCCGCGGGTCAGACCCAGCAGATCACCATTCCGGTCACCGTCACGGACAGCGCCGGGGCGACGGACACGGAAAACCTGGTCATCACGGTGACGGGCAGCAACGACAAAGCAGTATTTACGGGTGTTCAGACCGGGGATGCCCATGAGGATGGAAATGATGTGCTAATTACGGGCTCCAGCTATATTCACGACGCGACAAATTGGCAGAAGTTTTCGGTCAGCGATACGGATGGGTCTGTTGACCACCTGCAGATCGAGGTTGGCGGTAAAACCGTCACATGGGACATGCACTCTTCCATCGATATCCCAGTGGCCCATGGCAAGTTCCAGCTGGTCCACGAGGACGGACACGGCTTTCTGCAAAAAGGCTATTACTGGAACTATATTGGCGACAACAACGACCCGGATGTCCAAGCCTTGAAGGCGGGTGAGACCCTTCCGCCTGAAGAAATGACTCTTGTGGCTCCTGATGGCGTTCGGTTCCCAATCAGCGTAACGGTGCACGGCACTGATGAAGGCGTGAGGCCTGGCGGCGCAGCGCCCGCCACCGTGCATGACGCGCCTGATGAAGATATCGTGGACACTGCCTCGCTCGATATGCCCGCCGCTGAGGATCCTGCTGGTAGCAGCCCGCCATCAACGGAAGACGGTTTCTCACACCCCGCTGCAGAGCCGGTCCAAGACGCCGCGCCGCTTTCGCCCTATTTCGACGCGATTGGCCATGATCCGGCCGCTGCCCCCACCCCTTCCACGCAAGTCTCGTATTTGAGCGGCTATCTTGATGCGGCAGGTGCTGACCCGGATGCGGCCGTGCCGGCACCTGATGCTCCGGACCCAGCGGTGTTAGTGGCTGACGATCCTGACGGTCTCGATAACGACGGAATGCAAGGCCCCTCTGCGCCCGGTCCAGATGATATGCCTCTACACGATTTACCGGATCCGGGTGTGCCAGATCCATCGGACGATCCATCGCATAATGGGTAAGGTGGTTCAATTGGGGGTGCGAAATGCCGTCGGGCGCTCAGGTGCAGCGCAGCAGTGACACTGTATTGCACTCTGAGCGTCGGCCTTGAAACACGGATGGAAGGCTGATCACCAGTGAGCGCTCAGCATAAGGAGTGCGCGCGGCCCGATAACCGTGCAACATGCTGCTACACCTGAACTGAGTTACGCAAGGCAGTGGAGGCACCGGTCCTGCGCGCCTATCCAGCCGCGTGTATGATGTAATCAAATCTCCTAAAAAGTGTCATCTCACCGCAATGAGCCTCCCGTAAACGAGGTCTGCACACGAGTGCAATGTACTCCGCGAGGGGTCGCCCATGGGGGCATGGGACTGGTTTTCGATCAAGACAGGCAGGTTAAGATGACTATTCTTCTTTCGAAATTGCGCCGTTCAACTGCGGCCATTGCACTGGCAGCAGCAACCGTTGGCTTTGCTGGCAATGCCCTTGCAAAGGACATGACCATTACGGTTTGGGCTGGCGGCTCAAATGATGCGGACTCTTACCGCATCGAAGCAATCGAGATGGCAGCAGACATCCTTAAGCGCGAATATGCAATCATGGGTGAAGAGCTGAACATCACGGTTGAAGGCAAGCGCGATTTCGGCGGTTGGGCAGATTTCAAGCAAGCTTACACGCTGGCCGCTGAGGCCGGAACTGCGCCGGATATCGTGGTGACCAGCCACCTTGATATCGCGCCATGGAGTCAGGCGGGACTCATCGTTCCAATTGAGGACTATGTGGATCTGGATGCCTGGCCGCTAAATAACATTTACGCCAACCTGATGGAAATCACCTCATACAACGGTCAGGTCTTTGGTATTCCGCAGGATGCAGAATCCCGTCCATTCTTCTTCTGGAAGGACACCATGCGTGCCATCGGATACACCGATGAAGAAATTGATGCGCTACCTGCAAAGATCGCAGCTGGCGAATATACGCTGGACAACGTCTTGGCGGATGCCCGCAAGGCCGTCGAGATGGAGATCGTGGAACAAGGCTACGGCTTCTACCCACGTGTATCCAATGGACCGGATTATGCCCAGTTCTACCAGTCTTTCGGCGGTGAATTGATGGACAAGGAAACCGGCAAGCTCGTCCTCGACAAAAAGGCCATGACCGAGTTCTATCAGTTCTTCGTGGATGCGGTTGAAGCCGGTGTAACGCGCAAAAACCACCTCGGCACCGATTGGGATCAATGGTATTCCGAGGTGGCCACTGGTAAGTCAGCCACATGGCACGGTGGTACTTGGCACTATGCCCGCTACACCGGCAAGGAAGGCCTTGAGGACTTCTTTGGTAAGGTTCAGTTCTCTCTCATCCCGGCTGGCAACGAGAACGGTCGTGCGAACACGATCACACATCCTCTCGCTTATCTTCTGACGGCGCAGGACGATGAAGAGACCATTGAGATTGCAGCACAGTTGGTATCAATCGCCTCAGAGCCTCGCATCAACACCCTGCATGCAGTCAAGTCGGCTCACCTTGCGATCGCGAAGGAGCAGTCCAACATCGGCCTATATGCAAACGACCGCTGGTTGACCGAAGCGACAGACGTGCTGCTATCCGAGGCGAATGCCCAGCCGAACCACCTCAAGTATGGTCAGTTCGCTGAACTGATGTTCAAGGGTCTGGAGACCGCCTGGACCGGTGTGAACACCCCCGAGCAGGCTGTCGCAGAAGTGGAAGCAGAAATGCGCGCCACCCTCGGCGATGATCTGATCGTCCGCTAATCAGAATTCTCAGGACCGGAGGGCGGGTGTTTTTCGCCGCTCTCCGGTTTTACGGAGGAAAAGATGCGCCGCGCAGACCTGTTTGGCCTTGGGTTCATGGCTCCGGCTCTGATCCTGACGATCATGTTTTTCTTGGCACCGGTTGTTATGACAGGTGTGTATTCTTTCACCAACATGAGCACAGCAACCGGCATTTCCGGTGGCGCCTATCTGATTTCACCTGCCACAATCCGCAGCCTTACCGAACAGGGGTTCCAAGGGGATGCAATTGAGCGCCTGTCCTCCGAAAGCTACGTGGTCGACGAGGCTGGCCTTGAAGCAGCAGAGGCCGCAGGCTACACGCCGAGGTTTATCGGGGAAATTCGTAGCACCCTGCTGGGGGACACCTTCACCGGGCGTCGCGATTTTGAAAGAGCTCTCAAGGACCTGAGCCATCGGCCCAGATCCATCCGTGACCTGAAAAAGGCAACTGAACTGTTTCAGAAGTCGGTCCTCAATGTGCGCTTTGAAACCGAGGCAGATTTCCAAAGTGCCCTTTCGTCGCTGAACCTGAACCTTTCGCCTGCCGAGGCTGTGTTTCTGACAGAGACGGCCTACACCGGTTGGATCTGGACGAGCGCCAACTATGACAGGGCGGTCAATCTTCCGTCCACGTATCGAGCTGCAGCCAACTCAGCGATCTATGTGACCTTCACTCTGGCATTCAACGTCGGCTTCGGACTGTTCCTAGCAATTACAACATTCTATTTGCCTTCGGGCCAAGCCGCTTTCTTCCGTACCATATGGTTCTTGCCGCGCATCCTGCCGCCGGTTCTTTATGTGCTCATGTGGAAGTGGCTCACCTGGGATACGGGTTTCCTGTCGACACTGCTAAGTCACTTCGGTGTGCCGCCCCACAACTTGATGAAACACACCGCCACCCATGCATGGGTTGTAGTCGTGCTGATCAACGGTTTTGTGGGGGCTTCCATGGGAATGATCCTGTTTTCAAGCGCCATACGCTCCATTCCTCAATCCATGCTCCATGCAAGTGAGGTGGATGGCGCCAACCGGTGGCAGCAGGTGCGCTACATCATACTGCCGCAGTTGCGCTGGCCCATCTTGTTCACCACCGCCTATCAGACGCTCTCACTGCTCACCTCGTTCGAGTACATCCTGCTCTCCACCAATGGCGGACCGGGCAGCGCAACAAACGTCTGGGCGCTTTATGCCTTCAAGATCGCGCTTAACAACTACGGGGGCAATCTGGAATACGGTTATGGAGCGGCACTTGCCATGGTGCTGGTGGTGATCGGCATCATAGCCTCGCTCTTCTATCTGCGCCTTTTCAACTTCAAGAGCATGATCACCTCACCGCGGATCGAGCACTAGGAGAAGGACATGAACACCAACTTCAAATCATGGCCGATCCTGTTGGCTCTAGGCCTCACCTCGGTACCATTGGTCACCATGTATGCCTACATGATCATCGATACGGTGACGGTGAGCCCTCCCGGATCATTCATCCCCAATGGGATCTCGTTTGGCTCGTGGAGCTTCCTGTGGGAGGCGCCCGCGCCGGGTAGACCAAGTATATGGTCGGTGACCTTGAACACCTTCATTTTTGCCTGCGTTTCAACCCTGATGGCCCTCTCCGTCTCTCTCACTGGCGGTTATGCCCTCTCACGGCTTCATCTCCCGTTCCGAGGCTTCTTTCTCGGTGGTCTGATCGTGCTCCACGCGTTCCCGACCATCACGCTGATCATTGCTATCTTCCTCATCCTGCAGATGGTAGGTCTTTATGACACACTCGCGGGCGTCATTCTGGTCAAGGCGGCGCTTGAGATCCCGTTTGGTGTCTGGATCATGAAGGGGTTTTACGACACCGTTCCCTGGGAAATCGAAATGGCGGGCCTCACGGATGGGGCCAGTCGCTTCACGGTTTGGCGCAAACTTGTGCTGCCTCAAGTGCAGCCGGGAATTACGGCGCTTGGAATTTTCGCCTTCCTGTCCGGTTGGAGTGAGTTCATTCTACCACAGGTTCTGGCACCCGGTGCGGATGCACAGGTTCTTGGGGTTTACCTGCAGAGCCTTATTTCCGACGACACCAGCATGGACTTTGCCAAGTTCAAATCCGTTGGTGTGTTCTACGCGATCCCTGTGATCCTCATCTACATCCTCTTCAACAAGCATCTGATGAACATCTATGGCGGAGGCACCAAGGGCTGATGCGTATCGAACTCAAGAACTTCAAAAAGACCTTCGGCGACATCACAGTCATTGAGGACATGTCCTTGTCACTGGAAAGCGGTGAGATGCTCGCCCTATTGGGGCCGTCTGGTTGCGGCAAATCCACGACCTTGTTTGCCATCTGTGGCATTCACCGAATGACAGGCGGCCAGCTTCTGTTCGGAGATCGGGATGTAACGCTCCTGCCATCCCAGCAACGCAATGTGGGTGTTGTGTTCCAAAATTATGCACTCTACCCGCACATGAATGCTTATGAGAACATTGCCTTCCCACTCATGATCCGCAAAGAGGACAGGAAGACCATCGAAAAGAAGGTCAGCGAGATTGCCGCACTGGTGCATATTGGGGAGCTGATGGAGCGCAAACCTGCTCAGCTTTCCGGCGGGCAGCAACAGCGGGTGGCGCTGGCGCGCGCACTCGTGCGGGAGCCAGATATCCTGCTTCTGGACGAACCTCTTGCGAACCTGGACGCCAAGCTGCGGCTTGAAATGCGCTCGGAAATCCGCCGTATCCAGCAGCAAACTGGCATCACCGCCATTCTGGTGACCCACGATCAGGTGGAGGCCATGTCCATGTGTGATCGCATTGCCATCATGAACAAGGGCGACATCGTTCAGTTGAGCTCTCCGCAAGACATGTATCAGAACCCAAATAGCGAGTTTGTAGCTAGTTTCCTTGGCAATCCACCCATTGCGTTCCTGGATGGAGTTGTCACTGATGGTGGCGTTCAGCTTGCCTCATCGGAAGCACTGCTGCCATTGCGGGGTCAACATGGCCTACCGTCTTCCGGTATGCCTATTCGACTGGGCATCCGCCCGGAGCATTTTCAGCCGGAGAACCCGTTGAAGGTAACCGGCAGGATCAGTTTTGTTGAAACGCAAGGCCGAGAGGAGCTTTACGACGTGACCTTGAGCAACGGTTCGGTTTTGAGGTCTATACAGCGCCAAGGGGGCGGGTATCACGTGGGTGATGAAGTTTCCTGGGGCATTGCGGAGAACCAGATTCTGGCGTTCGATGCCTCGGGCGCACGACTGCACATGGGAGCGTTGGCATGAGCTTCGTTCCTGATCGTAACTGGATCCGGGCATCGGACCAACCGCCCCTGGCAATCGCTCATCGCGGGGCCAGTGCTTATGCATTCGACAATACTCTGACCTCCTTTGAAATCGCACATGCGTTGGGTGCGGAGATGTGGGAAGTAGATCTCAGGCTTTCTGCAGATGGGGAGCCAGTTGTCTTCCATGATGAGACTATGGCGGCGATTACGGGGCGCGAAGACAGGTTATCCGATCTGTCCTATGCGCAAATCGCGAAGGTTACTGCAGCTGCTGGTCGCCCTGCCCCGCTTCTGGATGAGGTCATTGCGCTTGCACAGCAATGTGAGACGGCACTCTACCTCGACGCCAAGCAACCAGAGGTCATGCGTGCTGCCGTCAAGCGCCTGTTGGCGGCTCGTTTTGAAAGAGCGATACTCGGCACGGCCCAGTCCGAGGCCATCGCCGAGTTACGCGCGGAAGGGTGCCCCTACCCCTTGTCCCTGCTTGCCGGTCCCGGTGTTCCTCTCATCGACCGGGCGGTTGCGTGTGGCGCCGACATTGTCCATCCGTGCTGGGAGCACGTCGGTGAACGTCCCGACCAACTGTTAACCCCGGAATTCTTCGCTGAAGCCCGACGCCATGGCATGCCGGTGGTCACTTGGCATGAAGAACGCATGCCTGTGCTGCGTGCCCTTATGGCAAAGCCGGTCTTGGGCATCTGCACCGACCAACCCGAGTTGATGCGCCGTTATCGCGATCGTGTACCAAATGGTCCGCAGATCGTCTGCCATCGCGGTCTGTGCACGCTTACACCTGAAAATACTCTGGCATCCGCGCAGGCCGCCTATTCCGCTGGCTATGACATCGTGGAGATTGACCTGCAGCAAACATCGGACGGTCATCTGGTGGTGCACCATGACGTGACGATGGATCGGACCACCACGGGATCCGGTGCCATTCGGGAGTTGCCACTGGAAGAAGTCAGGAAGGCTGATGCCGGGATCAAGCTCTCTTCATTTCACAAGGGTCAAAAAGTTCCCTTGCTGAGAGAAATTGTGGACTGTGCCCACCGCAATGGCGGAGGTCTTTATGTGGAGCTCAAGGAAGCAGATCCAATCGCCGTGGTTGAAGAGGTCTCCAAGATCCTGCCAACGGAAAAGGTGTTTTACTGGTCGTTCTGCCGCGATTACCTTGCGACCATCGCCTCGAAGTTTCCGCAGTCTTGGCTTATGGCCCGTGCAGAAGATTATGGCTCGGTAGAGGAATGTCTGGCAGACCTTCAGCCCGACATTGTAGAGTTCAATGCGACCAATGCAGATCCAGAGAGTATCCGAGAGGTGCGGAGAGCTGGAGCGCAGGCGATGATCGCCTACATGGGCAATGATATTGAAGTGATGGGCCGCGTGGTGGACCTTTCCCCGGACCTACTGAACCTGAATTACCCCTATCTGGCGCAGCGGCTCTTGGAAAAGCGGCCGCAGGTGCTGTTGGATGCTGAGTGAGCAATGACTGATACCACTGGGTCGCGGCGCCATGTGACCTCAAACGATGTTGCCCGCAGGGCGGGTGTTTCCCGCTCTGCCGTTTCCCGCACGTTTACTGATGGTGCGAGTGTTTCTGCGGAAACCCGGGAAAAGGTGATCAAGGCGGCCCGGGAACTGGGGTACCGGGTGAACGTTCTCGCCCGTTCTCTTCACAAGCAACGCACGGATTTGGTAGGCATTGTAGCCGCCAATCTGGACAACCCCTTTCGAGCCGAGCAGATCGACTTTTTGTCCTCGATGCTCTTGGAAAAAGGCTTTCGGCCAATTCTGTTGCGGGGGGATCGGGCTGATGATGTTGCCGACCTGATCGGTTCACTGCTTCAATACAGCGTGGCTGGTGTGATCGTGACTTCGGATACACCGCCAAAGGAAATCTGCATGGAATGCCATAGCCATGGGGTGCCACTGGTGGTGGTTAACAAGCAGGACACGGGTGCCCCTGTTGACCGCGTACTGACCGACTTTGCAGCGGGTGGGCGCCTTGCCTTCAAGCACCTGCGGGAAATCGGCTGTAGCCGGCTGGCGGTTGTTGTCCCAAAACGCGCGTCCTACACGGTTCTGGGCAGAGCCCTTGCCTTTGAAACTTTGGCAAAGGCCGAGGGCTGGGACGTTTTGAAGCTTGAAGCAGGTGGACAGTCCTATGCTGGCGGGCTGGCAGCGGCGCATGCGTTCGCGGAGGCAGCATCAGGCATTGACGGTGTTTTCTGCGTCGCGGACTACATGGCGCTGGGGTTTCTCGACGGCCTTCGCTTCGATCACAATGTGAAAGTGCCAGAAGATTTGAAGGTGGTTGGGTATGACGACATTCCGCAGTCGAGCTGGAAGGCCTATGATCTGACCACCATCGCCCAGAGCCGAGAGGAGCTGAGCGCGGTTACCATGCGCCTGCTCCTTGACCGGTTGGAAACGCCAGAGGCCCCGCCCCATGAGGTCATCACAGGTGTGACGCTCGTGCAGCGCGGCTCAACAGCGGGGTAACGGCCTGCTGTTGAGCAGACCCCTATCACGGATTGGGATCCAGTGCCCTTACTCACACCAACCGCCGGTGAGATTGTTCCGCAACACTAGGTAACTGCGGCCCCGTTGTGCGGGGTAACCGCGCAACGGGGCTCTGTCTTTCCCGTCAGCCGGCAAGGTCAATCAGCATCTGCAGCATGAGGTTGGCGCCTTTTTCGATGTCGGCCCAGTCGGTGTGTTCTTCGGGCGCATGGCTGATCCCGTTCTTGCTCGGGACAAACACAAGCAGCGATGGGCAAAAGGACTGCATGGTCTGGGCATCGTGGCCCGCGCCGGACGGCATGCGCTTGACCGAATATCCCATCTTTATGGCAAGCGCTTCGGCCCGATCGGCCATTGTACCATCCAGAGAAACCGGCGGCAGCCAGCTGCGCTCGAAAAGGGTGTGTTTCAGCCCGTGTTGGTCCGCTGTGCGCTTGATGACTTCGCTCAGCTCCTGCCTCAGCACCCGCATCACCGCTTCGTCGACATCCCGCAAAATAACCGTGAACGCCGCCTCTCCGGGGATGGTGTGCGGATGATTGGGGGTCAGATCGACCCTGCCGATGGTAATCCGGCTTTGATCAGTCCCGTGCTGCCGGATCAAATCCGGAATGGCCGCGCCGACCTCCGCCAGACCGGCGAAAGCGTCGGCGCGCAACTCCATCGGTGTTGTGCCGGAATGGTTGGCGACGCCGCTTAAAACGCATTCCAGATTGCACACGCCTGACACGCGGTCCGCGACCCCGACCGCGATACCCTCTGCCGCCAGAACAGGGCCTTGTTCGATGTGCAGCTCCAAAAAGGCTTTCACGCTGCCCGGTGCCCGCGCCGAGGTCAGGATTTTTTGCGGGTCCAACGCCTGCGTTTTCATCACCTCCGTCAGGAGGAGCCCGTTGGCATCAGCCGCAGTCTCGAGCCAGCCGGGGCTGACCTGTCCGGTGATCGTTTGCGACCCGAGCATGCCGCCGAACCGGCCTTCCTCTTCGGCGGTCGCGACAACATCGATCGGCGCGTTGGGTGTGATGCCAGCCTCGTTGAGAGCGCGCACGCATTCAAGCGCGACACACGCGCCGAGCGCCCCGTCGAAGGCACCGCCCTCGATCACCGTGTCCAGATGAGACCCGATCAGGATGGCGGGACCGTCCTGATCGCCCAGCCGTCCGAACAGGTTGGCCGCGCCATCCCGGCTTGTGGCAAGGCCATCTGCCCGCATCTGGTCTTCAAACCAGGAAATGCAGGCCATATGCGCATCGGAAAAGCCCGGGCGGTTGACACCACCTGTGGCCGGGTTGGCACCGAAGCTGTTGACCCCGGCAAGCAGGGTCCGGAGACGCTCAAGGTCGATTTTCGCCGGTGCCAGGCTCATGGGTTTTCCTTCGAAGTCTCAGAGGTTTGAATGGCGTGCAGGCTTCTGACAATCGTCAGAGTTGAAATCAATATGAAATAATTATTGCGATTACGCAATTAAACATGATTAATTATTAAGAACCAAAACGAGGGGAATAAACATGAAGAAGCTACTGGCCACGGCGCTTGCCTCGGCCTTCATTGCGTTTGCACCTCAGGTGCAGGCGCAAACGCCGCCCAATGTGCTGATTGTCGGGCAAATCGCGGAACCGAAATCGCTGGATCCCCATGCGGTCACGGCCGTGAACGACTTCCGTATTCTCGTGAACCTTTACGATGGGCTGGTCCGCTACAAGGACGGAACGCTTGAGGTTGAGCCGTCTCTGGCCGAAAGCTGGATGATTTCCGGGGACGGAAAGACCTACACATTCAAGCTGCGTGAGGGCGTGAAGTTTCACGACGGATCTGACTTCAACGCGGAGGCGGTTAAATTCAATTTCGACCGCATGTTGAAGGAAGACCACCCGTACCATGACACCGGGCCGTTTCCTCTGTCGTTCTTCTTCTCAACGGTTGAAGAGGTCATCGCCGAAGACCCCACGACCGTAACCTTCAAGCTGAGCGCGCCCTATGCGCCGTTCCTGTCCAACCTGGCCTACCCGACCGGCCTGATCGTGTCGCCGGACGCGGTCAAGCAGCATGGCAAGGATTTCGGCCGCAACCCATCGGGCACCGGGGCCTACAAATTCGGTGAATGGGACGCCAACGCCAAGATGGTTGCCGTGAAGAACGAGGCCTATTGGGACGGCGCGCCGGATTTGGAAGCCGTCATCTATCGCCCGATTACCGATGCCAACACACGGATCGCGGAGATGTTGTCCGGCGGTTTGGACGTGATGGTCGAGGTGCCGCCCGACAGCCTGCAACAGTTCAAGCAGGACGAGAATTTCAAGGTGTTGGAACAGGCCGGTCCCCATGTCTGGTTCTTGATCCTCAACACCCGGGAGGCCCCGTTCGACAACAAGGCCGCCCGTCAGGCTGCCAACTACGCCATCAACAAGACAGCGCTTGTTGACAACATCCTGCAAGGCACAGCTGAGGTCGCGGCAGGACCGACACCGCCTGCCTTTGCCTGGGCTTACAATGAGACGCTGGAGCCCTATCCGTATGATCCAGAAAAAGCCAAAGCGTTGCTTGCCGAGGCTGGATACAATGGTGAGGAGATCACCTTTTTCGTCACTGAAGGCGGGTCCGGCATGCTTGATCCGGTCGCCATGGGAACGGCCATTCAGGCCGACCTGGAAGCGGTCGGCATGAACGTGAAGATCGAGACCTACGAGTGGAACACCTTCCTGGGTAAGGTCAACCCGGGTTTGGAGGGCAAGGCTGCCATGGCCGAAATGGCTTGGATGACCAATGATCCGGACACCCTTCCCTTCCTGGCCCTGCGCACCGAAGCCATGCCGGAAAATGGCGGCTTCAACTCGGGTTACTACTCCAACCCGAAGGTTGACGAGCTTTTGGAAAAGGCCCGCCAGGTCACGGAGCAGGCCGAGCGTGCCGCGCTCTACAAGGAAATGCAGCAGATCGTTCAGGACGATGCACCGTGGGTCTTCGTAGCGAACTGGAAGCAGAACGCGGTGACCAAAGCGTCCGTTGAAGACTTCAAGCTTCAACCGTCCTTCTTCCTGATGCTCCAGGACGTGAAAAAACCGATGTGACCAACGCCCCGGCGGTGCCTTCGCGGCGCTGCCGGGGATATTTCTTGGCGCTTTCAGAAAAAAACGCCTTTCATTCGTGCCAATGGGGGAGAGTGCATTGGCCAGCTATATCGCCAAACGTCTTCTGGCTGCCATCCCGGTCCTGTTCGGGCTGACCATCATCGTCTTTTTGATCATGGCTATGATCCCCGGCGATCCGGCGACCGCCATCCTGGGCTCTTACGCAACGCCTGAAAACGTCGCCAAACTCAACAAGGACCTTGGGCTCGATAAGACCCTGTTCGAGCAGTACATCATCTGGATCGGCAACCTGTTTGAAGGTGATCTCGGCCGCTCTTACACGCTCAACCGGCCGGTTCTTGATGAGGTTCTGGAACGGTTTTCGGCCACGCTGATCCTGGCCGGAACGGCGCTTGTGTTGTGCTCGATCCTTGGGCTGATCGCCGGTATCGTCTCCGCCGTTCGCCAATACGGCTGGGCGGACAAGGCGATCACGCTGCTGGTTCTCATCGGCATTTCCACGCCGTCCTTCTGGCTCGGATTGCTGTTAATCTTCGTCTTCGCGGTCAATCTGCGTTTGTTCCCAGCCTCCGGCATGTATGCAATCTATGGTGGCGGCGATCTGCCAGACCTTCTGCACCATTTGGCGCTGCCCGCTTTCACGCTGTCGGTTGTCGCGACCGGCGTGATTGCACGGCTGACCCGGACAGCCATGCTTGAGGTCTTGCGTCAGGACTACATCCGCACAGCCCGCGCCAAGGGGCTGAGTGAACGGAAGGTGATCTACAAACACGCCTTCAAATCCGCCCTGGTCAGCATCATTCCGGTGATCGGCATTCAGGCCGGTTTCGTCATCGGCGGCGCGGTTTACATCGAAACCGTGTTCCAGTGGCCCGGCATCGGCTCGATGCTGGTCAAGGCCATTTCCACACGGGACCTCATGCTGGTCCAAGGCGGCGTTCTTGTGGTCGCGGCGGCCTATGTCCTGTTCAATCTGCTCGCCGATGTTGTGCAGACGCTTTTGGACCCGAGGTTGCGCTGATGTCTGAGACAACGCTTGCCGCGCCGGCGAAACCGGCGTCAAAACCCAATCGTCCCGGCACGGCGGCACTATTGCTTAACAATACGCTGGCGACATGTGGTCTCGCCGTTCTCTTGGCGATCTGCCTGATTGCCCTTGCCGCACCGATCCTGCCCCTGCCCG
>NZ_JAWXVZ010000014.1:0-86470 GCF_033843645.1 Nesiotobacter zosterae | reverse complement strand
ACGGACACCGATATGCCCGCTACCGGGGTCTGACAGCTGTAACCTGGCAGTGCCTGTTGGCTGCCGCCGCCCAAAATATCAAGAAAATTGCCCTGGCTATGAACACCAAAACACAAGCTACGGTGGCGTAAGTCGCAAGGGGTAGTTTTAGGCCGCGCCGCAGACCTAAAAAACGAAAACCCCGCCAAAAATATGACGGGGTTTGTCATCAATCTGAGGCGGCTTTTGAAGCCGCCTTTTTTACATTGATCAGGGTGTGAGCGCTGTCAGTCGATTGACATGCCCCATTTTTCGGCCGTCTCGGGTCTCTGCCTTGCCATAAAGGGTAAGGCGGGCGTTCGGCTCGCTCAGGATGCTCTGCCAAGCATCTGCGTCATGTCCAATCAGGTTTTCCATGACCACATCACTGGTGCGGCCCGGGTTGCCAAGCGGCCAGCCTGCAATGGCGCGGACGTGCTGCTCGAACTGAGAAACCGGGCACGCGTCTTCGGTCCAGTGACCTGAGTTGTGTACGCGGGGGGCGATCTCGTTCACCAAGAGATCGTAGCCTTCTTCCTCATTGGCGACGGCAAACATCTCAACGCCCATGACACCCACATATTCAAGACCGGCTGCAATCTGTGCGGCCATCTCCAGTGCGGCGGTTGCGACTTCCCGTGGAATGTCCGCTGGCACGGTCGAGGTCTTGAGAATGTGGTTTGTGTGAATGTTTTCAGCAGGATCATAGCAGCGGATGTCGCCATCCACGCCGCGAGCCACGAGTACGGAGATTTCCTTGTCAAACGGGATCAGGGCTTCCAGAATTGCAGGCTGGTCGCCAATTACTTCAAGGGCGTTGGCCTCATCCTCTTCGGAGCGGATCATGGCCTGCCCCTTACCGTCATATCCAAAGCGCCGTGTCTTCAGCACACCTTGTCCATCAAAAAATGACAGGGCTGTCTTCAGATCCGTATCAGTGTCCACGGCATAAAAGCCCGCAACCGCAACGCCTGCTTTCTCACGCAGGAACGTTTTTTCCGCAAGCCGGTCCTGAGAAACGGTGAGCGCCAGTGGACCGGGGCGTACGGTGCACCGCGCTTCCAGAAAGTCAGCTGTTTCGCCGGGCACATTCTCGAACTCGTAGGTGACGACTGATACGCTAGCAGCGAACTTTTCCAATGCTTCCAGGTCGTCGTAGGCCGCAATTGTCGTTTCTGCGGCGCAATCAAACGCTGGACTGTCCGCATCTGGACAGTAGATGTGGGACTTTAGGCCGAGTCGTGTCGCGGCCTGCGCGATCATTCGTCCCAATTGGCCTCCACCCAAGATGCCAATGGTATCGCCAGGCTTCAGAACCTTTTCAGAGGTGCTCATGATCTGAAATCCTTACTGGTCTGTCTCGTCTACGGGCGCTTCTGCAACAGAGTCGCGCTGGTTGGCGCGCCATGCATCCAGCCTGTCGGCCAGCTCGCGATCACTCAGTGCGAGAACTGCGGCGGCCATCAGCGCGGCGTTTACAGCGCCTGCACGGCCAATGGCCAATGTTCCCACTGGCACTCCCGCGGGCATTTGCACGATGGAAAGCAGGCTGTCCTGACCACTCAAGGCTTTGGATTGGACAGGAACGCCAAACACCGGCAGTGGGGTCATGGCAGCGGCCATGCCGGGCAGGTGTGCTGCTCCCCCGGCGCCTGCGATAATGACTTTGAAACCGTCCTCGCGGGCGTTCCTTGAAAACTCGTAGAGCCGCTCTGGTGTTCTGTGGGCAGAAACGATCTTGGCCTCGTGTTTAACGCCGAGGGCATCAAGCGTGTCGGCGGCGTTCTTCATTGTAGCCCAGTCAGACTGGCTTCCCATGATAATAGCAACGGGTGGGCGGCTGGCCTCTGCCATCAATCGTTCCTTCGCTGGCGGTGAAAAGATGCGCGGATTATAGGCATGAAGTGCCTTCGCGCAAGCGGTTGAAGCCCAAATGCTATTGGGCTGAATTTCAGCGCTACGCGATGATATCCGGGCGTAGCTGAGCCTCAAGCTGTTTGATGTGATCTTTGAGTTGAAGCTTCTTCTTTTTCATGCGCTGCAGCTGAAGCATGTCGGCCCGGCCAGTCTCTATGAGAGCCTGAATCGAACTGTCCAGATCGCGGTGTTCAAGACGCAACTCGACAAGTTTTTGCCGTACTTCGTTTTGGAAGGGCTCAACGGATGACATTTCTCAGTGCAGCTTTCGTGTGTCATGGCGTCGCAGCCTTCTGCGACCTCTGATTTGCGCAAGTATACCGCGTTTTGTGGGCAAAGGTGGAAAAGATTTTCTGCTTCAGAAATATCACGCCGCGTTATCAGGTGCTTCTCTGGTTAACACCCTATCCCGTTCTTCATTCAATGGTCCTTAAACGGTGAAGTAATTTGATGCAGATCATTTAAAGTAGAGGCCGCGTTATTCTGCGTTGTATATCACCCTAAAATTACAGCCACTCATGGTTCGACAAGCTGAAATTTTAGTGCCAAGATGACAGGGTAATGACATCAACGGCAGGAGGATTTGCACCAATGTCCATCCACTCTCATCTGTCCGAACTCGAACGCCGTCATGCCACCCTTGAGCGCGAAATTGAAAGCGCTGCTCACCATCCCTCTACAGATTCCCTTGAGTTGTCCGAGCTTAAGAGACGCAAGCTCCAGATCAAGGATGAGATTTCGAAGCTTAGAACCGAAAAGGAATTGCATTAGCTTCTCGTAGCATCCTAATTTTTCAAAGCGCCAAAGCTCAGCTCTGGCGCTTTTTTATTGCGGGTTGCCTTTTTTGCTCTGTGTTGTTTGACGTTCTTGCCTTGAGTTTGTGAAAAGATCGTTCGCAGCTTAAAACGATTTAGGTCGTGTCCTCCAAGTCGTGCAAACTACTCGGAAATACACGTGAAATTTCAATTATGATTGTATATCACGGCATTTTATCTTTGAGCTAAATGCGCGGTTTTTATCTTTTCTTGCATAATCGAGTAAAAAAATAGGTCAGCAACTCTGATATTTCGCAGTGATTGCTTTTGTGCTCCCTCAAAAGCAGCCATTTGATGGCGACCCATTAGAAATACCCACAGTGTGCGCATTTGACCTCGCGACAATTTGCGCAAGTTCTACGAGGCCGAAGAATGGTTACTAATGGGGCACATGCGGGTGCATGTCATGTTTACTGAGTCGTCGGACCGGAGTCCGGTATGATATTTCCAGCCGAGCCATCCATGTTTACAAAGCTTCACCACTACAGAGACACACTGGTGTTGGCCGGTTGCCTGTTCTGCATAATGGTGGTGCTGCTATTTGGTGCCTACTGGTTCTCCCATGGTGAAGAATATGAGTTTCGTCGCCAATGGCTGTTGCTGCTGGTCATAATCCCAGGCGTTGTGCATGCATATCTGAACCGACGGACGTTGTGGCCCAAGCTCCGCAGTAGCTTGATCACATGGGCAATCGCGCTGTCCATACTCGGTTTTCCGCTGGTCTACTACGCCTTTGACGGGCGCACTTACGAGCGCTTTTTGGAGGTGCGTGTTTCTCAGGTTTCCGAGGAGCCACTTGCGGTCGTCGCTGAACGGCTGGACCGCAGGACGGTGGACCTGCTTTATGATCTGCGCCATTCCGGTATTGAGGTGCAAGATCCGGATACGACAGTGAAACAGCTGGCTGCCCAGTATGATATGCCCCTTCGGGACTTCATCCATACGCTGATCATCATTGTAAGCGATGACAAGTACCAGAAGCAGCCAGATTCAAAAGTAACCAAGGCCGACTAAGCCATCCCATATGAGCTTAAGGGCAACAAAGAACACGCCGATATAGGTTATGCGATAAAACAGCGTTTGATCGATAACCCGTACGATGCGCACGCCCGCATAGGTGGCGAGGGGAGCCAGAGGCATCAAAGCCGCTGAGGTGGCAAGGTTTGTTGTGTCAAACTGGCCGAGGAAGAAGTAGGGGATCACCTTCACGGCGTTGATGGCTGCAAAGAACACAACCGAAGTACCGGCGTAGAGCACAGGCTGCATGCCCAGCTTGAGCGTGTACATTTGGTAGGGCGGGCCTCCGGAGTGGCTCACGAAGCTGGTGAAGCCTGCCACCATTCCCCAAAAGCCACCGAGCAGCTTGTTCTCTTTTGACTTTCCATCAAGTGAGGCTGAGCCTAGCCAGTGGTTGAGCACAAATGCGAGCGATACAACACCCACGATAAGGCGCACATGGTCAGCGGTCACATAGGCAGCAGTCGCCCAGCCGATCGTGATGCCAACGCATCCAGCAGGGATCATGAGAAAAAGCACAGGCTTGTTGAAGCTGTGCCGGTAGGACAAGAGCCCAACAGCATCCATGACCAGCAGAATCGGCAACATTATTCCGGCTGCCTTAATGGGTGAGACCGCAAGGCTCATGAGAGGCACGCCGATGAGCGCAATGCCGCCACCAAAGCCGCCCTTTGACAGACCGACGATGAGAACGGCAGGGATGGCATAGAGGTAAAAAAGGGGATCGCTGATCGGGAGCATGGTCATTCGCTGGAGAGGGGCAGGGCACAACTAGTGACATTGTACACTAAGGAATGCAAGGAGGGGTGCGGCATCGCTGAAGAACAGTAATCCGAATTTACGAGAGTAGCTAGCTTGCCTTTAGGTCATCCTGTGTCACTCTAACTGCAGGTTCGTTGGTGTGCGCAGCATTCCATCAGCAAGCCATAGATTTGGGAGGACTGGGAATGGCGAGCAGGTATGCAGAGGTTTACGGGGCTTGGCAAAGCGATCCGGTCGGCTTTTGGGAAAAAGCTGCTGGGTCGATTGATTGGATGAAGCCATGGGACAAGGCCTTTGACGAGACTGCTGGGGCCTATGGCCGGTGGTTCGTCGGTGCCGAGTGCAACACTTGTTACAATTGCCTTGACCGTCATGTGTCACGCGGGCGTCCGGGGCAGCCCGCCCTGATTTATGACAGTCCAGTCACCAATACCAAGAAGAAATACAGCTACAAGAAGCTGCTTGATCACGTGATTGCCATGGCAGCTGTAATGAAAGATCATGGGGTGGAGAAGGGGGATCGCGTCCTCATCTACATGCCCATGATTCCAGAGGCGGTGATGGCCATGTTGGCTTGCGCTCGTCTCGGCGCTGTGCACTCTGTTGTGTTTGGTGGGTTTGCCGCTCATGAGCTTGCTACACGCATAAATGACGCCAAGCCCAAGCTTGTCGTTTCAGCTTCCTGCGGTATCGAGCCGGGGCGCGTTGTTCCCTACAAGCCCTTGCTTGACGACGCCATTGATCAGGCCACGCACAAGCCTGAGGCCTGCCTCATCCAGCAGCGCGAACAGGCAACCGCGGCCTTGAAGATCGGCCGGGACAACGATTTGGGAATGCTGATGCAGCAGGCGCTGTCCGCAGGGCGGCAGGTGCCATGCGAGCCGGTAGCTGCAACGGATCCGTTGTATGTGCTTTACACCTCTGGAACCACTGGGCAACCCAAGGGCGTTGTGCGCGACAATGGCGGTCATATGGTTGCGCTGAAATGGACAATGGAAAATCTCTATGGTGTTGAACCGGGAGAGGTTTTCTGGGCAGCGTCAGATGTTGGCTGGGTGGTTGGGCACTCTTACATCGTGTACGGCCCTTTGCTGCACGGGGCCACGACTGTTCTTTATGAAGGCAAGCCTGTGGGTACGCCGGATGCGGGCGCCTTTTGGCGGGTGATCTCTGAGTATCAAGTCAGTTCGCTGTTTACCGCACCGACCGCGTTTCGCGCCATCAAGAAGGAAGATCCGAGCGCGCAGCACCTGCAACGTTATGATGTCACAGGTTTGCGGTCCCTCTTTCTTGCCGGAGAGCGCGCGGATCCGGATACGATAATTTGGGCGGAGGACATTCTCCGCGTTCCGGTGATTGACCACTGGTGGCAAACCGAGACGGGATGGTGCATTGCAGGGAACCCGCTGGGGTTAGGTCCGCTGCCTGTAAAGCGTGGCTCCTCGACGGTGCCCATGCCCGGTTACCACATCGATGTGGTGGACGAGGGCGGGCAGCCGCAGGAGGCTGGCATGCTGGGCAATATCGTGGTGAAGTTGCCGCTTCCACCGGGCTGTCTGCCGACGCTTTGGGATGCGGAAGAGCGCTTTGTTGATAGCTATCTCTCTGAGTTTAAAGGCTATTATAAGACGTCGGATGCAGGTCTTCTGGATGAAGATGGCTACCTGTTCATCATGTCCCGTACCGATGACATCATCAATGTGGCCGGGCACCGTCTTTCTACAGGTGCGATGGAAGAGGCGTTGGCGGGGCACCAGGACGTTGCGGAGTGCGCGGTCATTGGTGTTGCGGATGAGCTGAAAGGCCAGCTTCCCTGTGGCTTTGTGGTGCTCAAGGATGGGGTGGACCGCACCCCTGAAACCATTGAGAAGGAGCTCATTGCGCTTGTGCGAGAGCAGATTGGCCCTGTCGCCGCTTTCAAGAAAGTTCTGGTGATCGACCGGCTGCCCAAAACCCGTTCCGGAAAGATCTTGCGGGGCACTATGAGGAGTATCGCTGACGGTCAGGAATACAAAATGCCTGCGACCATTGATGATCCGATGATCCTTGAAGAAATCGCCAGCGCTCTCAATGAAAAAGGCTTTGTAAAATCATCGTAGTTAGCGAGATATACCCAGATACCACGGGGCGTTTCATCGACACGCCGGGGTCAAATGACTAGAGTCCCCGGCGAATTTAAGAGCAAGCTGGGGGTATCATAGTGTCTCTTGCAGGAAAAACTGCGGTGGTTACCGGTGCTGCACGTGGTATCGGTTTTGCTGTCGCAAAACGCTATGTGACAGACGGTGTTCGTGTGGTTCTGGCGGATCATGACGAAAAGGCTGGTCTGGCTGCAGAAGAACAGCTGCGCGAAATCGGGGAAGCAACATTTGTCAGCTGCAATGTTGCCGAGCGTCTGGATGTACGCAATCTGGTTGCTGAGACCCTTGATGCATATGGTGAAATCGACATTCTTGTGAACAATGCAGGTATCGTCGCGACCGGCAGTTTTCTTGAGCTGAAGGAAGATGCCTTCGACAATGTGCTTGATGTGAACATCAAGGGCGCGTTCTTGTGCTCACAGATTGTGGGGCAGCATATGGTGGAGCGGGTTGAGAACGGCGGTAAACCGGGCTGCATCATCAATATGTCCTCCATCAACAGCGTTGTCGCGATTGCTGAGCAGGTTGCATATTGCGTATCAAAAGGTGCGCTAAATCAATTGACTAAGGCTAGTTCGCTGACGCTGGCGCCCTTTGGTGTCCGCGTGAACGGCATTGGGCCGGGCTCCATCAACACTGAGATGATGGCTGCGGTGAATGAGGATGAGGCTAAACGCCGTCGTGTCATGTCGCGTACGCCCATGGCCCGTATCGGTGAGCCGGAAGAAATCGCCGGGATTGCCGCGTTTCTGGCGTCGGATGACGCGAGCTACATTACCGGTCAAACCATCTTTGCCGATGGTGGCAGGTTGCCGCTGAACTACACGGTCGAAGTGGATGATTGATACAAGAAAAGGCCGGTAGATCCGGCCTTTTTCTTTTTTTACAATGGGTTATGTCGCTACTCGGACAACGCTTGTGCGCCGGTTTCAAATTGCATGCGGGCCAGTTTTGCATAGAGCCCGCCTTTGGCTACCAGTGTGTCGTGCGTTCCTTCTTCGACAATCCGGCCTGCTTCCATCACCAGAATTCGATCTGCCTTCAGCACTGTCGCCAGTCGGTGGGCGATAACGAGGGTTGTGCGGCCTTCCATGAGTTTGTCGAGTGCCATCTGTACGATTTTTTCGCTCTCTGCATCCAGTGCGCTAGTGGCTTCATCGAGCAGCAAGATTGGCGCATCCTTGAGGATTGCGCGGGAAATGGCGATGCGTTGGCGTTGACCGCCGGACAAGGTGATGCCGCGTTCGCCAATGAGGGTGTCGTAGCCTTCCTTCATGGTGAGAATGAAATCATCGGCCAAGGCCATGTGCGCAGCATCGCGGATTTGCGTTGATGTTGCGTTGGAACGACCAAAACTGATGTTTTCTGAAACGGTCATTGCAAAAATCGCCGTGTCCTGAGGCACAAGCGCGATCTGACTGCGCAGGTCTTGCGGATCGAGCTGGCGCAGGTCGTGATTGTCGACCCTGATCTCGCCGCTCTGGGGGTCATAGAACCGCATCAGCAGTTGGAAGATGGTGGACTTGCCTGCGCCGCTTGGGCCAACGATAGCGACGGTTTCACCATGACGGATTTCGAAGGAGACTTCCTTTAGAACGCCGGCCTCCGTCGCGGTGGGGTAGGAGAAGCTGATGTTGTCGAAGACCAAATGACCGCGCGCTGGCTTGTCGAGTTGCTCCGGCTTTGCCGGTGCCTTGATCTCCTGCTCAATCTCCAGCAGTTCAGAGAGTCGTTCGGCGGCGCCCGCTGCCTGTGACAGTTCTCCCCAAACCTGTGAGAGTTCACTCAAGGAACCTGCTGCGATGATGGCATAGATCAGGAACTGTGTAAGCTCGCCGCCGGTCATGCGCCCGGAGACCACATCCATGGCACCGATCCACAGAACGCCGACAATGGAGGACGCGATAATGAGGATGATGCTGCCAATCAGGATGGACCGTGCCTTGGTGGCGTGAAGCGAGGCACCAAAAGCGCGCTCTGTATCCTTTGCAAAGCGCGTGGCGGTGCGGTCTTCATTGGTGAAGGCTTGCAGGGTGCGCACCGCGCCAAGGGCCTCCGTGGCGTAGGCAACGGCGTCTGCCAGCGTGTTCTGCGCATGACGGGTGCGCGAGCGGACCGAACGGCCAAAGGCGATCAGCGGTAAAATGATGAGCGGGATGGCCAGAATCACGATGACAGACAGGCGCGGTGAGGAAATCACCATCATTATGGTGGCGCCGGAAAACATCAGCATGTGGCGCAAGGCAATGGAGGCACTCGCCCCAAAGGCGGATTTGATGAGCGCGGTGTCTGCCGTCAGCCGTGAGATTAATTCCCCCGACTTGGCGCTGTCATAAAATGAGGCGCTGAGATTCGTGAGGTGGGAAAACACATTGGCCCGCAAATCCGTGACAACGCGTTCGCCAATCCACATCACGAGGTAGTACCGCAATGAACTTGCCGTGGCGAGGACTGCGATAATGACCAGAATCCCAAGGAAATAGTCACCGATCAGCTCCGGATTATCCTTGGAAAATCCGTAGTCGATCATGTAGCGCAGCGCTATTGGCAAGATGAGTGTGACGGCTGCGGCTGTGATGAGCGCAGCTGTTGCGGCAATAACCTTGGATTTGTGCGCCAGCAAATACGGGAAGAGCGCAGCCAAAGGTTTCAATGATTTACGCTGTTTTCCGGCTTCCAATTCCGGCAGGTGAGCGTCTGTCAAAACAACCCCAACTCGTTATTTTTCAATAAGTACGCACAGATTGGGCTGATGGAGGCAAATGGCAAGCAGATTCTATTGCTATAAGACGCCTTTGCCCTCTTGTTTCCCTAGTCGCGATGGGGTATAGACCGCGACACGTTTTCTAGGCCGCGTCATAAGACGGACTGCGGCTTTTTTTCAGTTAATGCGGACAGAGCCAGCCTGACCTGAGATGGAGGCACGGCCGACGCTGAAAGGATTGGCCATGAAACAGGATATCCATCCAGACTACCACGCCATCACTGTCAAGATGACTGATGGTTCTGAGTTCATCACCCGTTCCACATACGGTTCCGAAGGTGACGTTCTTCAGCTCGACATCGACCCTTCTTCCCATCCAGCATGGACCGGTGGTGACCGCCAGCTGATGGACCGCGGTGGTCGTGTTTCCCGCTTCAAGAACAAATTCTCCGGTTTCCTGGGAAGCTAATCGCTCCGATCCGAGATGGTTCAAAAACCCCGGCGTTCGCGCCGGGGTTTTTTTATGCGCTGACGCAGCTGGAAGTCGAGGGGAAGCCTGACAGGAGTCGATAGCCGGTTTCCTTCGTGATCAAGCAGTTGTTAAACCTGAAACCATCGCCATGCTCACGGGTGAGTGTCGCCTCCGTCTCTTGGATGTGGAAACGATAAACAGGAGACACCTATGCGCTTTACCTTCTCAAGCTGCCTGTTTGCGCTGGCGGCACCATGTGTTCTGGCGGTACCCGCTCATGCGGCTCAGTGCATTACGTTGGAGAGTGTTCAGCTCTCAGCCAATCTGGATACGAATGAAGATGAAGGTTCCCATATCGGCAAGCATGTGGCTGGTTTTGGGATTTATAGTGATGCACCGGCCGATAAGCCCACTATGGCCAGCACTTTTTTTGAAGGCGAAGATCAGTATGACGCTGTAAAGGCGGTGTTTCTAGCCAGCGGTGCCGGCGATTGTGATGAGACCGTCTCGACCAGCAATGTTGTGATCACTTTAGGGGCGGCCGACTTTACGGCGGATACAGCACCATTTGCCGGGTATGATTGTGTTGCTGACGGTATCCGCACCGTCACGAACCCTTTTGCGACCGCGCCGCGGACTTACTGCACGCGTGTGGATGAAGCCTCCAAGTTCACGCCGACCAACATGACCTTTGTTGTGAAATGGAACGCAGACGAGAGTAAGTGGTTCACCCTTACCGCTTACCCGAAGCGCTAAGGTGGCGTGACCTGCCTTAATCCAGCGGATGGGTTTGGGGTGTGCCGTGGGCGGCGTGCCAACGGCTGCGGGGTTTTCCAAGCAGGCTGGGCAGTCCGAGGCGCAGCATTTCCTGTTGGATGCGCGGCAAAGCTTCCCGAGGGATTCTGATCTTCTTCAGGCATTCAATGGAGCGGGCAGAGAGCAAGCCTTCGCTGCTCTGTGCGATGGTCTGCGGCTTGTCCAAAAAGGTCCATGATCCTTTCAGGCGGTTGCCGCGCGCCCGGCCCAGATTACGATTGCGCGCTTCTGGGTCTGGGGTGAACGCAAAATGGTGCAGCTTGCCGCCATGAAGGGTCCAGCATGCGGTCTGTGAGCGGCAGGCAATCGGAGCGTACAGTTTCCTGAGCAGGCCCGTGTTCTGGCTGGTCAGTTCTTCGTTCACCGCGTCGATGGCGGACAGCGTACGCTGGTCGGTTATGAGATCCTGCGCTTGAAAGGAGAGCTGGAGCGCGTCTTCAAGATAGACTGTGCTTGCCTGATTGAGGCGTACCTGACAATCGAGATCTGAAGAGCCCGGCATTTCCTGATAGGTGAGTGTGATGCTGTTGTGCTGGTTGAGGCGATAGGCGTTCAACACATAGAGCGCCATGTCGTCGTTGCTTCGAGCCTTGTGATGAGCTTCCAGCGCCTCGCAGAGCGCGGCCAGAGGACTTTCATGCCATTGCAACAGGCGCGAGGGCAGGCCGTTTTGCTGCATGGCGATCAAGGTCTCCAGCTTGCTGACGCTCATGCCACGCTCTCGGGCAAAGTCTGCTGTGAGGTTGCTCTCATCGTGGTGGGTGATCTGATCCGGGTCGGGCAGGAGAGCAGATGGTTCTGCGGTCTGGGTATATCTGGGCTGGGCCCGATACCAAAGCCCGGAGCTGAGTGGGCGGGGGAAGCCATCATCGGTGAAGCCGAGCGGGGCAATGGGGTCCTTGTTAAGCAAAGCGCTAAAGATCTCAATGGGCTTGCTCAGGCACTCAAGCAGATCTGCCAAGGAGGTCAAGACCAGAGGTTTCTGGTCCTTTTGCAAGACGATGCGTGCTTCGCTGTCAGAAGCTGGTGTCATACCCGTGTCCTTTGCCCGGCGCGGTGATCGCTGGCATTGAGGCCTGCGCGCTCTATTCGCTAGCCTAGCGAAAACCAAAGGGCGTGGCCTCCGGCATTTTTGCGGGACCTTGGGTATCTGGGGGCGTGGGTTTTACTTCCCGAAAACAGCGTTTAGCTGGGACAGCTGGGCGGCGATTGGGTTGTCATTGGCGGTAAGCGGCTCAGACATCCGCTCTTTGACCAGCATGTTGTCCATGTGGATGATGCGGTCTTGAAGGCGCACGGAGCGGCTGATGAGGTTTTTCAGGTTGTCTGGCAGCTTGTTCCAGGAGGGAACTTCCAGCTTGCCGGAATTGCGCTCAAGACGAACCTTGTTTTTTTCGCTGTGAGCCTGATCCGGGCTCATCTCACCTTCGTTCACTGCCCGCTGCAGCAACAGCCACGAGGCAAGTTGCATGAGGCGCGTGGTCAGGCGCATGGATTCAGTAGAGTATGCGAGGGCGATTGAGCGATCCAAGTCGCGCGATTCTTCCCGCCCCAAACCATCGAGGTAGGTTGCGGTCTCTTCCACCAGGGTCATGCCTTCACGGAACAGACTGTCGAAGTTTCCGGAGCTCACCAATCTGGTCGCAAAGGATAGGGTCTCTTGGCGGTCTACTTTTGGTAACTCACTCATTACTCGTCTCGCGATACTTGCTGTGACTTTTACCCCTTTGCGTCCCAAACTGAAACACGCGTTTTAGCTTCAGGATCCCAAACTGGTTACCAAGAGTTTAATGGCGTGCCGGTCTGGTGCAAGGAGCGTTGGCTCAAAACAAGAGCCGCAAACTCCGTGCCAAGATTCCGTTTGTGGAAGGTGGGTGCAACTAGCCCTACTACGAAAAACCGGAATTGCAAAAAAAAGAGCCGCGGATGGCGCGGCTCTGAAGTGGTTTAACAGGGAGGCGTCAAACAGAGCGGAAGGTCCGCTCCGATCCAGCTCGCTGGACAGGTATATTGATAGAATACATAGGTTAATACATGGTTAATGAATGCATATCTACTTGCCTCTTACCTTGAGTCCACAGGGTTTGTTTTAATTTAAATTTCAATCATTGATTGAGTTTACTTGAAAAGGCTTTGGGCGGCTTGCGACGCTGAGGCCTTGGATTCTAACTCTTTTTCAGTCCGGGCAATCTCGGCGTGCAAATTGGAGATGCGTTCTTTCAGCTCGGTTACTGACAAGTTCTCCAAAGACTCACCTACTACGATTTCACGGAGGCTTTTCTTTTGTGGTTCATCGTCGTCGAACAGACCCATGGCGTTTTACTCCAAAATACCGGGGGCTGCGGTCTGCATGCCCTGAGTCGCAAGCTTAGCAAAACGAGCAGCCTATTGTGAGAGGCAGCTTGGCGCACTAAAACCAAGTGTGGAAGTGCGCCAGGTGCGCACAACTCAAAGAGGAGGACCATGCAGATGCGTGCTGTAGCAATTACCGAGCCCGGTGGCCCTGAAGTGCTCAAGCTTGAAGAGCGGGAGCAGCCTGTTCCGGGACCCGGTGAGGTTTTGATCCGAGTGGTCGGGGCTGGGGTGAACCGGCCTGATGTGTTGCAGCGTGCGGGTGCCTATCCACCGCCCAAGGGGGCGTCTGACCTGCCGGGCCTTGAGGTCTCAGGGCTTGTTGCCGACGTGGGGGCGGGTGTTACAGAGTGGGAAGCGGGGGACGCTGTACTGGCGTTGACGCCCGGCGGCGGGTATGCCGAGTTCTGCGTGACGCCAGCGGCGCAGGTGCTGCCCATCCCTCACGGACTGAGCTTCATGGAAGCTGCCGGGGTGGCGGAGACCACGTTTACCGTGTGGTCCAACCTGTTTGACCGAGTTGGCCTTGCCGCTGGTGAGAGCTTTCTGGTTCATGGCGGAACATCCGGCATTGGTACCACGGCCATTCAGCTGGCCAAGGCCATGGGCGCGACCGTATTTGCCACTGTTGGTTCCGATGAAAAAGCGGAGGCGGTGAAAGCGCTGGGCGCCGACCACGTGATCAACTACCGCACACATGCCTTTGAAAAGGAAGTGCTGCGGCTCACCGACAATGAAGGGGTGAATGTGATCCTCGATATGGTGGGTGGCGACTATGTGGAACGCAATTGGATTGCTGCGGCCGTGGAAGGGCGTATTTGCCAGATTGCAACGCTCAACGGGCCAAGCAAGAACGTGAACTTCTCTCGTCTCATGGTGAAACGGTTGATGCATACAGGATCAACCCTGCGGCCCCGTTCCATTGACTTCAAAGGAGCTATTGCGGCAAGCTTGCGGGAGAAGGTCTGGCCCCTCTTTGAAAATGGGCAGGTGCGCGTGGTCATGGACCAGGTGTTTGACCTTGAAGAAGCTGCTCAGGCCCATGCACGGATGGAGAGTTCCGGGCACATTGGAAAGATCGTTCTCAAGGTCTCTGAACCTTGATGATAAGCCGCTGAGGAGATGCGGCAGATTTTCCCAGATCTGAGCAAATTCTTTGCCATCAAGCTATTTGCTTTTCGGAAACTGTGTGCGTATATTGCGGTCAAGTTTCCCGAAAACTCCAAGAACATTCGGCTTATTCTCTCTGGAAATGAGAGGGCGAGCACACAGGAGGGTTATATACAATGGCCAACGCGCCGTTAATGCCAAAGGCCACTGCGGTCTGGCTGGTTGATAACACAGCCCTGAGTTTCGAACAGATTGCTGCCTTCTGTAAGCTGCATCCGCTGGAAGTGAAGGCAATTGCAGATGGTGAAGCTGCGCAGGGCATTAAAGGTCTTGATCCGGTGCTGACCGGTCAGCTGACCCGTGACGAAATCGAGAAGGCTCAGAACAACCCAAGCTATCGCTTGCACGTTCAGGAGTCCAAGGTGCGCGTGCCTGAGCAGAAGCGCAAAGGCCCACGCTATACGCCTGTGTCTCGCCGTCAGGACCGTCCGAACGCGATCCTGTGGCTGGTGAAGAACCATCCGGAATTGCTGGATGCGCAGATCATGCGTCTGGTTGGCACCACCAAGCCAACCATTGAAGCGATCCGCGAGCGTACGCACTGGAACTCTGCAAATCTGGTGGCCATGGACCCGGTAACGCTGGGCCTGTGTTCTCAGATCGAGCTGGACATGGAAGTGGAGAAGGCTGCGAAGAACGCACCGCCACGTCCTGAAGGCGAGCAGCTGCCGGATACGCTGATCCCGGTTGAAGAAACCACAAATGAAGATGCAATGGCTGCTGCCTTTGCGAAGCCTGCGCCCAAGTCTACTCCGGAAGAAGAGCAGTATGACGCGGATGCAGTGTTTGCGAAGCTGAACGCCAAGAAGTCGGATTCCGATGAGGATGACGATGAGGACGAGCGCTACTAAGCGCCTTGCTTCTTTACTTGGATAAATGCAAAAAGCCGCTCTCAGTTGAGGGCGGCTTTTTTGTTGCTTGTGACTGTGGGTCTAGCGCTGTGTCAACTTCAGCTCGATGCGGCGGTTGCGGGCATACGCCTCTTCCGTGCTGCCATCTTCCAACGGCTGAAACTCGCCAAAGCCTGCGGCGACCAACCGGTCTGGAGACACGCCGCGGCTGATGAGGTATTGCACCACGGAGATTGCGCGGGCTGCGGACAGCTCCCAGTTGTTGCGCAGGCGGCCCGTGCCGGAGAGCGGACGGGCATCCGTGTGGCCATCCACACGCAGGACCCATTCGATCTCATCCGGGATTTGCTGTTCAAGCTCCAGGATGGCGTCGGCCAGAATGGTCAGCTGGGATTGGCCTGCCGGGTTCAGCTGGTCCTGACCTGTCGAGAACAGGACTTCCGACTGGAACACGAAACGGTCGCCTACCACTTCAATGTCGGAGCGCTGCGCAAGGATCTCGCGAAGGCGGCCAAAGAAGTCCGAACGGTAGCGGGAAAGCTCCTGCACGCGCTGGGCCAAGGCCACGTTGAGGCGTTTGCCAAGGTCTGCGATCTTGGTCTGACTTTCGCGGTCCCGGTCCTCAGAGGCTTCCAGAGCGTCTTCCAGAGCCGCAATCTGGCGGCGCAGGGCGGAGATCTGCTGGTTCAGCAGCTCGACCTGAGCCAAAGCGCGGGCGCTGACCTGCTTTTCACCCTCCAACTGGCCTTGTAGCGTGGAAATGCGGCCATCGGCGTCCTCAATTGCGCCGGAGCGGGTGTCCAGAATGCCCTGCAGGCGGGCGCGTTCGGTGTTGGCGTCGTCCAGATCGAACTGCAGATTTGCAATTGTTGCTTCCAGATCACCCACATTGGCCTTTTCCAGAGCAAGAAGCTCGGTGAGCTCGGCAATCTGCTGGTTGAGGCGGTTCAGTACCGTGTCACGGCCAGAAAGCTGCTGCGACAGGAAGAACTGGGCGATCATGAAGACGGAAAGCAGGAAGATGAAGACCAGCAGGAGTGCGGACATCGCATCCACAAACCCCGGCCAGTAGTCCTCCGTGCCGCGTTCGCCACGGCGATTACGAGCCATCGCCATGGATTACTCCCTTGCTTTTTCCCGCTCAACTTCCTGAGTGAGCACTTTAAGGAGGCGCTCAACGCGGCGCTGCTGCATGGATTGGGCTTCAGCCCACTCGCGCATCATCTTTTGCTCGGAGCGGACATGCTGAACAAGGCCTTGAATGCCTTCTGCCAGATTGCTCATGGCAGCGTTGGCTTGATCGTCAGAACCCGCAGAGCCGCCCTTGTTCTCTTCCAGCGTCTTGCGCAGCTTTTCGAGCGCGAACGCCAGATCGGCATTGGAGGCGGTCGCGGAGATCGCGCCGTCTTCCGGCTCAAGGTCGGTCACGGTGGAGAGCCAGTCTTCCAGCTCAAGGTAGAAACGGTTTTGCGCCTGTCCTGCCTGCAGATCAAGGAAGCCGAGGATCAGGGAGCCAGCAAGGCCGAGCAGCGAGGATGAGAACGCAATGCCGAGGCCGGACATCTGGCTGGTGATGCCGGAGATAAGGTCCTCGAACAGAACTGTTGCATCGCTACCGCCAACATTCAGCGACTGAACCGTAACGGCCACCGCAGACACGGTTGCCATCAAGCCCCAGAAGGTGCCGACCAGACCAAGGAACACCAGAAGGCGGGTGAGGTAGCGGGAGATCTCGCGGGATTCATCAAGGCGCGTGCCGATGGAATCGAGCAGAGAGCGCATGGTCACCGGCGAGATGGTCATGTCACCGGCCTTGTTGCCAAGAAGCGTGGCCATGGGAGCCAGCAACACGGGCGGGCGGCGCACTTCAAGGCGCGGGTCGCCAATGCGGAAGCCGTTCACCCAAGAAACTTCAGGGATGAGGCGAATGACTTGCCGGAATCCGAGGATGATACCAAGAACACCAACGCCAACGATCAGGCCGTTCAGCGCGGGGTTGGCCATGAAGGCATTGGAAATCTGGCTGATGAGCACGAAGGCTACAAAGCCCGCCAGCACCAGAAAGATTATCATGCGCCACAGGTAGACCTGCGGACTGGACAAACTGTAAGGATCAAAGTCGCGTGCCATAAGCCCGAATGTATCAGTTGGTTAACGATACATGTAGATAGCGCGATTTCCGGTCTCATGGAAACCGGAAATCATGGTTAACGCGAAAAGAACTATTGAAACCGCTGTGTTATTTACTGCAGAGCGGGGACAAGGCGCGCTTTAAGTGCGTGCCTTGGTCAGAAGTTCTTTGATCTGCAGGTGGGTGAATTCGTTACCTGCAATGACGGAACCGGTATCAAGCATCTTCTCACGGCCGTCAGCGTCGGAGACAAATCCACCCGCTTCACGAATCATGAGGATGCCTGCTGCCATGTCCCATGGCTTGAGGCCGTTTTCCCAGAACGCGTCGAGGCGGCCTGCTGCAACCCACGCCATATCGATGGCGGCGGCACCTGCACGGCGGATACCTGCAACTTCACCCATGATATGACGCATTTCGCGCAAGGTGCGGCCGTGGTCGCCCACGCCGATGAACGGAATGCCTGTGCCGATGACACAGTCGGTCAGGTCCTTGCGCTGCGCAACGCGCATGCGGCGGTCGTTGAGGAAGGCCCCTGCGCCGCGTTCTGCGGTGTAGAGCTCGTCCATGATCGGGTTGTAGATGACGCCTGCAACGATTTGGCCCTGACGCTCCAGTGCGATGGAGACACCGAAGATCGGAATGCCGTGCAGAAAGTTGGTTGTGCCATCGAGTGGATCGACGATCCAGCGATGCTGACCATCCTGAGACTCGATCTCACCGGATTCTTCCATCAGGAAGCCGAATTTTGGACGAGCCTTCTGCAGTTCGTCGCGAACGATTTGCTCGGCCTTGTGGTCTGCCTGAGAAACGAAGTCGCCTGGACCCTTGCGGGAGACCTGAAGGTTTTCGATTTCACCGAAGTCGCGGGCCAGAGAGCGGCCAGCCTTGGTGGCAGCCTGTACCATGACGTTGAGGAGGGCTGAACGCGCCATTTTATTTCACCATTATTGTCGGGGAGGGCAGGGAGCTGCCCTCCGCATTGATTGTATCAGGTGTTGCGTGAAGGATGCGCTTAGTCAGCGCGGCGGACGTACTCAACAGTTTCAGTGTCTACCACGATCTTTTCACCAGCGGTGATGAACGGAGGCACCATGCAGCGTACGCCGTTTTCAAGGACGGCTGGCTTGTAAGAGGAAGACTGCGTCTGCCCCTTAACAACAGCGTCTGCTTCAACAATCTGAAGTGTGACGTGGTTTGGCAGAGAAATGCCGATTGGCTTTTCTTCGTGCAATTCAACGGTCACCATCATGCCATCTTGCAGGAATGCAGCGCGCTCACCAACGAATTCCTTTTGCAGCTCAAGCTGCTCGTAGCTCTCGGTGTCCATGAAGACCAGCATTTCGCCTTCTTCGTAGAGGAACTGGAAGTCCTTCTGCTCGAGGCGGACGCGTTCTACGGATTCAGTTGCACGGAAACGCTCATTGAGCTTGCGGCCGTCCAGCAGGTTCTTCATTTCCACCTGAGCAAAGGCACCGCCCTTACCTGGTTTCACGTGCTGAACCTTAACTACCGCCCAAAGCGTGTCCTGGTGCTGCAGAACGTTGCCTGGCTTGATCTCATTACCGTTGAGTTTCATCAGATATACCGATCAATTTAGTGTCGAAATTCTTGAAGGCTTGCGCTGTCTGGCTTGTATCCATCGCAGCAAAACCTGTGTTGGGCCTGTCCACCATAAAACGTCGCGAGTTTCAAGGAAAAAGCACCGCCGCAGGCCTGTTAAATGGCGCTTGGGATATCTTTTTCTGCCCCGGAGCTGGCGTTGTTAACTGCCAATCGTCTCGCGTAGCTGCTGGCCGATCTCACCGGCTCGCAGGCTGACTTGTTCCTGCTCTTCCAGCGAGAGAGATTTGGCCATTTCATCCAGTTCGCTGTCGAAGATGCCCCGAGAGCTGGCATGGATCTGCCACGCTGCAGCTTCAATGGTGTTTACCGGGCGCCCGCGGCCATGAAGATAGAGCTTGGCCAGTCGGTTCATGGCAATCGGGTTGCCTGCAAAAGCGGCCTTTTCGAACCAGTCTGCCGCCTCGCGTTCGTTGGGGGCGACACCCTCACCCTTGAAGAGCTGAATGGCATATTGCACCTGGGCCTCGACCACACCGCGACGGGCAGCGCGGCCAATCCAGTAGGAGGCGCGCAGGTCATCGCGCAGCTCTTCATCCCCTTCAAGCAGCAGGATGCCAAGGGAGTACATCGCATCTGCATCCCCGCTTTCTGCAGCCGCTTCGAAGAGTTCTTTGGCGCGCTTCTGGTCGACATCGACCGACTTGCCGGATTGGTAGAGCAGGCCGAGATTGTACTGGGCTTCTGGCAGGTTGGCCTTGGCGGCAATTTCGAAAAGCTTGGCGGCCTCGGCGGTGTCCTTGTCACGGCCCAGACCCGCAAGGTATAGCATCCCCAGCCGCAGGGCGGCCTGAGGGTCGCCCTCGTTGGCGGCAAGTTCATACCATTCGGCGGCCTTTTTCAGGTCCAGCGGAACGCCGCGTCCGGTTTCGTAAAGCACGCCGATCAATGTCTTGGCTGCGGTGCGTCCTTGCTCGGCGCTGCGTGTGGCAAGGGCGAGTGCCGACAGATACCAGCCGCGCTGAAATGCTCCGTAAGCGAGGTCCGCATCTGGGCGGATGCCTGCGGAGATATCGGTGTTGCCGCTCAGTGCATCGGTCTGCAAAGGCGGCTTGACCATGAATGGCGAGATCAGGATTTGAGGTTGGCTGAGCGCGGCGTCACTGCGCGGTGGCAGTACGCTGTCCTCTTCCTCAGCGCCGGATTGCGCAAACGCTGGCGCTGCCAAAAGGCAGGCCATGGCTAGTCCAGTGGTCCGGCGCAGAAAACCTCGCATCGATTACTCCTCTGAATCTGGCAGGGTCACTTGCTCAAGAATGGCATTGGCCTGCTGGACGGCCGCTTTCGGGCCTTCCGGATGGGTCCAGATCGCCTCGCGCAGGGCCACAAACTCTGCATGTGTTTCCGCGCATGGTTTCACGGAGTCCAGGGAGGTGCCACCCAGAACAACGCATGGGGTCTCAAAAACTTCTGCCCACCATGAGCCGAAGTCCAGTGTCTTTGGATGGGCTTCCGGGGTCTGTTCCAGATCAAGCAGACCAAAGAACACATAGTCCACGCCCATGGAGGCAATGGTCATGGCTTCATGGCGTGTCTTGACGCCTGAGTGGCCAATGATCTTTTCTTCCTGAAAGTCGCGCATGACTTCTTCCAGCGCGGCATCGCTGCCAACAAAGTGAAGACCATCAGCGCCGGAACGGCCCATGATCTGTGTGTTGTTCTCAACCAGCGCTGCGGCGTCAGCAGCCTGAATGATCGGTACGAGCTTCTTTGCGGTGCGCTGCAGGTCGGCTTCAGTGGCGTCGGGCATGGAAATGAGCACGCACGCTACATCGCCGCCTTCTAAAGCCTCTTCCAGCATTGGCGCAAACGCATCGCAGTCGAACTGAGGTGGCGTGATCAGGTAAAGACGTGGGTGCACGTGACAAGCTCCGAATTCTGTGGGCCCAAGGGGAGCGGCGGCTGTGCGCGCTCAAGTTTGTGATGTTCTAAACAGCGTCTTGGGAAAGATTTCAAGTCAATAACGGCAAAAGAGGGGCCGGTGGGCCCCTCTCTCGCACAATTTGCAGGGTGTCGCTAGGACTTATGCGTTTTCAAGCGCAACAACACCTGGAAGCTCTTTGCCTTCGAGCCACTCGAGGAATGCACCACCAGCGGTAGAGACGTAAGAGAAGTCTGCGCCTGCACCCGCGTGGTTCAGGGCTGCAACAGTGTCGCCGCCGCCAGCAACGGTCTTGAGCGTGCCAGCCTTGGTCTTTTCAGCCGCGTACTGAGCTGCTGCAACGGTTGCCTTGTCGAAAGGAGCGATTTCGAATGCGCCGAGTGGACCGTTCCATACAAGGGTCTTGGCAGCGTCGATCTTCGCCTTCACAACTTCGATGGAAGCTGCGCCAACGTCGAGCATCATTGCGTCTGCCGGAATGGCGTCCAGAGCAACGGTTTCGTTCTTTGTGTTTGCTGCAAATTCCCATGCAACAACAGCGTCTGTAGGCAGAACGATTTCGCAGTTTGCCTTTTCAGCTGCGGCCATGATGCGGTTCGCAGTGTCTGCAAGGTCGTGCTCGCACAGGGACTTGCCAACGTTCACGCCCTTGGCTGCGAGGAAGGTGTTTGCCATGCCGCCGCCGATGACCAGCATGTCCACCTTGGACACGAGGTTTTCGAGCAGGTCGATCTTGGAGGAAACCTTCGCGCCGCCAACAACCGCCAGAACAGGACGCTCTGGAGTGGACAGAGCGGACTGGAGCGCTTCGAGTTCAGCCTGCATGGTGCGGCCAGCGTAGGCTGGAAGCAGCTTTGCAATGCCTTCGGTGGAACCGTGAGCGCGGTGTGCTGCGGAGAAAGCGTCATTCACGTAGATGTCGCCGTTTGCCGCCAGTTCCTTTGCGAACTCAGGATCGTTCTTTTCTTCGCCCTTGTAGTAGCGGGTGTTTTCCAGAAGAAGAACGTCGCCTGCAGCCATTGCTTCGATTGCAGCCTTGGCGGTTTCGCCGATGCAATCTTCTGCGAATGCGACTGGCTTGCCGAGCAGTTCAGCAACTGCCGGCGCAACTGGTGCCAGGCTCATGTCTGCAACTTTTTCGCCCTTTGGACGACCGAAGTGCGCAAGCAGGATTACCTTGCCGCCAGCTTCGGAGATTTCCTTGATGGTTGGCAGAACGCGCTCGATACGGGTGGTATCGGTAACCTTGCCGTCCTTCATTGGAACGTTGAGGTCGACGCGTGTCAGCACGCGCTTGCCGGAAAGTTCAGCATCGCTGAGTGTTTTGAAAGACATCGGTGTCTCCGGGATCATCTGTGTGCGGCGATATTGGCCTGCACGTGTCCAGAATCGTCAGATGGCGCGCTCTTCTTGAAAAGGCTCGTCGCATCAGGCGGAAAGACGCAGGGATGCAGACGGTCGGGAGCCCAGAGGCGCGCTCATGCGTACAGGGTAAAAAGGGCCGCTCGCGCGGCCCTTTTTCAAATTAGATGAGCTTTGCCATCGCGATAGCTGTGTCAGCCATGCGGTTGGAGAAGCCCCATTCGTTGTCGTACCAGGTGAGGATACGAACCATCTTGCCTTCCATGACCTTGGTCTGGTCCATGTGGAAGATGGAGGAATGTGGGTCGTGGTTGAAGTCGGTGGAAACGTTAGGCAGATCGGTGTAGCCGAGAACGCCCTTCAGTTCACCTTCAGCAGCTGCCTTGATTGCAGCGTTGATTTCTTCAACGGTGGTGTCCTTCTTCGCTTCAAACACCAGGTCCACAACGGAAACGTTTGGCGTAGGTACGCGGATTGCAACACCGTCCAGCTTGCCAGCCAGTTCAGGCAGAACCAGGCCAACAGCCTTAGCAGCACCTGTGGAGGTTGGGATCATGGACAGAGCCGCTGCACGTGCGCGGTACAGGTCCTTGTGCATTGTGTCGAGGGTTGGCTGATCACCAGTGTAGGAGTGAATGGTGGTCATGAAACCCTTTTCAATGCCAACAGCCTTGTCCAGAACCGAAGCTACTGGAGACAGACAGTTGGTGGTGCAAGACGCGTTGGAAACAACGAGGTCTTCAGAAGTCAGGGTGTCGTGGTTTACGCCGTACACGATGGTCTTGTCAGCGCCAGCTGCAGGAGCAGAAACCAGAACGCGCTTTGCGCCAGCTTCAAGGTGCAGAGCAGCCTTTTCCTTTGCAGTGAAAATGCCGGTGCATTCCATTGCAATGTCGATGCCCATTTCGCCCCAAGGCAGTTCCTTAGGATCGCGGATCGCGGTTACCTTGATTGGGCCACGGCCAACGTTGATGGAGTCACCGTCTACAGTTACTTCTGCAGGGAACTTACCGTGCACGGAGTCGAAACGCAGCAGGTGAGCGTTGGTTTCAACTGGGCCGAGGTCGTTAATGGCGACAACTTCGATGTCAGTGCGACCAGATTCGATGATTGCACGAAGAACGTTACGTCCAATGCGGCCGAAGCCGTTGATGGCTACCTTTACTGCCATTTTAAACCTCATTCGGTGTCTTGCGCCGAGGCGCGTTTTTTATTTTCGCCGGCAACACCGCCGGCCGTACGTAGGAAGCCCTGCCGAAGAGCAGGGCTTACCAAGTCTTATTCTGCAGATTCAGCGGGCAGTCGCTTTTCGACTTCGCCCACTACACCATCTGCAGTGATCCCAAAGTGCTCGTAGAGTTCTTTGTAAGGTGCTGAAGCGCCAAATCCTGTCATGCCGACAAAACCACCGTCTGGGCCGATGAAGCGATCCCAACCCTGACGAATGCCGGCTTCAACGGCAATCTTGATCGGGCTGTCGCCAATGATGTCGGCCTTGTACGCGTCGGACTGTTCTTCAAACAGCTCGAAGCTTGGAACGGAAATTACGCGGCTCGTGATGCCCTTTGCTGCCAGCTTGTCGCTTGCTTCCAGTGCGATCTCGATTTCGGAGCCAGTGGCAAAGAGTGTGACCTGAGCCGCATCGTCGCTATCTTTTAGCACGTATGCGCCCTTGGCACACAGGTTCTTTGCTTCGTATTCCTTACGAACGGAAGGCAGGTTCTGACGGGTCAGAGCGAGAATGCTTGGGCCATCCTTGTGCTGAAGGGCGAGCTGCCAGCATTCAAGTGTTTCTGTGATGTCTGCCGGACGGAAGAAGCGCATGCCCGGAATCGCACGCAGCGCTGCGAAATGCTCGACAGGCTGGTGGGTTGGGCCGTCTTCACCCAGGCCGATGGAATCGTGGGTCATCACGTGGATGACGCGCTGATTCATCAAAGAGGCCAGACGCAGAGATGGGCGGCAATAATCAGAGAAGATCAGGAAGCCACCGGAATAAGGGATCAGGCCGCCATGGAGCGCCATGCCGTTCATAGCTGCTGCCATGCCGTGCTCGCGAATGCCCCAGTGGATGTAACGACCAGAGAAGTCGTCTGGCGTGACAGAAGCGGTCTGTTCGGTCTTGGTATTGTTGGAGCCAGTCAGGTCAGCAGAGCCGCCGATGGTTTCCGGAATAATACCGTTGAGAACCTTGAGAACAGCCTCAGAAGATTTGCGGGTCGCCATGGTTGGCTGAGTTTCCGCCAGTTCCTTCTTGTAGTCCTGAACGGCCTGTTCGAAGGTCATTGGCAGATCGCCGCGCAGACGGCGTTCAAACTCAAGACGCAGCTCTGTATCAGCAGCTTCGAAGCGCTCTTCCCAGTCCTTGCGCGCCTGCGCGGAGCGCAGCGCAGCAATACGCCATGCGTCGCGAACGTCGCTTGGTACGTCAAAGGCTTCTGCATCCCAACCGAGAGCCTTGCGGGCTTCTGCGATTTCAGCTTCGCCGAGCGGGGAGCCGTGAACCTTGTTGGTGCCAGCCTTGGTTGGTGCACCAAAACCGATCGTGGTCTTGGCCGCGATCATGGTTGGCTTGTCGCTTTCCTTGGCCGCAGTCAGTGCCGCTTCGATTGCCTCTGGATCGTGTCCATCGATTTCGATGGTGTTCCAGCCGGAGGCCTGGAAGCGTGCAATCTGGTTGGTGCTGTCAGCAAGAGAAACGGAACCATCAATGGTGATGTCGTTGTTGTCCCAGATCACAACCAGCTTGTTCAGCTTCAGGTGACCTGCAAGGGACAACGCTTCCTGAGAGATGCCTTCCATGAGGCAGCCGTCGCCAGCAAGCACGTAGGTGAAGTGGTTGACGAGATCGTCACCAAAGCGGGCGCTCTGCAGCTTTTCTGCGATCGCCATGCCAACGGCATTGCCAAGCCCCTGGCCGAGTGGGCCGGTGGTGGTTTCAATGCCAGCGCCGTGACCGTATTCCGGGTGGCCACAGGTGCGTGAACCCATCTGACGGAAACGCTTCAGCTCATCGATGGAGAAGTCTTCGTAACCGAGCAGGTGCAGAACGGAATAGAGCAACATGGAGCCGTGACCTGCGGACAGCACGAAGCGGTCGCGGTCGGCCCAATTCGGGACATTCGGATCGAACTTGAGAAACTTAGTGAAGAGTACGGTCGCTATGTCGGCGGCACCCATAGGGAGGCCTGGGTGACCGGACTTCGCCTTTTCAACCGCGTCCATGGAGAGGAAGCGAATTGCGTTGGCCATCCGGTTGTGTTTATCGAGATCGGTCATCTTTATCCCGTTGCTCGACCCGGCGGGCAGCCGGGCTTCAGTCAATGAAACAGTGGTTCCAGCCTTACATCTGCAGCCCTTGCCCCTGGGGCAGTCTTCAAATCAGATGCCTTAGCCATTCGTTTAACAGCAGGAGACATATCACCTCGCTCCGTTGAGTCAATTAAACTCGGCATTGAGCGCGTAAGTAATGCTTCTTAATCCTGCGTAAGTTCTGTCGCACTGACATAATTTATGCGGCGGAATAGGACCACAGATTGTAGAGGCTTGGTAGTACGGAGAAGTGCGTGTTTGTGTATAATTCGCTTCGTGATTGAGCGTTTTTGATCGATTGCATTCATCTTCGGCGAGAATAATGTCCTTGGCGGTCAGCCCGGAAAATTGTTTCAAGCGTTATGCTTCGGTGCATTTGCTAACATATAATGTGAATAAAGCGTGGGAAACGAGGGCATCCATGAGAAACCATGGCATAGTTGAGCGCAAAGCGCAGATTGTGCATTGCGTGCCCCTCCCTCGGGGCTGTACTGAATGACTTGGTTAACAAGATATGCATGTCGAAGGTGGAGATGGAAAACGGGCAGGATCTGGACAAGGCATTTGAACGCCTGACTGCCGCCATCGGAAAGCTGGAGGCGGCAGCGGGCCGGAGACTGGCGCAAGACAAGTCCGTTGAGGCGCTTGAAGACGATCTGCAACGGCTCGCTGAGGACCGCTCGCAACTGGCCGCAACACTTGATGAGGCGGAAGCGCGCGCTGAGCGTTTGGAATCAGTAAACCGTGAGGTTTCGCGCCGTTTGGTGTCCGCCATGGAAACCATCCGCACTGTACTCGTAAAGCACGGAGGCTAGCCGGTGCCACAGATTACTGTCAGCATTAATGGCCGCAGCTTCCGCATGGCGTGCGACGAGGGTGAAGAAGAGCGTTTGCTCGGCCTGGCCAAGAAGTTTGATGACAACATCAACATGCTGCGCGGCAGCTTTGGTGAAATTGGTGACCTGCGCCTGACGGTGATGGCAGGCATCATGGCGACGGATCAGGCTTCTGAGGCGGTGCGCCGTGCTGAAAAGCTGGCGAGTGAAAAGCAAGAGCTGGAAGAACGCTTGGAAATTGAGAAGGCCGCCCTTCAGCAGAAACTGGAAGGCATGACCGAAGCGCGTTCTGGCCGTGAGCGGGAGCTTGCCGGAAAGGTGGGCGAGGTCGCTGGCCAAATTGAGAAGCTGGCTGACAAACTGGCTAATATGCCAGGCTCATCAGTTGAGAATAATGAGGAAAGTGACGCCCACTGAAATGCTGCGCTGGCATTCTGGGAGTTCCTTCACTATATGATGGATCGGCGTCGCTGCGCGGTGCGTCAGAAATTAACTTATCCCCGGGGCCTTACGCATTCCTTCGGGAGCTGTACCTGTCCTTGCTCGTGGGCTTGGGCACACGGCGCCCACCTACTTTGTAGGTTCTCCGGGATTGCATCAATTTCGACGGCCGAGGTGGCACGCCTCTTTTTTACTCCGTGATTTTCCGGCACAGTTTAAGTCCATGACAACTGTGATCGGAATCAGGTGTGCCCAACGAAAAGTCCCCAAAGACCCAAACGGCAACGCTGAAAGAAGCCGCCCGAAAGACGGCACTTTTGCAACGCCGTGCGCTGACTGTGGCTGAGCGTATTGAACGTTCGCTGCAAATCGCGCTATTTGCTTCCCAGATCAAATTGCCGAGTCCTGCACGGGTTGCTGGCTTCTGGCCCATTCGCGATGAGGTGGATCCTCGGCCTCTGATGGCCAAGTTCACCGAAATGGGGGCGGAACTTTGCTTGCCGATTGTGAGCGGAGACGATCTGGTGTTTCGCAAATTGGGCCGGGAGGGTGATCTGGTGCCAGCAGGGTTTGGAACCTATGGCCCAGACGAGCACGCAACCGAGGTGTCGCCCAATGTTGTGCTTGTGCCGCTGGCAGGATTTGATAGGTCAGGGCAGCGCGTTGGTTATGGCAAGGGGTTTTATGACCGTGCCATCAGCCGACTTGAGGCTTCAGGCCCCGTAACCACCATTGGCATTGCGTTCGCATGTCAGGAGTTGGAAGCGGTGCCCGTCGAGCCCCATGATCGCACCTTGGATATGATTGTGACCGAGCGCGGCATCATCCGCGCCAAGGAAAGTAAGGATACTAAATGAGGCTTCTGTTTCTCGGAGACCTTGTGGGGCGCGCGGGCCGAAACGCAGTTATTGAGCGTCTGCCAAGTCTCGTTGAAGCCAATAATCTGGATTTCGTGGTGGTGAATGGCGAGAACGCCGCCGCCGGTTTCGGGATCACGGAGGAGATTCTGCAGGACGTGATTGATGCCGGTGCCGATGTGGTGACCACGGGCAACCACGTCTGGGACCAGCGGGACACGCTGGTTTACATCGAGCGTCAGCCTCAGTTGTTGCGCCCAGCCAATTATCCGGCCGGCGCACCGGGTCGCGGGGCAAACCTTTACCGGGCGCGCAACGGCGCCAATGTGATGGTGGCAAACGTGATGGGCCGCATCTACATGGATCCGCTTGACGATCCGTTTTCTTCCATGGAGCGCATTCTGGAGGAGTTCCCTCTGGGCCATGTGGCCGATGCGATCATCGTGGACATGCATGCAGAAGCCACCAGTGAGAAGCAGGCCATGGGCCACTTCTGTGATGGCCGTGCCAGCCTTGTGGTGGGCACGCACACGCATGTGCCGACGGCAGATCACCAGATCCTTGTTGGCGGAACGGCTTACATGTCTGACGCAGGCATGTGCGGTGACTATGATTCCGTTCTCGGCATGGACAAGGAAGAGCCGGTGAACCGCTTCATGCGAAAGATCGCAGGAGGTCGTTTTACGCCTTCATTGGGCGAGGCTACCATTTGTGGTGTCGCAGTTGAGACGGATGACAGGACCGGGCTTGCCACGGCAGTCTCGCCGGTTCGTCTTGGTGGACGGCTGTCGCAGATCATTCCCGAGTTCTGGGAGGGCGTTTAAAGCGCAAAGCCAGACAAGAATTCCAGCAGCGCAACTGCGGTACAAAAAACGCGATTGTGGTGCTGGATTTTGACCCGCTGACATTTTATAAGCGGCGAACGAACGACTTGAGCTGGCTTGTTTTGTTGCTGCGCTCCGTTGCCCCAAAGCGGGGACGACGGCGGGTGCGCCTGAACGAGCCGCAGATTCAGACTTTTAATATTCAACGAACAGCAAGCCTGGAAGATCTATGGCCGGACATTCCAAATTCAAGAACATCATGCACCGCAAAGGGCGTCAGGACGCCGTGCGCTCCAAGATGTTCTCAAAGCTCTCCAAAGAAATCACCGTTGCAGCAAAGATGGGTGATCCTGATCCGGACAAGAACCCGCGGTTGCGTCTGGCTATCCAGAACGCAAAGGGTCAGTCCATGCCGAAGGACAACATCCAGCGTGCAATTGCCAAGTCTCAGGGCGGCGATGCGGCGGACTATAACGAGATCCGCTATGAAGGGTATGGCCCTGGCGGCACCGCGATCATCGTTGAAGTGCTGACCGACAACAAAAACCGTTCCGCTGCAAACGTGCGCTCCTACTTCACCAAGTATGGCGGCTCTTTGGGCGAAACAGGGTCCGTTTCCTTCATGTTCGATCGCGTTGGCGAAATCGTTTACAAGGTGGAAGCTGGTGAAGCGGAAGCCATCTTGGAAGCTGGCATTGAAGCGGGCGCGGACGATGTTGCCTCTGATGAAGAAGGCCACACCATTACCTGCGCTTTTGAAGATCTGTCTGATGTTTCCAAGGCCTTGGAAGAAAACCTTGGTGAAGCGGAATCCGTGAAGATCATCTGGAAGCCGCAGAACCTTGTTCCAGTGGACGAGGAAAAGGCTGGCACGCTGATGAAGCTGATGGATGTGTTTGATGAGGACGACGACGTTCAGAACGTCTTCTCCAACTTCGACATCGATGAAGAAGTGATGGCGAAGCTCGGCTAAGCCGACATTTACCTTAGATTTTTGAAAGGCGGGGCAGCGTAGGCTGCGCCGCCTTTCTTGTTTCAGGAGAGTTGTTCTTCCAGATGCTGCAGGGGCAGCGGGCCATTGGCCTTGAGCGTGCGGATGGCAAAGTTGGAGCGTACATCCTCCACGCCTTCAATGGTCATCAAGAAGCCGGAGAGGAACGCGTCGTAGGCCTCCAGTGAGGGGACAACCACCTCCGCCAAAATGTCCGACTGGCCAGAGACAAGGTGGCAAGACACGACTTCCGCCTGAGTGGTGAGCTCCTCAAGAATGCGCAGAACGCGGGTGCGGTCCTGTTTGACCACGCGCATCTCGACGAACACCGTCATGCCGAGGCCAACCGCCTTTCGATCCAGCGATGCCTGATAGCCGCTGATTACGCCGGATTCCTCCAGCTGTTTGACGCGGCGCAGACATGGCGAGGGCGAAAGGGCAATCTTGTTGGCAAGTTCCACATTGGTAAGGCGGCCATCGTCCTGAAGATTTTTCAGGATTTCCAAGTCGGTTTTATCAAGTTCATTTTTTGGCATGAATCAATCGACGTTGTTGCGTTGTGAAAACATAATTTCAAAAACGCTAGCTAAAATATCTAAATCCTACAAGATGGTGCCGTAAAAAAGTTTCACAAACGACTTGCTTACAGGAGAGCTCAGCTCAACCGTGCTCTGCGGGGGTGGTTGAAATTACTCAATATTTGCCCGGCAAGGGGGTAATTCGGCTGAAGCGTGTAAATGCAGAAGACGTTGCAAAACTTTGCCTGCAGCGGGGTTGTTGTGGCGCGCTCAGGATTTATTTGTTACCGGTTTGTTCTATGATTCATCCAATCCGCATACTTGGCATTGATCCGGGCCTCAGGCGCACCGGGTGGGGCGTTATCGAGGCGCAGGGCAACCGGTTGAGCTTTGTAGGCAGCGGGACGCTGACCTCCGACAGCAAGGCCAGTCTGGCTGAGCGGCTGCGACAGCTGCATGACGCGTTGCATGACGTGATCAATCGCAATGAGCCTCAGGAAGCGGCGGTTGAAAACACCTTCGTCAACAAGGACGCAGGCGCGACCTTGAAGCTGGGACAGGCGCGCGGCATTGCGCTGCTGGTGCCTTCCTTGCACAATCTTGAGGTGGCAGAGTACGCGCCAAACCTTGTGAAGAAGACGGTGGTGGGAACCGGCCATGCGGACAAGGAACAGATCCGCATGATGGTGAAGGTCTTGATGCCGAAAGCGGTGTTTAACTCGGACGATGCGGCGGATGCGCTGGCCATCGCCATATGTCATGCGCACCATCGTGGCAGCGCAAGTGGCCGCATGGCGGCCTTAGCAGGAGTGCGTGCAAAATGATCGGGAAACTCAAAGGGGTGGTGGACAGTTTCGGCGAGGACTACGTTCTGCTGGATGTTCATGGGGTGTGCTACCAGGTGCATTGCCCGTCCCGTGTCCTGCAGTATCTGCCACGGGTTGGTGAAGCTGCGGTGCTGGCGATTGAGACCGTTGTGCGTGAAGACATGATCAAGCTGTTTGGCTTTCAGGATGAAAGCGAGCGGGAATGGTTTCGCCTGCTGACCACCGTTCAAGGTGTCGGGGCCAAGGTCGCCTTGGCCATTCTGGGGGTCATGAAGGCAAGCGAAGTGGCAAATGCCATTGCGCTGGGCGACAAGACCGCGTTGACCCGCGCGCCGGGTGTCGGCAAACGGGTAGCGGAGCGGATTGCCTCGGAACTCAAGGACAAGGCACCGAAGTTTGCCAGCGTGGATCAGGAAACCATCAGCGTGAGTGCTGCCGTTCAGGAGAACGTTGCCGCAACTGGCGTTACCGATGCGGTTTCCGCCCTCACCAATTTGGGGTATCAACCTGCACAGGCTTCCGCTGCCGTGGCTATGGCGGTGAAGTCTGCTGGTGAAGATGCGACCGCCGAGACCTTGATCCGTCTCGGCCTTAAGGAACTTTCAGCATGATGGATGGCGAAGAGCGCATCGTAACCCCGGAAATTCGCGGCGATGAGATCGACAGCGGAATGCGTCCGCAAACCCTTGATGATTTCACGGGTCAGAAGCAGGCGCGTGAGAATCTCAAGATCTTCATCGGGGCAGCGAAGGCGCGGGGCGAAGCGCTGGACCATGTGCTGTTTGTTGGCCCTCCGGGGCTGGGCAAGACCACATTGGCGCAGATCATGGCCCGTGAGCTGGGTGTGAACTTTCGCGCAACTTCCGGACCGGCGATTGCAAAGGCCGGTGATCTTGCGGCGCTTTTGACCAATCTGGAAGACCGGGATGTGCTGTTCATCGATGAAATCCATCGTCTGAACCCAGCGGTGGAAGAGGTGCTCTATCCGGCCATGGAAGACTTCCAGCTGGATCTGATCATTGGCGAAGGGCCTGCGGCGCGCTCTGTGAAGATTGATTTGGCGAAGTTCACGCTGGTCGCGGCAACGACCCGGCTGGGCTTGCTGACCACACCGCTGCGCGACCGTTTTGGCATTCCGGTGCGGCTTGAGTTCTATACCCCGGAAGAGCTGACGCTGATCGTCAAGCGTGGTGCCCGGCTTCTTGGCATCGGCATGAGCGACGCAGGTGCCATGGAGATTGCCAAGCGGTCCCGTGGCACGCCGCGCATTGCGGGGCGTTTGCTGCGCCGTGTGCGCGACTTCGCCATTGTGGGCGGAAATGACGAAATCGATGCGGGGCTCGCGGACCGGGCCTTGCTGCAGCTTGAGGTGGACTCCGCTGGCTTCGACAGTCTGGATCGGCGCTATCTGACACAGATCGCGCGCAACTTTGGTGGCGGGCCTGTTGGCATTGAAACCATTGCGGCGGCTTTGTCCGAACCACGCGACGCCATTGAAGACATTGTTGAGCCCTATCTGATCCAGAATGGGTACCTGCAACGCACGCCACGCGGGAGAATTTTGACCCCAATCGCCTTCCAGCATCTGGGCCTTTCTGTGCCTCAGAACCCAAATGCGCCACAAATGACCTTTTTTGACGAAGAAGACGGGCAGTAATCCATCATGAGTACACAGGGCAAAACCCAGACATGGCCGGATCTGGCGGGCCGGCTTTCCGGAGCGGGGCACGTTTTGCCAGTGCGGGTGTACTATGAGGACACGGACTTTACCGGCGTGGTTTACCATGCGGCCTATCTGAAGTTCATCGAGCGTGGCCGCTCTGACTTTTTGCGGGTCTGCGATATCCATCACAATGAGCTGGAAGATGGCAAGCACGGAGAAGCGCTGGCCTTCGCGGTGCGACATATGGACATCAATTTTTTGCGACCTGCACGCATCGATGATGTGCTGGAAGTAGTTACCAGGCTTGAGAGCTTGAAGGGCGCGCGCCTCGTGCTGCATCAGGAGGTGACACGCGGGGAAGAAACCCTTTTCACCGCCACGGTGACGGTGGCCGTAATCCAGCCCGGCGGCGGTCCCCGGCGGATGCCCAAGCATCTTGCAGAACGCCTGCTGGCGGCCAGTGCTCTTCCGAGCTAACTCCCTGCGCCGCATATATCTCTGGTTATTTATCGCCAGAATGCAATCACAATTAACGGAACTCGCGGGCTTTTAATTTTTCAGTAACCTTAACGCTGTCTTTATCGTGTGGCTCGTCCCGTTTGGCCTAGTCGAAGTTTTGCCAAATTCGGGATGCAGGAAGGCACTCAAGTTTTCCTGAAAGTCGAAGCACTGTGGGGCGAGGGGCGCCACCGCAGGTGCATTTGCGAGTAATACAGAGGCGAGAGGGCCTTGCTGCATGAATCCTGAAGGCGTTTCTGAAGTAGCGCTGGCTGCACCAGCCGCGAGTATGTCTTTCCTGCATCTGTTCTTTGATGCAGATCTTGTCGTCAAGCTGGTGATGATCGGCTTGGTGATGGCCTCCGTTTGGAGCTGGGCCATTATCTTTGACAAGATCCTGCTGTACCGCCGGACAAAAAAGCAGATGGACCGGTTCGAAGACGTGTTCTGGTCTGGTCAGTCGCTCGAAGAACTTTACAAATCGCTGTCCAGCCGCGCCAACAACGGCATGGCGGCGCTGTTTGTTGCGGCCATGCGTGAGTGGAAGCGCTCTCACGAGGGTCAGAAACCGGCCATCGCCAGCCTGCAACAGCGCATTGACCGGGTGATGGACCTCAACATCAATCGCGAAGTGGAGCGTTTGCAAAAACGCCTCATGTTCCTGGCGACCGTAGGTTCGGCTGCCCCGTTTATCGGGCTGTTCGGAACGGTTTGGGGGATCATGAACTCGTTTACCTCCATCGCAGCTTCCAAAAACACCAGCCTTGCCGTTGTTGCACCTGGCATTGCGGAAGCGCTGCTGGCGACCGGCATTGGCCTTGTTGCAGCTATTCCGGCGGTTATCGCCTACAACAAGCTGCAGTCTGACTCCGGCAAGATTGCCGCGCGCATGGAAGGTTTTGCGGACGAGTTCTCGGCGATCCTGTCGCGCCGCATTGATGAGCGGGTGTAACCATGGGCATGAGTATGGGCTCCGGTGGAGGCGGTCGCGCCTCCAGACGCGGAAGGCGCGGCAAACACAGCGCGCCCATTAGCGAGATCAACGTGACGCCCTTCGTGGACGTGGTGCTGGTTTTGCTCATCATCTTCATGGTATCAGCCCCGCTTTTGACGGTAGGTGTGCCAATTGACCTGCCGGAGACACGCGCTAAGCCTATGGAAGGGGATGTGGAGCCAATCGCCATCTCTGTTGATGTGGACGGGCGTGTGTTCATTCAGGACACGGAAATTCCACTTGATGAGCTGATCCCGAAACTGGAAGCCATCGCCGTGAACGGATACGACCAGCGCCTTTATGTGCGCGGCGATCAGGACGCGGATTACGGGGTCATCATGAAGGTCATGGGGCGGATCAATGCGGCCGGATACAAGCGTATCGGTCTGGTCACGCTCGAGGAACAAGGTAGCTAACAGCTTATGCGTAAAGCTCTTATTGCATCGGCAGTAGGCCACGTGGCCATACTTGTCGCCGGGGTGATTTCTCTCCCCGGTGGACGAGACATGTCGATGGCTCCGGTGGACTCGCTGCCGGTTGAGCTTGTTCCTGTGGCTGAGCTTACCCAGTTGCAGCTCGGCTCCAAGGAAGAAACCGAGATCAGGGAAGCTGCCGTTGAGCCCACACCCAAGCCACCGGAAGACAAGCCAGAACCTGCAGAGCAGCCTGGTGAGAATGAAACCAGTGCGCCGGGACCGGACAATGATCGGCCGGTAACGGAATCTGTGAGAGAACAAACGCCGCCACCGCCAGCTCCGGACCCGGAGCCAGCGCCGGAGGCTGAGCCTGCGCCTGAGGAGGCGCCGACCGAAACCGCAGAGCTGGGCCCCGAGGTGGACGAGGCTGAAGAGCCGGAGCCGCAGGTGGTGACCGCCCGCCCTCGGGTGAAGCCACGCGTGCCGCCCCGCCCTGAACCGGAGCGCCAACCGGATCGCCAGTTCGATCCGAACAACATTGCTGCCCTGCTGAACAAGACCACGCCGAGCGGTGGGGGCTCGTCCAGCACACAACAGCAGGCTTCTTTGGGGTCGTCGCGCGGGCAAGTGGGCGTGCGCATGACCCAGTCTGAACTGGATGCGCTGCGTTCACAGATCTACCGCTGTTGGTCGCCGCCCGTTGGAGCGGCAGGCGCGCAAGATCTGGCTGTACGGCTTGAGATGTCTCTGACGCGAGAAGGACAGGTTTCTGGCGCCCCGAAGGTGCTGAACTCAAGTGGTAATCCGGCCTTCAATGCAGCGGCGCAGAGTGCAATTCGCGCGGTTTATCGCTGTGGGCCGTATTCATTGCCACTTGATAAGTACGAATCGTGGCAGACAGTCATCTTGAATTTCGATCCAAGCGAAATGCTTGGGTACTGAGCTATTGGATTAAAAGGAGCTAAGGTCAATGTCTGTACAGGCGACCTCAGAGCATAAGGGAAGCACCTTTTGGCGGTGCTTGGGGACGCGGGTAAAGGCACTCGTTGTGGCGGGCTTTGCCAGTGTTGCGCTGCTCGGTCCTGCGCATGCACTGATTGAGATTGACATCACACAGGGCAATCTTGAGCCAATGCCAATTGCGCTCCCGCACTTTGCCACGCAGGGTGAACAGGCTGATCTTGGGCAGCAGATATCTGGTATCGTGACAGCAGACCTGCAGCGGTCTGGCCTGTTCCGTCCGATCGATCCAGCCGCGCACATTCAGCAGAACATGAACGTGAACACCCAGCCGCGCTTCGGCGACTGGCGCACCATTGGCGCGCAGGCACTGGTGACCGGCTCTGTCAGTCAGCTGCCGGACGGCCGCCTGAAGGCAGAGTTCCGGCTGTGGGACGTTTATGCAGGGCAGCAGCTGATTGGCCAGCAGTTCTTTACGACACCGCAAAACTGGCGTCGTCTTGCGCACATCATTTCCGATGAGATTTATGAGCGCCTGACCGGTGAAAAGGGCTATTTCGATACACGGATCGTGTTCGTGGACGAAAGCGGTCCGAAAGACCAGCGGCGCAAGCGGCTGGCTATCATGGATCAGGATGGCGCGAACATCCGCTACCTGACCAACGGTTCAGAGCTGGTGCTGACACCGCGGTTTTCCCCGGTTTCTCAAGAGATCACCTACATGTCCTACTCTGGACAGAACCCGCAGGTGTATCTTCTGAACATCGAGACCGGGCAGCGTGAGATTCTTGGCAACTTCCCGGGCATGACCTTTGCGCCGCGCTTTTCTCCAGATGGGCAGCGCGTGGTGATGAGCCTGCAGCAGGGCAGCAACGCCAACATTTATCTCATGGATCTGCGCACCCGTCGCACGACCCGTTTGACCAATACCGCCGCTATTGATACCAGCCCGTCGTTTTCTCCAGATGGACGTCAGATCGTCTTTGAAAGTGACCGCGGTGGTTCGCAGCAGCTTTATGTGATGGGCTCCAACGGTCAAAACGCGCAGCGCATCTCCTTCGGTCCGGGCAACTATTCAACACCTGTCTGGTCACCTCGCGGAGATTTGATCGCCTTCACAAAGGTGCATCAGGGACGTTTCATGATTGGCGTCATGCGCCCGGATGGCAGCGGCGAGCGCATCTTGACCGAGGGCTATCACAACGAGGGGCCTGCATGGTCTCCCAATGGCCGTGTTCTGACCTTCTTCCGAGACACCCGAGGTGGACAAGGTGGCCCACAGGTGTGGACCGTGGACTTGACCGGCTACAACGAACAGGTTGTTCAGACACCGAATTTTGCGTCTGACCCGGCATGGTCACCGCTGTTGGACTAAGGGGTATAAAAGTCTCACAGCAGTTTTCGTGTTGCGTGAATCTTTACCAACAATTAACCAAGCTTGTTGAGGGCGGATTAACCAAGTTTGGTTAGCAATGGTCAACCCTAATGGAATCTTGGGGATCAGGAGTACTAGGATGTCAAATGTACTATTCGCGCGTGTGGCGCGTTTGGTTGCCGTCGTAACGGTCTGTCTTGTTGCTGCGGCGTGTTCTCAGACACGCCCTGAACTCGGTGCTAATGGCTCCGTGGTTCCCGGCTCTGGCCAAGACTTTGTGGTGAACGTTGGGGACCGCGTGTTCTTCAACAACAACCAGTCTTCATTGAGCCCGGCTGCTCGCGCAACGCTGGACAAGCAAGCGCAGTGGCTTAACGCTTATTCCAACTATACGATTACCATTGAAGGCCACGCGGATGAGCGCGGCACACGCCAGTACAACATTGCACTGGGTGCCCGTCGTGCGCAGGCAGTCTATGACTATCTTTCTGCAAAAGGCGTGAGCCAGAGCCGCATCAAGACGATCTCTTACGGTAAAGAGCGTCCAGTGGCTGTGTGTGATGCCGACTCTTGCTGGAGCCAAAACCGCCGCGCTGTGACCGTGGTGAACAACGCTGGCAGCTAAGACTGACACGCTGGAATTAAGGGGCTGACCCAAAGGGCGGCCCCTTTTTTGTATCTCATCAGGGGCAAATATGTGTGCCCTTGTCAGCTGGATGCGATCCTGTCAAAATTTGGCCGATATCGGCATGATATTGCTGCTTAATTCTTAGATTTATTTGTGCTGCGCTGGAGATATTCATGGCACTGAACCGAACCGTTGCAACCTATTCACTCGCCTTTCTGCTGAGCGCAAGCGTGGCGGTGCCGGCATCAGCGCAGCTGTTTGGCTCTGATCGCAATGAAGCGGCGCAAGCCACGGCACGCCTCGGCCAGCTGGAGGAGCAAATTCGCTCTTTGACCGGGCAGGTGGAACAGCTGCAGTTTCAGGTTCGCACGCTTGAGGACCAGCTGCGCCGCTCTCAGGAAGACAACGAATACCGCTTGCAGCAGCTTGAAGGCGGTGCGCCGAGCGGTCCACGCCAGCAAGGCAACCTCAATCAGCCGACGCGGTCTCAGCCGCAGCAGCAGCAGGCACAGCCGGTAAACCGCACGGCGCAGACGCAGAACCTTTCGAACACCGCGCAGGGCGGGACGTCTGGACCGTTGGATCTGTCTGCATTGGCGCAAGGCAGCAATGGCGCGCCAAATGCGGCTGGAACAGCTTCGCAAAGCAACATTCTGGTGGCGCCCGGCGGTGAAGCCGCAACCTTTAACGGCAACGTGCAAGCGTCCATTACCGGCGACCCGAGTGCCGACTACAACATGTTCTATGATCTGGTGCTGAAGGGGAACTACCCGGCCGCAGCGGAAGGGTTCGACACCTTCCTTGGCATGTACCCGGATCATGCGTTGGCTCCCAACGCGCAGTACTGGTATGGCGAGAGCTTGCTGTCTCAGCGCAACTATCGCAAGGCTGCGGATGCCTTTCTCAAGGCGTACACCGATTATCCATCCAGTGATCTGGCACCGGACAGCCTGTTGAAGCTGGGGCTGTCGCTGTCTGGTCTGGGCGAGCGGGATGCGGCCTGTGCCACCTATTCCGAGCTTTTGGGCAAGTTCCCATCTGCGCCATCTACCATCTTGAACCAGGCGAGAACCGAACAAAGTCGTGCCGGCTGTAGCTAACTCTGACCATCTGCCGATTGAGCCGGACGAGGCCGACACGCTGTTTCGGGCCTTGAACGACTTGAAGGCTGTGGCGGTTGGCGTTTCGGGTGGGGCGGATTCTGTTGCGCTTCTGGTGCTGCTGTCTGAGTGGGCCAAGCGCGGTGATGGAAAACCCGCGATCGCTGCGATTACCGTTGATCACGGCTTGCGGCCTGAAGCCGCGACCGAGGCCGCTGGCGTGGCGCTGCTGTGCGAGCAGCTGGGCGTTTCTCACAAGACGTTGCGTTGGAATGGGGGCGGGGCAAGCGGCAATCTGCAGGCGGCTGCGCGAGAGGCGCGCCATGGGTTGCTGCGAAATGAGGCCTTGGCTCAAGGCTGTGAGGCAATTGTGCTGGCCCATCACCTTGAAGATCAGGCAGAGACGTTTCTCTACCGGCTGGCGCGCGGCAGTGGCGTTTATGGGCTTGGGGCCATGCGTCCGGTTCGCCGTGATGTGATGCCGCCCGTGATGCGGCCGTTGCTTGAAGTTTCCAAAGAGCGTTTGAAAGCCAGTTTGCGCCTTCGCGGCATTGCCTGGTTTGAAGATCCGACCAACATGGACCTACATTACGAGCGGGTGCGGTTCCGTCAGGCGCAGCCAATGCTTGCAGAGCTTGGGCTTACGCCGCAGCGGCTCTCAGAAACGGCACACCGGCTAGCGCGGGCCAGTGATGCGCTGGACGTTTGGGTCACTCGGTTTTTCGAGGACTACTGTACCGTGCATCCTGCTGGCCCGGTACGTGTGATGCGTTCCCGTTTCGTGGAGTTGCCGGAGGAAGTGGGACTGCGCCTGGTGGCGCGGCTGGTGAAGCTTGTGGGCGGCGGCGATTATACGCCGCGTCTTGCCTCAGTTGAGCGGCTCTACGAGAAGTTGGCTGACCCTGAATTTGCTGGGGGCGGCGCGACATTGGGCGGTGTACGGCTGCACTTGCGCCGGGATGAGGCGTTTATCTTCAAGGAACTTGGCCGCGTTCCACCGGCGGAGGTCGATATCCATTCGGTCCCTGAGGGCGCTTGGGATGGTCGGTTTACATACCGTGCGCAAAATGTGCCAGAGGGCTCCTGCCTCAAGGTGCTGGGTGCCGGTGGATTTGCTGAGTATGGCCTTGAGGCCTTTGAGGATTGGCCGAAAACTGCGTTTGAAAGTGCGCCAATTGTTGTATTTCCACGTGGAATGCCCTACATCCCGTGGACTGGAGTACAGGCGTCGCTGACCTCAGAAAACACAGCAACCCGTCCCTGTCATGTGTCCGTCGAGTTGATCCGTAGCGTGCTTTGACGACCATTGAGCAGATTTTGGGATTGCTGGTGGATATGATCCACCACAAATTCTTGAAGATGGCAGGCTAGATTGTTGAATTTTACGGTTGCCCTCGTGGTTTTCGTCTTAAGAAATTAGAATTGTAGCTGTGTCATTCTTGAGTCCACCTTGGCAGGTCCGTTGTGGGCGCCTATGTTACGACAAGAGATAAAATGAAACGCGAAGACCTCCGCGCCTCAGCGGTAAAGGGATCGAAATGAACGCAAATTTCCGGAACTTCGCCCTGTGGGTGATCATCGGCCTTCTGCTGATTGCTTTGTTCCAGCTTTTCCAAAGCCCGGCCTCGAGAACGAATGCCAATGAGATTCCGTTCTCCCAGTTCCTTAGCCAAGCAGAGCAAGGGGACGTGCGAGAGGTTACAATTCAGCAGCAGCAGATCACTGGTTCCTACTCAAGTGGCGGCAAATTCCAAACATATGCGCCGGACAACGCGCAGTATGTTGAGCTTCTGCGCTCCAAGGGTGTGATGATCAATGCGAAGCCGCCTTCTGAGAATTTCTCGCTGCTGGGTGCGTTGATTTCGTGGTTCCCGATGTTGCTGATCCTCGGCATCTGGATATTCGTGATGCGGCAGATGCAAGGTTCCGGCGGCAAGGCAATGGGCTTTGGCAAGTCCAAGGCAAAGATGCTGACCGAGGCACAGGGCCGCGTGACCTTTGACGACGTTGCCGGTATTGATGAAGCCAAGGAAGATCTGCAAGAGATCGTCGAGTTCCTGCGCGACCCGCAGAAGTTCCAGCGTCTCGGTGGTCAGATCCCGCGCGGCTGTCTGCTGGTCGGCCCTCCAGGTACTGGTAAGACGCTGACTGCTCGCGCTGTCGCGGGTGAGGCGAACGTACCGTTCTTCACCATCTCCGGTTCCGACTTCGTTGAAATGTTCGTTGGTGTGGGTGCATCTCGTGTGCGCGACATGTTCGAGCAGGCGAAGAAGAACGCGCCATGCATCATCTTCATCGATGAAATCGATGCTGTGGGTCGTCATCGTGGTGCCGGTCTTGGCGGCGGTAACGATGAACGCGAACAGACCTTGAACCAGTTGCTGGTTGAAATGGATGGTTTTGAGCCTAACGAGGGCATCATCATCATCGCGGCAACCAACCGTCCTGACGTTCTGGACCCTGCGCTGCTGCGTCCGGGCCGCTTCGACCGTCAGATCGTGGTGCCGAACCCAGATATTACGGGCCGCGAAAAGATCCTCAAGGTGCACATGCGCAAGGTGCCTCTGGCTCCAGACGTTGATGTGAAAACCCTTGCACGCGGCACACCGGGTTTCTCTGGTGCGGACTTGATGAACCTCGTGAACGAAGCTGCACTGCTTGCTGCGCGTCGCTCCAAGCGTCTGGTCACGATGGCCGAGTTTGAGGATGCGAAGGACAAGGTCATGATGGGTGCGGAACGCCGTACGCTGGTCATGACCGAGGAAGAGAAGAAGCTGACCGCTTTCCACGAGGCTGGACACGCGCTTGTTGCGTTGCACATGCCTGCGTCTGACCCGATCCACAAGGCGACCATCATTCCGCGTGGCCGTGCGCTGGGTATGGTGATGCGTCTGCCGGAAAAGGATCAGGTGTCTTTGACACGTGCCAAGTGTAAGGCCGACCTTGCGGTGGCTATGGGTGGCCGCGTGGCTGAAGAGATGATCTTCGGCTACGAGAAAGTGACCTCAGGCGCATCCGGTGACATTCAGATGGCGACCAAACTGGCTCGTGCGATGGCAACCCAGTTCGGTATGTCCGACAAGCTCGGTCCGCTGCTTTACGGCGAAAACCAAGAGGAAGTGTTCCTCGGCCACTCTGTTGCGAAGAACCAGAACGTCTCTGATGAAACGCAACAAATGGTTGATGCTGAAGTCAAGCACTTCGTCAACGAAGGGTATGAAACCGCAACACGCATTTTGAAGGAGCACGAAGATCAGCTCCACACCATCGCGAACGGCCTCATTGAGTACGAGACCTTGAGCGGTGATGAAATCAAGAAGCTGTTGGAAGGGGAAGCCCCGGTTCGCGACGAAGGCGACGATGTGCCTCCAGCACGTTCCTCCGGCATTCCTTCGACTGGATCGAAGAAGTCCGGCGGCGAAGCCAGTGGCGATGGCCTGGAGCCTCAGCCTCAGGGTTAAAAGCCAAACAGACGACCACAATTTTGCGGACGCCCGGTGGAAAACATCGGGCGTTTTGCTTTGTTGTCTAATTTGCTTGAACTTGTTTGCCTACTGGTAACAAAAGAACACATTTTTTGACCCCACAGGGGCCGCCGATGATTGTATCAAGCTGAAAGAGAACAAATTCTTCGTGCTTGATCATCTAAGGTCCCGGTCAACACCAAGAAAAGATTAGGATGATCCTGCTGCCCGCCGCTGAAGCGGCGCAGCTGCATCAGAGAAAACAGGATTTGTGCATGTCGCGAGCATATTTTGGTACCGATGGTATTCGCGGAACTGCCAACAAGTGGCCAATTACACCAGAGATCGCCCTGAAAGTGGGCATGGCGGCGGGCATTACCTTCCGGCGTGGCAAGTACCGCCACCGGGTGGTGATTGGCAAGGACACGCGTCTTTCCGGCTACATGATTGAGAACGCGCTGGTGGCTGGTTTTACCGCCGTTGGTCTGGATGTGTTTGTTCTTGGCCCAATGCCGACCCCGGCTGTTGCGATGTTGACCCGCTCGCTTCGTGCGGATCTTGGCGTGATGATTTCGGCGTCCCACAACCCTTTCCATGACAACGGCATCAAGTTTTTTGGCCCGGATGGTTTCAAGCTTTCCGATGAGACCGAGCTGGAGATCGAGCGCCTCATCGAAAGCGATGACCTTTCAGCCATTCTTGCAGAGCCTCATGAACTTGGCCGGGCCAAGCGCATTGACGGCGTGCGGGATCGCTACATGGAATTTGCCAAACGCACCTTGCCGCGGGACATCTCCCTTGAGGGTATGCGTATCGTGATCGATTGCGCCAATGGCGCGGCATACAAGGTGGCACCTGAGGTGCTGTGGGAAATGGGTGCCGAGGTTTTCCCAATCGGGGTTGAGCCAAATGGCTACAACATCAACAAGGACTGCGGCTCGACCTCTGTTGATGCGCTTTGCAACAAGGTGCATGAGGTCCGTGCCGATATCGGTATCGCTCTGGATGGTGATGCAGACAGGGTCATTATTGTTGATGAAGAAGGCCGTGTGGTTGATGGCGACCAGCTTATGGCAACGGTTGCGCAGTCCTGGCAGGAGGACAACCGTCTTTCCGCACCGGGCATCGTGGCGACCGTCATGTCTAACCTGGGGCTGGAGCGCTACCTGAACGATATTGGCTTGCAGCTCGCCCGTACCAAGGTGGGGGATCGTTACGTGGTGGAGCACATGCGCGCCCATGGCTACAATCTGGGCGGAGAACAGTCAGGCCACATCGTAATGTCTGATTTTGCCACAACAGGCGACGGCCTCGTTGCAGCCCTGCAGTTGCTTGCGTGTGTGAAGAAGACCGATAGGCCGGTCTCTGAGGTGTGTCGCCGCTTCGAGCCTGTGCCGCAACTGCTGAAAAACGTCCGCTACAACGGTGGCAAGCCGTTGGAGAATGACGATGTAAAGGCCGCCATCAAGAATGGTGAGGACCGTTTGGCTGGGGCAGGGCGTCTTGTCATTCGTGCTTCAGGAACCGAGCCGTTGATCCGCGTGATGGGGGAGGCCGATGATGCCGTGCTTCTCGGCGATGTGGTTGACACGATTGTCGGCGCTGTTGAAACGGCCGCTTAAACAACCTGTTAATCTTTGTTAAGATGGAAGCCGTCCAACAGGGCGGCTTTCTTTTGTTCTGGATAAGTAAATATGTATTAAGAATTTGTTTAGGTTAAAAAACTCAGTAAATACTCATGGTTAATTTATGGGTAATTATTTTCTTGTCTACTGTGCCCAGTATTTTAGTGCGGGGCCGCTTCCGGAGGGTGGTGGTTACCTGAAGGGGCAGAGACATGAAGTTTGTATCTCGCGTTGTTTCATTCAGTTTGTTTTCATTGGTTGCAGGTTCCGCAATTGCTGCGGACCTGCCAGAGCCGGTTATCGAGCATGTGCCTGTCATTCCGGCGGCCAGCTCAAGCGGGTGGTATCTGCGTGGCGATATTGGCTACAAGATCTACAAGGCACCGAAGACAACTTATAGCGACAGCATCATCTTTGAAGGTGAGGAACAGGATCCCACAGGCATTATCGGTGCCGGTGTGGGGTATCGGTTCAACGAGCACCTGCGCACCGATGTTACAGTTGACTACGAGTGGCCCTCTGATTTTGATGGGCGTGTCGACTGTCTGACCAACTGTGGTACTGGACCGGGTATTGCACAGTCCGTTGAAACCGCAAGTCTGGACGTGTGGACGATACTTTGGAATGTCTATGCCGACCTTGGCAACTATCGCGGCTTTACGCCGTATGTAGGGGCGGGTATCGGTGCTTCCTACGTGTCCTACGATGACATTCGCTATGTGAATCCGAACGGCGCAGAAGGGGGGTATCCCTCTGATGGAAAGTGGAACTTCTCCTGGGCTGCCATGGCCGGTGTTGGCTACGCCATTACGCCAAGTTGGCATCTTGATGCAGGCTACCGCTACCTTTGGATTGGAGATGGCAAGTCCGCGAACTTCTCAAGCAATGGCGTGAATGATCACATCAAGTACGAAGATCTGGCGGCTCATGAGTTCCGTGTGGGGCTGCGATACGAGTTTGGCCAACAGAACGCTTTTGCTCCCGGTCCGGTAGTTGCAACCTACTGACCGCAGGCGGAATGAACGATGATCAAGGCTCGCTTCGGCGGGCCTTTTGTTTTGCTTGTCGCTTGAATGGAAGGATTGCGCCCTTATCCAAGATATGAGACACATAAGTCTCATTTGTTGGGTAAGGTGGAAGTCATGCGCATGGAGAGCCTTCAGGATTTAGGCATTGAACGTGGCGTGAAGCCCGACGACATTCGTGCAGTGACCGAGCTTTATGTTCGCTGTCTGGCCTCCAAGATCTTGCCCATTTTGGGCGATTATCCCAAAGCCGTTGACTTGTTTGAAGGTGCGCTCAACTGCCATCAGGTGTTGATTGCAAAACATAAAGGGCAAGTGGTTGGGGTTCTTGGGCTGAAAACAGCGAGTGCCTCTCCTTACGAGCCAACGTTGCGGGAGGCTTGGCGGATCCTCGGTGTTTTGGGGCCCTTGCGCCTGATGTTGCTCGGATTGCTCGACAACTCCTGCGATCCTCAAACAGTTTTTATCGACGGTCTTGCGGTCCACGAGGAGGCGCGTAGCTGCGGTATTGGCTCCTTGCTGCTGTCGAAGGCGGACGAAATTGCGCGCACGGACGGCAAGTCATTCCTCGCACTGGAGGTGATCAACACCAATCCCCGTGCTGAAGCGCTCTACCTGAAACACGGTTTCCGAAGGGTGGCAGAGCAGCGGCTGGGTATTCTGGAGTTGTTCTTCGATTTCTCGAGCGCTGCTGAAATGCGCAAATCGCTCGTGTGAGGATGGCATCAACATGCTCAGTGATGGCGGTTGGCGCTCCTGATTCGCGTGGCCGCCTGCAAAAAAGTGTCGAACTGTTCTAATTCTCTATCTCTCTGAAAAGACGAGGGAATAGTGCATGCACCGCAGCATGGGGAGAGTATCTCGGTCATGCTCTGGCCAAAAAGTTTGTTGACCGTCTGCGTGGTTTCGCATAGACCCGTCGGTGGGACACCCCTCCCCAACGAGGGGCGCCTATCTGAGAGGGTAGTTAAATGGCGAATATTGAAATGCCGGTTACAAAGCCGGCAAACCCGAACTTTTCTTCGGGCCCTTGTGCGAAGCGTCCAGGCTGGACACCAGCTGCATTAAATGACGCGCCTTTGGGCCGTTCTCACCGAGCAAAAATTGGCAAGGCAAAGCTTGCGGAAGCGATTGCGCTTACCCGCGAAGTGCTTGGCGTGCCTGACGATTACCGCATTGGTATCGTTCCTGCGTCTGACACCGGCGCAGTCGAAATGGCCATGTGGTCCATGCTCGGCGCGCGTCCGGTTGACATGCTGGCGTGGGAGAGCTTTGGTTCGGGTTGGGTTACTGACGTAGTCAAGCAGTTGAAACTGGCGGATGCCCGCGTGATTGAAGCCCCCTACGGTGAGCTTCCTGATCTCGCACAGGTTAATCCGGCCCACGACATTGTCTTCACATGGAATGGCACAACCTCTGGCGTTCGCGTGGCGAATGCAGACTGGATCGCTGACGACCGTGAAGGCCTGGTGATTTGCGATGCAACTTCAGCCGCATTCGCACAGGAGCTGGATTACGCCAAGCTCGATGTGATCACGTATTCCTGGCAGAAAGTCATGGGTGGCGAAGGCGCTCATGGTATTCTCATTCTCTCTCCACGCGCTGTTGAGCGCCTGGAGACCTATACGCCGGCATGGCCGCTGCCGAAGATCTTCCGCATGACCAAAGGTGGAAAGCTCATTGAAGGGATCTTCAAGGGCGAAACCATCAACACACCCAGCATGCTCTGCGTCGAGGACTACATCGACACCCTGAAGTGGGGCAAGAGCGTTGGGGGTCTTGAGGGGCTGATCAAGCGCGCGGATGCCAATGCAAACGCGATTACTGCATGGGTAGAGAAGACCGATTGGGTCGACTTCCTTGCAGTGGACCCTGCAACCCGTTCCAATACCTCCGTCTGTCTGAAGATCGTAGATGCAGACGTAGCAGCTCTTGATGCTGCCGAACAGGCCGCCTTTGCTAAGGCGCTTGTTGCAGCTCTAGATGCTGAGGGCGTGGCTTATGACATTGGTGCTTATCGTGATGCACCGTCGGGCCTGCGCATCTGGTGTGGTGCCACTGTTGAGACCTCGAATGTTGAGGCCTTGCTACCGTGGCTGGATTGGGCGTTTGCCGTTGAAAAGGCGAAGCTGACAGCTGCCCGCTAACAAAAGCGGCTGCTGCCTTTCTTGAGATTTTTTGAATAGAGAATGAGCATTCCGGCGCGTTGGGGCGCCGGACCCTGCTTCCTGCGCAAAAGGAACGTGTCATGGCTCCTAAGGTACTGATTTCTGATAAGCTTTCTCCTGCCGCTGTTGAGATCTTCAAAGAACGCGGCTGTGAAGTGGACTTCCTGCCTGACGTTGGCAAGGATAAGGAAAAACTGGCTGAGATCATCGGCCAGTATGACGGTCTTGCAATTCGCTCTGCGACGAAAGTGACAGAGAAGATCCTTGCCGCTGCCGACAACCTGAAAGTGATCGGCCGTGCCGGTATCGGTGTTGATAACGTTGATATTCCGGCCGCAACGACCAAGGGTGTGATCGTGATGAACACGCCTTTCGGCAATGCCATCACAACGGCAGAACATGCAGTTGCAATGATGTTCGCCGTCGCCCGCCAGCTTCCTGCCGCAGACACTTCCACACAGGCTGGCAAGTGGGAAAAATCCAAGTTCATGGGTACTGAGATTACCTCAAAGACCCTTGGCCTGATTGGGTGCGGAAACATTGGCTCCATCGTTGCCGACCGTGCCATTGGCCTGAAGATGCGTGTTGTTGCGTTCGACCCGTTCCTGTCTGATGAGCGTGCGCAGGACATTGGCGTGGAAAAGGTGGATCTTGATACACTTCTTGCCCGTGCAGATTTCATTACCTTGCACACCCCGCTGACCGACAAGACGCGCAATATCATTGATGCGGCTGCCATCGAGAAGATGAAGAAGGGTGCCTACCTCATCAACTGTGCCCGTGGTGGTCTGGTGGATGAAGTTGCCCTGCGTGCAGGCCTTGATTCCGGCAAGATTGGCGGCGCTGCCGTTGATGTGTTCGTTGAAGAGCCTGCCAAGGAAAACCCGCTGTTTGGCGCGCCAAACGTTGTTTGTACGCCGCACCTTGGGGCCTCCACTACCGAGGCGCAGGAGAATGTTGCGCTGCAAGTGGCGGAGCAGATGGCTGACTATCTGGTGAAGGGTGCCGTATCAAACGCGCTCAACATGCCATCCATCACCGCAGAAGAAGCGCCTAAACTGACACCGTTCGTCAAGCTGGCCGAGCTGCTGGGTTCCTTTGCCGGACAGGCCACTGAAACAGGCATCAAGGGCATTCGCATCGAGTATGAGGGCGAGGTTGCTGAGATGAACGTGAAGGCCATGACGGCCGCTGCGGTTACCGGCGTTCTTCAGCCGCTGCTGCAGACCGTGAACATGGTTTCTGCGCCGGTCATGGCGCGCGAGCGTGGCATCACCATCGAAGACATTCGCCGCGAACAGCACGGTGTTTATGAGAACTACATTCGCCTGACGATTATCACAGAACGTCAGGAGCGCTCTGTCGCCGGTACTGTTTTCTCCGATGGCAAGCCACGTATCATTCAGATCAAGGGCATCAACATGGAAGCCGAACTGGGTGAAAACATGCTCTACGTCACCAATGATGACAAGCCAGGCTTTATCGGCCAGCTCGGTTCCATTCTCGGTGAGGCGGGCGTCAACATCGCAACTTTCAACCTGGGCCGTAAGGCTGAGGGCGAAGAGGCGATCTGTCTTGTTGAAGTGGATGGCCAGATTCCAGCGGACGCTCTGGAAAAAATCGCAGCCATTGGCCAGGTCAACCAGGTCAAGCAGCTGCACTTTTAAAAACAACTAGAGCAGCGTCACCTTCCTCCCAGGGAAGAAGCGGGTCTCCATTGAGGCCCGCTTTTTTGCATTTTACCTCAGGCTTGCCCGCAGGCGCGTGAACGCTCGCCCATCCATGATGAGTAGAGCCAAAGCGATCAGTGCGATGCCCAACCACTGGTTCGCTTCCAGACGCTCATGCAGAAAGACAGCGCCCAGCATGATGGCGCTTACTGGCACAAGGAAGGTGACCAGTGCGGCGTTGGTTGCGCCTGCCCGCTGCAAGATGCGGAAGTACAGAAGATAGGCCAATGCTGTAGAAACGACGGCGAGCATGACAACGGCTGCCCAAGTGTTAATCGGCACAGTGGCCAGCTCGCTGCTGGAGGTAGTCATGAGAATGACCGGGAGCAGGATGATCGTCGACCCAGTCAACTGGCCTGTGGCGATCGAAAGGGGTGGCAGTGCCTTGAGCCGCTTGGCCATTGTCGCCGCAAACGCGTAGGACAACGCTGCGCCAAGGCACGCGATTTGGGGCAGAATGCGGTAGGTGTCTCCAAGGAGGGCGTCGGCACCCAGCATGACTGCAACGCCGCAGATGCCCACGAAACCTGCCAGTATCTTTGCCCCGCTCAACCTTTCATCCTGCGTCATCTGATGAGCGACCAGCATCGTGAAGATGGGGGTGAAGGCGTTCAGAACGGACGCAAGACCTGATGCAATGTGTTGTTGGCCCCAAAACAGCAGCGAAAAGGGAATCACGTTGTTGATCAGCCCCAGCGCCAAAAACTTCAATGGCCATGAACCGTGAAGGGGTAGGCGTTTTCCAAGAATGAGCAAAACGGCCCACAGGGTGCACGCCGCGATGAAGACCCGAAAGAACACCAGGGTGAGTGGCGGCAGGAACGCGACAGCAATCTTAGCAAGAAAGAATGAGCCGCCCCACAAGAGCGACAGACACAGCAGCATGGCCAATGCGATCAGGTCCAGTTTCGGCGCTTGGGTCATGCGATCTCCAGTCTTTTGCCGCGAAATTGAATTGGTCGTTGTCACACCACTAAGAGAGATCAAGGAAACAAACCAATCCGATTTGCGAGTGGCTCAAAGCCTGTTCCTTGAAGAAAACGCAATAAGCCGCAGGGAAGCTTGGGAAAAGAAGCACGTAAAAGACTCGTCAGACGCGTTTGATGGGGCTATAAGACCAAGGAAATGCCCCGGGCTTTCGTCCGGGGTTTCTTATGTGTGATATCTGTTTGCACGCCTGAGCAAACTTTGAAGTGGAAGGGCCGCTACAAGGTCCAGCCAACCGCCGCCGTAGGAGGGCGAAAAATCCATGGCCAATGTTGTAGTTGTCGGCTCCCAGTGGGGTGACGAAGGTAAGGGCAAGATCGTTGACTGGCTGTCTGAGCAAGCTGATGTCATCGTGCGTTTTCAGGGCGGCCACAACGCTGGCCACACACTTGTAATTGACGGTGTGAGCTACAAGCTTTCTCTGCTTCCTTCCGGCGTTGTGCGCGGCAAGCTTTCTGTCATTGGCAATGGCGTGGTGGTTGATCCGCATGCGCTGGTTTCCGAGATTGACCGTCTGAAGGAACAGGGCGTTGAGATCACTCCTGAAATCCTCCGCGTGGCGGACAATGCAACGCTGATCCTGTCCATTCACCGCGAGCTGGATGCGCTTCGTGAGAATGCAGCTTCTGAAGAAAACCGCATTGGCACCACCAAGCGTGGCATTGGCCCTGCTTATGAAGACAAGGTGGGCCGCCGCGCTGTTCGCGTAATGGATCTGGCAAACCTTGAAACTCTTCCAGGCAAGATCGACCGCATGCTGGTGCACCACAATGCGCTTCTGCGTGGTCTTGGCGAGCCGGAAATCTCCGCCGATGCAATCTACGAAGAACTGGCAAGTGTTGCTGACAAGATCCTGCCATTCATGGAACGTAGCTGGCAGCTGCTGGACAATGCGCGCCGCGAAGGCAAGCGTATCTTGTTTGAAGGCGCACAGGGCGCGCTGCTGGACAATGATCACGGAACCTATCCATTCGTGACGTCCTCCAACACCGTTGCGGGTCAGGCTGCCACTGGCTGTGGCCTTGGTCCGAACTCTGTCGATTACGTTTTGGGCATCACCAAAGCTTACACAACCCGCGTGGGTGAAGGGCCGTTCCCAACCGAACAGCAGAACGAAGTGGGTGAGTTCCTTGGCACCCGCGGTCACGAGTTCGGTGTGGTGACTGGTCGTAAACGCCGCTGTGGCTGGTTCGATGCCGTTATCGTCCGTCAAACCGTTTGCACTAGTGGCATCAGCGGGATTGCGCTCACCAAGCTGGACGTTTTAGATGGTCTTGATGAAATCAAGATTTGCGTTGGCTATGAGTTGGATGGCGAGCGTATTGACTATTTGCCTGCTTCTCAGGGAGCACAGGCGCGGGTTGTGCCGATCTATGAAACGCTGCCAGGTTGGAAAGAAACCACCAAGGGCGCACGTAGTTGGGCCGATTTGCCTGCTCAAGCTGTGAAGTACGTACGACATGTTGAGGAATTGATTGGTGCACCTGTTGCATTGCTCTCGACGAGCCCTGAAAGAGATGACACAATTCTCGTTCAGAATCCTTTTCAAGACTAAGCCGTTAGCAGAGTAACTCTGGGGGGCTAAAGACGGATAGATGGCGGACTATTACTCCGTTTTAAAGAAGACAATTAACGGTCTTCAGGAAAACACTGGCTCAGCGCGGCGCGGTGTGTATCAACGTGCTCGCTCAGCTATTGTAAAACAGCTGCAGAACTATGATCCGCCACTGACCCCTTCGCAAATTACCGAGGAACAGCTCAAGCTCGAAGAAGCAATTCGGAAAGTGGAAGCTGAGGCCGCCCGTGCCTCCCTCGGTCTGGGGAGTGCACCTGCCCAGCCCGCAAAGCAACCAACTGCCGCGCCCGGTGGCGCGTCAGGCGGGGCGCATGCTGGCGTAGCGGGGCCTGCAACTTCGCAGCCTGCACAAAGGCCGCCCGCGCCACCGCAGACAGCTCAGGCACCGGTTCCTCCGACACAACCTCAAAGACCACCTGCTTCGACTTCCCCTTACGCCGCAGAACACGCCACCCAGACAACGGGTGCCGCTGGTGCAAGCGGAGGGGCTGCCGAGGCAAACAATGGTCCTGCGGAACCAGATGTTTTCAAGCAGGCCGTAAAAGCTGCTTCTGATCTGGGTGCGGCTGCGCATCAGGCAAGCCAGAAAGCGCGAGATCAGCTACCTGGCGCAAACGATGCCAAACGCGAGCCGGATTTGGGTGATGTGCCTCCGGCGGAGGTGCAGCCTGCCGTTTCGAGCGCTTACCGGCCGAAGCCCCGTGAGGAAGATGTTTGGGTGCCCGGCGAAGCGCGCAAGCAAGCCCTTGCGGAAGAGGCCAAGGACGACGCAGAAGCACCTGAATTGGCCAAGCGTCCCCGCGGCAAGCAAAGGGCTGCAAAGGCATCCAGCGCGCTTGCGGGCGATGCTGGTTTGTCGGAGGAGGGACTGCGGCCCTCACGTATGCCGCAGGTAATTGGCATCTTTATTGTTCTGGCCCTTCTGGGGGCTGGTGGTTACGCGCTGTACTCCCAAAAAGATGACCTGATGACGCTCATCGAGCCAACGGTCACTGATGGGGGATCTGACTCGGCCCAACCAGCGCCTGCCGAAGAGCCGGAGGAACCTGCCTCCAACAAGAACACCGACCGTCTTCTCAATGATGACGGCTCTCAGGTCTCACCAGACGCGCGGGCTGTGTCGACGCAGCGAGTCACTTCCGTGAGCCGGGATGTTACCAATCCGGGCTCTGGTGCTGAGGCAACGCCGCCGCCAAGTCAACCAGTGACGCCACCAGACATTCCATCGCCAGATGAGGTGGATGCGGTACCGGTGACCACCAACTCTGTGCGCCCTGCAGAAAGCTTGACAGCTGAAGCCGAGCAAACAGCGGTTGCGCAACAGGGCATCCTTTATGAAGAAGCGGCCAATCCGGGCGAGTCAGGGACCGCGTCTCGGGGCAACGTCATGTGGTCGCTGGATCGGGGCGACAGCGCTGGCAGGATCGTCAAGGCTGTTGCGGTTATGCCAGATCGCAATGTGACCATTACCATGTCGATCAAGCCGAATGCAGACAACTCTTTGCCTGCAAGTCACTTGCTTGAGTTGAGATTCGATCTGCCACGAGACTTCGCCGGGCAGGGCATTGCCGAGGTGCCGGGCATTATCATGAAACCGACCGAGCAGGCCCGGGGCGAACCTCTGGCCGGTGCTGCGGTCAAGGTATCCGACAACTTCTTCTGGATCGCGCTTTCTGATGCCGAGGCTGATCGGGTGACGAACATGAAGCGTCTTGAAGAGCGTGAGTGGATCGACATTCCATTGCTCTACAACAACGGCAAGCGCGCCATTCTGACCTTTGAAAAAGGTGTTTCCGGCAATCGTGTGATTTCACAAGCGCTTGAAAGCTGGAACTAGCTCGCGAAAAATTATATTCTAAAACAAGGCGTTGGAGAGGTTCTCCAGCGCCTTTTTCTTTTTCTGCTGCGTATTTCGCTGCAGCTGCCCTTGAAAATGCCGGGGGAATCTATAGGTTCTTGCGTATCCGAGGGGTGCTCCTTGTTTGGAGCTGAGATGGTACTGCCGAACCCTTAGAACCTGATCCGGGTAATACCGGCGAAGGGACTGGAACCTGAGCCTCTTTATTCCCGGGTCTCCGTAGCTGACGTGCATGTAGGTGCACAGAAGGGAGATCCACATGATCCAATCTTGTAGCATTGCCAGTTGCTGTGGCCATGTCCGAACGCGTTGTTTCCGGGCAGTGGTTTCGCATCGCGGTGCCACATCTTGCGCGAGGACGCGCTGATGTGGCTGGTGTCCAGAGCCTTGCGTATCCTCGCGGGTATCGCGGTTTTTGTTGCATTTTGGGAAGCGGTGGTTCGGGTTTTTGCCCTGCCATCCTTCATGCTGCCATCTCCTATAGCTGTGTATGAAGCATTCACTCAGCAGTGGTCGTTTCTGCTGTACCACGCGTCGATCACCGCAGGTGAAACGGTACTCGGTTTCATCTTCGGTGTTTCAGCGGGCGTTCTGCTGGCGTTGATCATGAGTTCCTCAGAGATCATGCGCCGGTTTCTGTTGCCTCCCATCACCGCAACGCAGTCTTTGCCTGTGTTCGCCATCGCGCCGCTTTTGGTGCTGTGGTTTGGTTTTGGGCTCGCGTCAAAAGTGGTCATGGCAGTTATTGTCATTTTCTTCTCGGTTACATCCACGTTCCATGACGGCTTGCGGCGAACTGATCCGGCTCTGCTGGATTTGGGGCGGCTCTACCGCCTGAACAGGTGGCAGCGTTTGCGATACATCCGCATTCCCGCTGCGCTACCAGCTCTGGCGTCCGGTATCCGTATTGCCGCCGTCTTTGCGCCCATTGGCGCAGTGGTGGGGGAGTGGGTTGGAGCCAAGGGAGGCCTTGCCTTCATCATGCTCCAGTCCAACGCGCGCATGCAAACAGACACCATGTTCGCAGCGCTCATCCTACTTGCCATCATGGTTCTTATCCTGCGCGGTCTCGTCGAGCTGGCGGTCGTGCGCCTTATTCCCTGGCAACAGGAAAAAACTTGAGAAAGGCTCTGCCCATGAAGCGTTTCATCGCTTTGTTCATTGCCGCCATGCTGGCGGGTAGTATTCAGGTGCAAGCGAAGGAAAAGCTCACCGTCTTGATGGACTGGTTCGCCAACCCGGACCATGCTCCCTTGGCTGTGGCGCAAACCCGCGGCTTCTTCGAGGCGCATGGTCTGGAAGTGGAGTTGATTGAACCCGCTGATCCAGCCATGCCACCCAAGCTGGTTGCTGCGGGTCAGGGGGACATCGCCATCTCTTATCAGCCTGTTCTGCATGCACAGATCGACGAGGGCATGCCGCTGTCGCGTATCGGGACGTTGGTGGCAACACCGCTCAACACCTTGATTGTGTTGAAGGATGGCCCCATCAAGACACTTGAAGACCTCAAGGGCAAGCGGGTTGGCTACTCCGTTTCCGGCTTTGAAGACGCAATGCTTGGCGCCATGCTGAAGCAGGCTGGGTTGACCATCGAAGACATCGAGTTGATCAACGTGAACTTCTCCTTGTCTCCAAGTCTTCTGGCCGGACAGGTGGATGCCATCATTGGGGGATATCGGAATTTCGAGCTGAACCAGCTTGAAATCAAAGGGTCTGCCGGTCTCGCCTTCTATCCGGAGGAGAACGGAGTTCCGGCCTATGACGAGTTGATCCTCGTCGCGCACAAGGACAAGGTGGATGACCCGCGCTATGCCAAATTCATGGCCGCGCTGGAAGATGCAACCGTGTACCTGATCAATCACCCGCAGGATTCTTGGCAGGCATTTTTGGAGCTTTACCCAAATCTGGATGATGAGCTGAATCGCCGGGCTTGGGGCGATACGTTGCCGCGCTTTGCCAAACGTCCTGCAGCGCTGGATGAGGGGCGCTACGAACGCTTTGCCAACTTCATGCTGGAGGCTGGTTTGATCAAGACCGCGCCGCCGGTTGAAAGCTATACAGCGGTTATTCGCTAAAAGAAAAAGCCCCGGTCGCTCAGCGGTCCGGGGCTTCTTAACCTGGTTGTGTGCTGGAAGATTATCCAGCGAGCAGAGACTGTTGCTGCTCTTGAGCCTGTTGGGCAGATTGCATGACCGCCTTTTGAACTTTCTCAAAAGCCCGGACCTCAATCTGGCGCACGCGCTCGCGGCTGACCCCAAACTCCTCGGAGAGTTCTTCAAGCGTCAACGGCGATTCTGAGAGCCTGCGTGCCTCAAAGATACGGCGCTCACGGTCGTTGAGAACGCTCATGGCGTCTTTCAGCATGGAGCGGCGGGAATCGAGTTCTTCCTGCTCAGCCAGAATGCTCTCTTGGCTTTCGCCATCGTCCACCAGCCAATCCTGCCATTCGCCGGATTCGCCTTCCGTGGAACGCAGCGGCGCATTGAGAGAAGCATCCCCGCTCAAACGGCGGTTCATGTTCACAACCTCGTCCTCGTTCACGCCGAGGGTGGTTGCGATTTCTTTCACCTGATCCGGACGCAGATCGCCGTCTTCAAGCGCCTGAATCTTACCCTTGAGGCGGCGCAGGTTGAAGAACAACCGCTTTTGATTTGCGGTGGTGCCCATCTTTACGAGGGACCAGGTTCGCAGGATGTATTCTTGAATTGACGCCTTGATCCACCACATGGCGTAGGTGGCCAAGCGGAACCCTTTGTCTGGTTCAAAGCGTTTGACAGCCTGCATGAGGCCGACATTACCTTCGGAGATAACCTCGCCCAGAGGCAGGCCGTAGCCGCGGTATCCCATGGCGATTTTAGCCACGAGGCGCAGGTGAGAGTTCACGAGCCGTTCCGCAGCCTGAGCTTCGTCATGCTCCTTGTACCGCTTGGCGAGCATGTACTCTTCCTGCGGCTGAAGCATCGGGAACTTGCGAATTTCATCCATGTAGCGGCTGAGGCCGCCTTCACCTGAAGAGATTACTGGCAGATTACGGGCCATTTATGCACCCCTTTCCGTTACAAGCTATGTTTCCCGTGCCCTATCGGCACTTGACGGGCAAACACTCACTGGCGCCTCCATTGTGAGCACGCCAGACGCATTGATATGGGGGCATTATGGCCTATTCGCTACCTCTTTGTGGAGAAATTTTGTTTTATGCATCCCTAAGAAGTGAGAGGAGTGTTTGAAAATCTTCTGGTAGTGGAGATTCAAAGGCCTTTACTTCGCCTGTTCTTGGATGTTCGAAGACAAGCAGGCCAGCATGCAGGGCCTGACGAGAAAACTCTCCCAAGGCTGAGCGGGCGGGCTCGTCAAAGCGTTTGTGCCGGGTTTTGAAACCGGCACCGTAGTCCATGTCGCCAATGAGCGGGTGTCCAAGGTGCGCCATATGAACGCGGATTTGGTGCGTTCGTCCTGTCTCCAAGCGGCATTCCATAAGGCTTGCAAGGGGCTCGCTGTCCTTTGGGCCGAAGCGTTCCTTGACTTGCCAATGGGTGATGGCTGTGCGACCAGCCGTCTTGACCACGGCGATCTTCTGGCGGTTGGCGAGCGAGCGTGCAAGGTTGGCGTCCACAGTGCCTGCCAATGCAGAAGGGGCTCCCCAAACGAGTGCCACATATGCGCGCTCCAGCGGGCCAGTGCGGCCATGGTCTGCAAACTGGGCTGCAAGTCCCTGATGGGCCATATCATTCTTGGCGACCACCAGAACGCCGCTGGTGTCCTTGTCGAGGCGGTGGACGATGCCGGGGCGCTTTACGCCGCCAATGCCGGAAAGGCTGTCGCCGCAGTGGTAGAGCAGCGCGTTCACCAATGTGCCATCAGGATTGCCCGCTCCGGGGTGAACAACAAGTCCTGCAGGCTTGTTTATCACGATCACATCCTCATCTTCATAGAGAATGTCCAGCGGGATGTTTTCGGGCTGTGGTTCGGCTGCTTCTGGTTCAGGAACTTCAACGCAGAGCACGTCTCCTTCGTTGACCCTGTGTTTGGGCTCCACTATTTTGCGATCGCCGACATGAACATGTCCGGCGCGAATGAGAGCCTGCAGTCGATTTCGGCTGAAGTCGGATAGGTGTGCGGCCAATACGGCATCCAAACGTTTTCCCGCCTCCTGGGCTTCGACAGTGGTGAAGGCAATGCCGTCTTCGCCCGGTTCTACACTTGATTGGTTCGGCGAAAGGCCGTTTGGAGAATGATTGCTCATGCGTGATCCTGTTGATGACAGCGCAGATTTGACTAGTGACGAGGCTTTAGATCCTGCAGCTCAGCGGATCCAGCAAAAAATGCGGCGCCTGTTGATGGGGTCCAGCATGGTGATGCTGGTTGGCTTGGTCGCCGTATTCGCTGCCATTTTCTACAAGATATCCGAGGGCAGCAACGATGTCAGCGCCGATGCGCTGGCTGCGACAATTGCTTTGGGCCCGGAAGCCCGCGTGCTTTCGGCGCAAATGGTAGACGGCAAACTGATGCTGCTTGTAAATGAGGGCACCGCCCAAGCGCTTGTCTATGTGGATCCTGTGACGGGTAAAAATCTCGGCAGAACAGATTTTATGGCAAGATAGGTGGAAAAAGTCTAATTCATTGATGCAAGGGGGGTTGCCAAGCCGGAAGTTACCGATTAAATCCCCCTCATCGCACGGAGCGAAGCGCAGGCGCCCATCGTCTAGCGGTTAGGACGCCGCCCTTTCACGGCGGAAACAGGGGTTCGATTCCCCTTGGGCGTGCCATTCGCTTTTTCTCTGTGCCACGATCAGCAGGCAACTGCTGAGTAAGTGAGCGCCCATCGTCTAGCGGTTAGGACGCCGCCCTTTCACGGCGGAAACAGGGGTTCGATTCCCCTTGGGCGTGCCACTTCTCTTTTCTCCAAAAATTGAAAAGTTGAAACGGCACGCATCCGATGGATGTGAAACGGCTTGGTATTGCCGGAGTTTCGGTTCACTAAGCAAAGCCGCTGGCTGGTTAGAACCAGCGACCCTTCAGACCTGCGCCCAAGTGGCTTGGTTCCTTTTCCGACTTCTTTATCGTTCGCGGGATGCTGCCTTCTGTGCAGTCAGACTGGGTATTCACGAAAGCACTCAGTGATTCTTTCATGTCCTCCGTCAAGCGACGGTAGTCATCCACGGTTTCTTCATGCTGCTGCTGATACGCGATCATCTTTTCCTGGGCGGCCAATGCTTCTTTGCCCAGTGAAGTGAATACCGTCTGCTGATGCGTTTCAGGGATCTTTTCTGCTCTTTGCCCCATGATCAGGCCCTCCAACTCGGTACGCGGCAAAGCATCAGCGCAAGCTGATATTGCCCTTTCGTCGAATTACGCAAAGATCGTTTAATCTGTAGTCCCGATAGCGCGTATTAATAGTCCCGAGGGGTGCAGCGTGCAATAGCCAACATGGTCAGTATTGGTTATGCATTTGGTGCGGTTTAGTTGTTTATGGACTATTCTATTGAATTGACTAAGTAAGTCGTCTTGGTGGGCGCTTAACAAATGTTAACAGGGCGTTAATAAATGTTGGTTGCACGGCACAACTCCATATTAGATCTCGCGAGAAGTAATGGGCGGGTTGAAGTTGAAGATCTTGCCGAGCGTTTTTCGGTAAGCCCGCAGACGATCCGGAAGGATCTGAATGACCTGTGTGAGCAGGGGCTTTTGTCGCGTGTTCACGGCGGAGCGGTGCTGGCTTATGGCGTGGAGAATGTGGGCTATGCCACCCGCAAGGATCTGGCAGGTCGCGAGAAGGAGGCCATAGGGCGGGCCGCGGCCGAGCTGATCCCCAACGGGGCGTCCTTGTTCGTGAACATCGGCACCACCACAGAGGCCGTTGCGCGCGCGCTGGTGCAGCACTCGGGCCTCATGGTCATCACCAACAACCTCAATGTCGCCGTGACGCTCAGACCCTTCTCCGAGAATGAGGTGGTCATCGCTGGCGGTGTTGTGCGCTCTACCGATGGTGGGGTTGTGGGCGAGGCGGCTGTCGACTTTATCAACCAGTTCAAGGTGGACTATGCCGTGATTGGTACATCGGCGCTCGATGCCGATGGCGCGCTATTGGACTTTGACTACCGGGAAGTGAAGGTGGCGCAGGCGATTATTGCCAACGCCCGTCATGTAATCCTCGTGGCCGATACCAGCAAGTTCGATCGGTCAGCCCCGGTGCGCGTCGGGCACATGGAGCAGATCGACACCTTTGTTTGTGATCAGTTGGAAAACCCGCGCCTCAAGTCACTCATGAAGACCTGGAGTGTCCGTCTTATCGAGGCGATGGCGCAAGAAGCCACATAGAAACTGCTTCGCGGGGATCTGGATCAATGACGGCGGCAAGGTTGCCTAACTGTCTGTGCCTGTCCTACGAGCCTTTTCGATGCGCTGAGCAAGCTGAGGCTCTGTGCCTTCTGCTGCACCGGAAGTCTTGAGCGTGCCGATATCCTGCATGATGGCATCGAATTTTTGCGTCAGCTTGGGGTCTTTGGCGATCGCGGCAGCGGCCAGCTGGGCGGCCAGTTCCTTCAGCTCTTCGCGAAGGGCCTTGTAGCTGTCGGAGGCGGGCTTGGCGGTGGCCACGCCCTTGATTTGAGCGCTTAGTTCACTGATCTTGTTTTGCGCTTCGGTATATTTCTGCTGCAACTCTTTCAGCTCTTTCTGCGCTTTTGTTGTGCGCTGGCGGGCCGACTGTGGCTTGGCCTTAAGTTTCTTTTCCGCTTCTTCCAGCTTGGCTTGGAGCTCGTTGCGCTCCACCTCAAGTTTCTCATAGCTGGTCTTGAGGCGTGCGAAGGCTTCTCCCGCCTGTTCTGCGGCTTCCTCTGGAGAGTTGTCTACTACCTGAGGCGTGCTTTGAGCTGTCATTTCGGAAACTTCGCGCGAAATTTCTCGTGCAAGACGTTCCAGTGGATGGTTTGGGGAAACCGGTACGCGTTCGGTTGGCAGCGGCACGACCTCTGCGCCCATCTCCGGTAGCGCTTTCTTGGAGGCGGTGTTGGTCCCGGCTTCCTTCCTGGGCAGTTCGGTCACTTCGCCGGTTGGCGGTTCGATCTTCTCTGCCGGTTTTTCTGCCTCCGCCTCCTCAGCACTCCAAAGCCCCATGGTGAGGCGGTCTTTAAGGCCGCGCTTTTCAAGGCGTTTGGTGAGGGTGGCGACCTGATCTTGAAGTTTCAGGAGTTGGGCTTCCGCCCGATTGCGAGCGGCCCATTCTTCCGCATGCTTGCGCCCAACTTCTTCCAGCTTCACTTCCAGAATGCGTTGTTCTACAGCGTGCTGGGCGCGCAAATAGTCGCGCGCCATGCTCGCTTTTGCATAGCTTACAGGGTTGGAAGCTTCAATTGCCCGACGAGTAAGCCGGACCGCGCGGCCCCAGACGAGTGGGAGGGCTGCGAGGGCCAGCAGGCTGGCAGAGAGGAAGCCAAGGGCTATGTAAAGCGCAGTTTCAATCACCTGAATGCCTTAGATCTGATGGGGTCTGACATTGCGATCAATCCCCAGCATGCACCATCCCGGAGCGTTTCGCACCAGGAAGGTACATGATGCTCTCTAAAGTCCGCGTTAAAGCGGTTATATCAGAACGGGTTCCAAGTTGGCTTCCTAGTAAATTTTAGATAGCCCATATTGAGACCCAGCCGGGCGCCAACACCTGCCTTGACCGGCACGACATAGATGTTGTTGTTGGACAGGACCTGCATGCCGAAACCGCCAACCAGATAGGCTGAACCTTTGACGCCGACATAGCGACGATACATGGCGTCGATGGTTGGCAAATTGTACACCAGCATCATGGTGCGTGCGCCATCACCACCGAAGTCCCAGCCGATGGACGGACCTTGCCAGAAAATTGGATGAATGCCTGCGTTGCGTGTGAAAAGTTGACCTTCGCCGTAAGTTGCACCGGCAACAAAGGCGGCTGAACCTTCTTCGCCCAGAATGTATCCGTTCGGTTCGCCATACTTGTTGATGGCCTGTTCAACAACGGCTGCGAGACCTGAAGACACGCTGCCGAAGAACTTGTGGCCTGCGTCAACAATCTCATTCTGGCTGTATGTTGTGTCACCCTGCGCGCCAGGGGCCTGTTGTGCCTGTGCTGAGGCGTTCTGTGTCAGCGCAACCAGACCAATGACAGCAGCAGTCATGGTTACGGCATGCTTCATGCGCCCGAAAAGATGTTTCAGCATTCAGCAATCTCCTTGCATGGGATCCAAGTGGCTTTATTTGACAGAACTCCCTAGTGTGCCCACCACACACGGTTCTGACTTTGATGATTCGAAAACTAGGCGGAATTTATGGTAACTTCGCGAAGTTGCTCTACACGAATATACAGATTTCTTGTGTGTATCGTCCTTTCTGTGGCTTTTTCAGGCTTAGCTGCAGCCGATATTCGCTACGAGTACGCCATCTCCGGCTACGACCCTGTTGCTTTCCAAACCCGCTTCGAGCCCGTCAAAGGTATCGAAAAGCACCAGTTGGAGTGGGGTGGGCGCCTTTGGTTGTTCTCAAACATTGGCAACAAGAAAGCCTTTGAAGGTGCCCCCGAGGTTTACGCGCCGCAGTTTGCAGGTTGTGACCCCTATTCGCTGGCACAAGGCTTGCGGGCTCAGGGTAGTCCCCGTGTTTTTGCCTTGCACGAGCGGAGCCTCTACATCTTCAATAGTAAGTCTCATCGCTTCCTCTTCTTGTCCGCCCCTGAAAAACTTATAGAATTGGCTCAGGAGAATGCAGAAAGAGTTAATTGCGACGGTTTTCGTTAACCAAGATTCTTGGCAGGACGGGCCCGGCAATGTAACTCTTTAAGCTGCTAATCGAATCAACATTGCCGTTTTGTGCAAGCTAACGGGGCGTGTATGTCTGTCTTCAAAGAACTGTCTTCCATTGATCTGGCCGCATTGGTCGCCAGTCGTGTGTGTCACGACATCATCAGCCCGGTCGGGGCCATTACCAACGGTCTTGAGGTGCTGGATGAGGAAGGCAACGAGGACATGGCTGACTTCGCCATGGACTTGATCCGCAAGTCCGCGCGCCACGCTTCTGCCAAGCTTCAGTTCGCGCGTATCGCCTTTGGTGCAGCGGGTTCGGCTGGCTCAGAAATCGACCTTGGCGATGCTCAGTCGGTAGCTACAGGCTTCATGGAAAACGAAAAAGCTGATCTTGTCTGGGAAGTGGAACGTCTTCTGCTGCCCAAGAATAAAGTAAAGCTTTTGCTGAATTTGATCTTGATTGTTAACCAGTGCATACCGCGCGGCGGCACGATTACAGTCCAGATGGAAAACGGGGCCGAGGCACCCAAGTTCATCCTTACGGCCGAAGGCAAGAACGCCCGAATCCCCGCAATGATCAGCGAAGTGCTCGGCGGACAAGAGCCTGAACGCATTGATGCGCACACCGTGCAGCCGATTTACGCTGTTCTGCTTGCCGATGAGGCAGAAATGGCGGTTTCCCTAGAAACCGACGGGGAAAAAATTATGTGCATTGCGCAGCCGAACGCTGAAATATAGTTAGGCAAAATAGGCAGCCTTTCAACGTATGTTAACAGTTTGCGGCAAGACTCGGTCAGTATGAACAAGGTGAAGTACCCGCCTCGGGGCACGTATAGCGGGTACCCTTCTGAAACTGAGTGAGTGCAGGCCATGGACGATCTTCTCAGAGAGTTTCTCACTGAGACTTTTGAAAGTCTGGATGTTGTTGACGTCGAGCTGGTGAAGTTCGAACAGGAACCAAACAACGCTAAGATCCTCGACAACATCTTCAGACTGGTTCACACGATCAAGGGTACCTGCGGTTTCCTTGGTCTACCGCGATTGGAAGCAATCGCGCACGCCTCCGAGACCCTGATGGGTAAATTCCGGGACGGCGTGCCTGTGACCCCTGAATCTGTTTCCCTTGTTTTGAACTCCATCGACCGCATCAAGGAAATCCTTGGCGAGTTGGAGATGAGCAATGGTGTTGAGCCAGAGGGTGACGATCAGGACCTGATTAAGGAACTGGAGCGTCTTTCCTTGAGCGCCGACGCCGGCGAGTTGGGTGCAGATGCTGCCGAACCTGAAGAAGAAGCCGTTGCTGAAGGCGACGACGTTTATCAGGTTCTGGAACGCCCGCTGCGCCCGGGTGAAGTTTCCCTGGATGAGTTGGAACGCGCCTTCCGCGAGGCAGAAGTCGAAGTGGACATGCGCGTTGCCGTCAGCGATGACGACGAGGCGGAGCCTCAGGTCGAAGTGAAGGTCAAAGCCTCTGCCTCTGGCGAAGCGGCTTCGGGCGGGGCCTCTGTTGCCAAGGATCAGCCAGCCAAGAACAATGGCGGGCAGGGCGTTTCAAACCAGTCCATTCGCGTGGCTGTGGATACGCTTGAAGATCTGATGACCATGGTCTCCGAGTTGGTGCTGACCCGAAACCAGCTGCTGGAAATCGTTCGTCGTCATGAAGACAGCGAGTTCAAAGTTCCACTTCAGCGTCTGTCCAACGTGACTGCCGAGCTGCAGGAAGGCGTCATGAAGACGCGCATGCAGCCAATCGGCAACGCTTGGCAGAAACTGCCTCGAATTGTACGCGATCTTTCTCAGGAACTGTCGAAGCCGATCTCACTGGAGATGATTGGTGCCGACACCGAGTTGGACCGCCAGGTACTCGAGCTGATCAAGGATCCGCTCACGCACATGATCCGCAACTCGGCTGACCATGGTCTGGAAAGCCCCGCGGAACGTGTTGCTGCCGGTAAGCCTGAGAAGGGTGTGATCACACTCTCCGCTTATCATGAAGGCGGCCACATTCTTATTGAAGTCCGCGACGACGGTCGTGGTCTGAACCTTGCCAAGATCAAGCAGAAGGCTCTTGCGAACGGTATCACGACCGAGAGCGAGCTGGAGAAGATGTCGGATCAGCAGATCCAGAAGTTCATCTTCGCGGCAGGCTTCTCTACCGCATCCGCGGTGACCAACGTTTCCGGTCGCGGCGTGGGCATGGACGTTGTACGCAACAACGTTGAGATGATCGGTGGTTCCATCGACGTTCGCTCTCAGGAAGGGCGTGGATCGAGCTTCATCATCAAGATCCCGCTGACGCTGGCCATCGTTTCCACGCTTATCGTTGAGAGCCATGGCGATCGTTTTGCGATCCCGCAGCTCTCCGTGGTCGAGTTGGTTCGTGTTCAGTCGAACTCCGAACATCGTATAGAGCGCATCAAGGACCGTCCGGTTCTGCGCCTGCGCAACAAGCTGTTGCCGCTGGTTCCGCTGTCTCAGCTGCTCGGTTTCGAGAGTGAAGATCAGGAGCTGGACAAAGACAACGGTTTCATCGTTGTGATGCAAGTGGGCAGCCAGCGGTTTGGCGTTGTGGTTGATGGCGTCTTCCATACGGAAGAAATCGTGGTCAAGCCAATGTCTTCCATGCTCCGCAATCTGACCATGTTCTCCGGCAACACCATTCTTGGTGATGGTGCGGTGATCATGATCATTGACCCGAACGGTGTAGCTTCCGCCATGGCAAGCCACGCGTCTGGCGCGCTGGTGGAAGAGGTCGAAGAAAAGGCCGAAGAAATCAGCGAGAAGAAAGTGGACGGCGACGCACCAATCTCCATGCTGCTGTTCCGTGCCGGTTCTGCAGAGCCGAAAGCGGTTCCGCTGTCACTGGTTACGCGTCTGGAAGAGTTCGATGTTTCCAAGATCGAGCGCTCCAACGGCCGCGATCTGGTCCAGTACCGCGGAACGCTTATGCCGCTCGTTTACATCAACGAAAGTGCGCAGCATAAGAGTGAAGGCACACAGCCGATGCTGGTGTTCTCCGACTCCGGTCGCTCCATGGGTCTCGTGGTCGACGACATTGTCGACATCGTCGAAGATCGCATGAAGATCGAAGTTGTTTCCGAACGTGCGGGCATCCTCGGTTCCGCCATCATCAAGGAAAAGGCAACCGAGATCATCGATCTGGGGCACTACCTGCCGCTGGCCTTCGATGATTGGTTCATGCGCAAGGAAATGAGCAACCAGCCGACCGCGCGCAAGCTGCTGTTTGTGGATGACAGTGCGTTCTTCCGCAACATGCTTACGCCGGTTCTGAAGGCCGCTGGCTATGACGTGACCACATGCCCATCCGCTCAGGCCGCTTTCGAGCTGCTGGAAAAGGGTGAGGACTATGCGGCGATCGTCACGGACATCGAAATGCCTGAAATTAATGGCTACCAATTCTGTGAGAGCCTGCGTAGCGACACGCGCTTCCGTCATCTGCCGATCATCGCCTTGTCTGCGGTTGTGACTCCTCAGTCCATCCAGCAGGGCCGTGACGCTGGCTTCGATGACTACGTGGCCAAGTTCGACCGCCCGGGCCTCATCGCATCCCTCAAAGATGTGTTCACCAATGAAATGGGTGTGGCAGCATGAGCAACTTCGCAGGTTCCAATAACACTGAACTGCTGCACGCCAGCAGCGAGTACATCCAGTATGTAACGGTCGTGATTGGTGGGCAGCTGTTTGGTCTGCCCATCTCACAGGTCCACGATGTTTTCGTGCCTGAAAAGGTGACCCGCGTTCCGCTGTCTCCGCCAGAGGTGGAAGGCGTTTTGAACCTTCGTGGCCGCATCGTCACAGCCATCAACATGCGTCGCCGGCTTCACCTGCCGCCGCTGGATGAAGACCAGAGCATGATGGCCGTGGGTATTGAATACAAGAGTGAGTCTTATGGACTCGTGATCGACTCCGTTGGAGAGGTGCTCAACCTGCCGACACACGAGCGGGAAGACAACCCATCCAACCTCGATTGGCGCTGGGCAGAGATTTCAGGCGGGGTGCATCGTCTTGAAGGGCAGCTCATGGTGATTTTGGACGTTGACAGTCTGCTCACTACGTTGATCGAACCGAAGGCGGCTTAAACAGCTGCGCAGCGTGATAAAGAGAGATATTCGATGAAGCACTGTTTGGTTGTTGACGACTCCAGCGTCATCCGCAAAGTGGCCCGCCGCATCCTTGAGGATATGGATTTTTCCATCTCCGAAGCTGAGGATGGTCAGCAGGCACTGGATGCATGCAAGGAGTCTATGCCAGACGCAATTTTGCTGGACTGGAACATGCCGGTCATGGATGGTCTTGAGTTCCTCAACAAGCTTCGTGAAGAAGAGGGGGGCGATGTGCCGCTGGTGGTGTTCTGCACCACAGAAAACGACGTGGCTCACATCGCCAAGGCAATCCGGGCTGGTGCAAACGAATACATCATGAAGCCGTTTGACAGGGACATCATCGAGGCGAAATTCCAGGAAGTTGGGCTTATCTAATAACCACAAGAATGGGTCCAGAAAACTATGCCCGATCGTTTCAGCACTGCTGCTTCTAATACCCCATCCTCGGGTTCTGCTAAGGTCATGATCGTTGACGATTCCGTCGTCATTCGTGGCCTTTTCGGACGCTGGATTGATGAAGATCCCGAGTTAACGGTGGTCGCAACACATCGCAACGGTCAGTTGGCCGTTGATGATATCGAACGAACCGACCCCGACATCGTTGTGCTTGATGTTGAGATGCCCGTCATGGACGGGCTCACGGCTCTGCCTCTGCTCCTTGCAAAGAAGCGCGGGCTTGTTGTGATCATGGCTTCGACACTGACCCGCCGCAACGCGGAGGTCAGCCTCAAAGCCTTGTCGTTGGGGGCAACGGAATACGTTGCCAAGCCGGAATCCACCAGCCAGACCACCACGTCTCTGGAGTTTCGTCACGAGCTTTTGCAGAAGCTCCGTTCGCTTGGTGAGCAGGTCCGTCGCACTCGTAAGCCTGATGCTTCGGCTCCGGCTCCTGCACCGCGGCGCATGCGCGCCGAAACCAGTGCAGGGCAGGTCGCATCCAGCGGTCTTCGCGGCGGTACTTCCGACCGCATCGACACACGGAAGGAAATGCAGAAGGCCCGTGCGCAGGCCTCTGGTGCCAAGGAAGGCATCAACCTGCGTCCGTATTCTTCTGCAGTGCCGCGCATCTTGGCAGTGGGCAGCTCTACGGGCGGTCCGCAAGCTCTGCAAACCATGCTGAAGGCTGCTGGGGCAAGCCTGAAGAAGGTTCCGGTGGTGATCACGCAGCATATGCCGCGCACATTCACCACCATTCTGGCTGAGCACATCGGTCGCGCCACTGGACTACCGTCCAAGGAAGCGGCAGACGGTGAGGTTTTGCAGCCAGGGCATATCTATGTGGCACCAGGTGGCCTGCATATGCGCCTTGCAAAGGCGGATGGCCAGGTGGTCGCCAAACTTGATGATGGGGAGCCCATCAACTTTTGTAAGCCCGCCGTTGACCCTCTCTTTGAGAGTGTTGCGGAAATCTTCGGCGCAGCCAGCTTGGCTGTGGTGTTGACGGGTATGGGCTCTGACGGCGCGAAGGGCACTGAGTTCATCGCGCATAAGGGGGGCAGTGTCATTGCCCAGGACGAGGCAACGAGCGTTGTTTGGGGAATGCCTGGCGCAGCAGTCAAGACTGGAAGTTGCTCTTCCGTTTTGCCGCTGGATCAGATCGGCCCGAAAGTAATGCGTATCTTCGAAGGGACGGCGAGATGACACCTTCTGAGTATGAGTTTTTAAAGCAGTTTCTGAAGAGCCGCTCCGGTCTGGTGCTGTCTGACGAAAAGCAATATCTGGTCGAAAGCCGCCTGGTTCCTGTAACCCGGCGCACGGGCCACAAGAACCTGAGCGCCCTGATTGCTGATCTGGGGCCGCGTGGCAGCGAAGAGTTGAAGAACACGGTTGTGGAAGCCATGACGACCAACGAGTCGTTCTTCTTCCGGGATAAAACCCCGTTCGATCACTTCCGCAAGACCATGCTGCCTTCCATGCTCACCAACCGGGCTGGTTCAAAGCGGGTTCGTATCTGGTGTGCGGCAGCGTCCACCGGCCAGGAACCCTACTCCATCGGGATGTGTCTGCAGGAAGATCGCGGCAAGACCGGGGGCTTCCGGTTCGAGATCCTCGGCACGGACATTTCCTCCGAGGTCTTGGAAAAGGCTCGGATGGGCATCTACAGCCAGTTCGAAGTCCAGCGCGGTTTGCCAATCCAGATGCTGCTGAAGTTCTTCAGCCAGCAAGGTGAGTTGTGGCAGGTCGCACCGGAGCTACGGGCGATGGTGCAGTGGCGTAAACTGAACCTGTTGCAGAACTTCTCCCATCTGGGTGAGTTCGACATCATCTTCTGCCGAAACGTGTTGATCTATTTTGATCAGGATACCAAGCGCGACATTCTTCAGCGTCTTGCCAAGCAGATGCCGAGCGACGGTTTCCTCGTCTTGGGTGCCGCTGAGACTGTTGTCGGCCTCACTGACGCGTTCGAGCCGGTTCCGGACCACAGAGGCCTCTATCGGCCGCGCAAGTCCGCTACGACCACGCGAGCGCCTCTGGGAACGACATCGCCAGCGCAGCCTGCCAAGGGGCCGGTTGATCCGCTGAACAGCCCAGCTTTCCAGAAGCTGCGTGCTCTCAGGGGCTAACAAGCCTCACGAAAACAACAAACGAGAGGGTCGGCAAGCGCCGGCCCTTTTTGTTTTCACGATTACGTTACCGGCACATTGCCATCTCTATCTTGCTCTAGGTTAGGGGAGTGCGTGCTTGATTGCGCGCCTTGGTTGGCTTTCTGAGATGCGAAAACGCACCGAAAGCCTCCTGAGCCGAAATTCTTTTCCAAAGGCCGGAGCATTTTACCCATGACAAACCTTCGTATCGAGATTTCACGGCGGGCTGCCCTCTTGGGCGCCGGGGCTGCCGCAGTTGGCAGTACGGCCGGCGGTATTCTGCCTGTCGCGGCTGCCCAATCGGCCGCTCAAGGCAGTGTGGCGCCGTCCGCATCCTATCAGGTGGGCGACTTCAAAGTTGCAACCTTGCTGGATGGGGCCGTCACCGCTGGTGAGCCGCAGAAAACATTCGGCATGAACCAGAGCGCCGAAGACTTTGCCGCTGCATCTGCTGAAAACTTCATCCCCGCAGACGCCTTCAAAGCGTTCTTCACGCCAACCGTGGTGGATACCGGGAGCGACGTGATCCTGTTTGATACTGGCGTTGGAGAGGGAGGGCGCCCGGCACGCGGTAACATGCGGGCCGCCTTGGCTGGTGCTGGCTATACGCCGGAGCAGGTGACCGTTGTCGTGATTACACATATGCATCCAGACCACATTGGCGGCATGATGGAAGCGGGCGCAGCCGCGTTTCCCAACGCCCGCTATGTGACGGGGCGTGTCGAGTATGACTTTTGGTCCAAGATGGATCCAGAATCCAATGGTGTTGCCAAGCTGGTCGACAGCAACGTTAAACCATTTTCTGAGAAGTTGACCTTTCTTGATGATGGCGGGTCAGTTGCGTCCGGGGTCACAGCTATCAGCGCTTTCGGCCACACGCCGGGGCACATGATCTACCTTCTGGAATCTGGTCCGGACCGGCTGGTCCTCATGGCGGACACGGCAAACCATTATGTTTGGTCTCTGGCCTACCCGGATTGGGAAGTGCGGTTTGACATGGACAAAGAGGCTGCCGCCAAGACACGCCGCATGGTGTTCGACATGCTGGCCGCCGAGAAAACGCCTTTTGTTGGCTATCACATGCCGTTCCCGGCGGTGGGCTACGTGGAGAAGCGCGACAGCGGTTTCCGCTATGTGCCAGCTTCCTATCAATTCCAGCTCTAAGGCATTGCAAACGAATAAAAACCCCCGGCACCAGGTGTCGGGGGTTCTCAAAACTCTTTAAGAAAAATGCGGCTTAGGCAGCCTTTTCTTCAGGCTCACGGAGAACATAACCCCGGCCCCATACTGTTTCGATGTAGTTCTTGCCAGAAGCAGCAGAAGCGAGCTTCTTACGCAGCTTACAGATGAACACGTCGATGATCTTCAGCTCAGGCTCGTCCATTCCACCGTATAGATGGTTCAGGAACATTTCCTTGGTCAAGGTGGTGCCCTTTCTCAAGGAAAGCAACTCAAGCATCTGATACTCTTTACCGGTGAGATGAACGCGCTGACCGTCAACCTCAACAGTTTTGGTGTCCAGATTCACCGTCAAATCACCGGTGACAATCACAGACTGAGCATGACCCTTCGAGCGACGTACAATCGCGTGGATTCGGGCGACCAACTCGTCCTTGTGGAACGGTTTGGTCATGTAATCGTCAGCACCGAAGCCGAGACCACGTACCTTGTCCTCGATACCGGCAAGGCCGGACAGGATCAAAATTGGTGTTTTGACCTTTGACACACGTAGCGTGCGCAGCACCTCGTATCCGGACATGTCCGGCAGGTTAAGGTCAAGCATAATAATGTCATAATCGTACAGTTTGCCGAGGTCGATGCCTTCCTCGCCAAGATCTGTCGTGTAGACGTTGAAGTTTTCAGACTTCAGCATCAGCTCAATGCTTTGGGCTGTAGCGCTGTCGTCTTCGATCAACAATACACGCATGCTAATCCCCTCGTGTTGCCTTTCCTGGGCAGTCGCGCCGGCCAATAAACGCGAACCGTTGCGAAGGAATACTGGAACCCCGACTCATACCATGAGTTATGGTTAACAGAACTCGATTCGCGCAGGCAAGCGCTTTGACACCGCCGGTTTCAGTCTTCTGAGGACAACCCCTAAGGATCCATGTGTACACCCTGTAGCCACACACAGTGTTGTCCACTACTGAGAACCCGCAGAACGCGCGTGACCCCCTACAAAAGGGCTGCCAGCTGCTAAAACTCTCTGCATTAAGATTAACCATAACCGTAAACGATCGGTTACCATCTTCGAAAATGATTAATAGGGAATCAGTCGTGCAATCGCTCTTCACCGAGATAGAACAATGCCTTCCGGTCGAAATTTACGGTACCGTGGAAGCAGTTAAGGGGTTGCTGGTCGAAGTGGCAGGCCCTGTGCACGAGATGAGTATTGGGGCCAGAGTCCTATTAGAAATCAGGGAGAACGCAACGTCAGTGCAGGCCGAGGTGGTCGGTTTTCGCGACGGAGTTGCGCTCTGTTTGCCCTATGGAGGCGTCGAAGGCATCGGTTTGGGAGCCAAAGCGCGACTCGTTTCCCGTGAGAGCATCGTCCATCCAAGTCGCACCTGGTTGGGACGGGTTGTTAACGCTTTGGGAGAGCCCATTGATGGTAAAGGACCATTGCAATTTGGGAGCACCCCCATGTCGTTAAGACAATCTCCCCCAGCGGCAGCTGAAAGAAGGCGGGTGGGTGGCCCCCTTGATGTGGGCGTGCGAGCACTCAATACCTTCATTACGTGTTGCGAAGGACAACGTATTGGCATCTTTGCCGGCTCTGGCGTCGGCAAGTCGGTGCTCATGTCCATGCTGGCGCGAAATGCTTCTGCCGATGTCTCTGTCATAGGCCTGATTGGTGAGCGTGGCCGAGAGGTTCAGGAGTTCATCGAGGATGATCTGGGAGAAGAGGGGCTGGCGCGATCCGTTGTTGTGGTGGCCACCTCTGACGAGAGCGTGTTGATGCGCCGTGCGGCGGCATATCTTACAATGACGCTCTCTGAGTATTTCCGAGATCAGGGCTCCAATGTTCTATGCATGATGGATTCCATCACCCGCTTTGCCATGGCTCAGCGCGAGATTGGTCTTTTTACTGGCGAGCCGCCCACCTCAAAGGGGTACACGCCGACTGTGTTCACGGAACTGCCGAAGCTTTTGGAGCGCGCTGGTCCGGGCCGGGTTGGCACGGGCTCCATCACCGGGCTTTTCACGGTGCTGGTTGAAGGCGATAATCACAATGAGCCGGTGGCTGATACGGTGCGCGGCATTCTGGACGGTCACATTGTAATGGAGCGTGCCATTGCCGAGCGGGGCCGATATCCGGCAATCAACGTCCTGAAATCCGTGTCGCGCATGATGCCACGCTGTGTGCCGGAGGAGATGCGCCCAATCCTGCGAAAAGCGAAAGCTCTGATGGCTACATATAATGACATGGAAGAACTCATAAGACTCGGAGCCTATCAGAAGGGCAGCGATTCGGATGTGGACGAGGCAATCCTCAGGAATTCACAGATTGAGGCCTTTTTGGGACAAGAAAAACACGAAAAAACGAGTTTGAGTGCCGGTTATGAGCAGCTTGCTCACCTTTTGGAAATGACTCCTGCGTAAATTCCATCGGGTTAAGGGAGTATTGCGTATGAAAAACCGTCAGGGCCTTATCAAGCTTAAGCGGTTCCATGTTGACGAAAAACGTCGACAGGTAACCCAAATTGAAACGATGCTTGCCGATTTTGATCGGATGGCAGAAGAGCTGGATACCCAGATCAGCAGTGAACAGCAGCGCGTTGGAATCGACGATGTTGCTCACTTTGCCTATCCAACCTTCGCCCGTGCCGCCGCTCAGCGCCGCGATAACATCATGAACTCGGCCAACGAGCTGAAGGAACAGCTTTCCAAGGCACAGGACGAGCTCAAGGATGCCATCGCCGAGCTGAAGAAGGTTGAGCTGATGCAGGAGCGCGAGCTCAAGCGCGAACGCGACGCCTTGGAAGCGATCGAGCAGGACAACATGGACGAGATCGCCGGGCGTTTTGCGTCTCGCTGATCCGGTTCAACTTCTGCACTTCCTTGCAGCCAACCTCTGCGGAGGTTGGCCTGACAGACGAGATTGCTCCTTTTAGACCCTATTGCTGGCACGTTGATGCTGCGGGATGCCCTTGCGTGACCCGCATCGCTTCTCTACACCCGGTTGTACCCATGTCTCTTCCGGGGAAGATAACGTGATGCTCGCAGTTCTCGGCCTTTTGCTGCCGGTCATGTCCTTCAGCTTTGCGCTCGGCCTAACGTTGCCGTTGTTGCGCATGGAGCGACTTTACTTCTTGCAGGATACGCCCTCTCTTCTGGAGGTCATCACCGGCCTTTTTGCCGAGGGAGATCAGGCCTTGGCCCTTGTGATCTTTCTGTTCTCTGTCCTGCTTCCCGGATTGAAGATTGTTGTGTTGCATCTGGCCTGCCTGCAGCGCCGAGCCGGGTGGGCGCTCAAGGCGCTCTCAACGCTCGGCAAGTGGTCCATGATGGATGTCATGCTGGTTGCCCTCGTGATTTTTGCCACCAAAACCAGCGGGCTTGCAACAGCCAGCGGGTTGCCGGGGCTGTGGTTTTATGGTGCCGCGGCGCTTCTTTCTGCCGTTTCAGCGCCTTTGTGTTTGCGGGCGGTGCGCACCTCATGACGTGCTTTGCGGGCTTGTGTTTCCGGCAATGCGATCTGCACAAATTGTCCTGCAAGTTTCATTCGGCACTGGCCTTTTGCAGTGCATCCTGCTAAACGGACAATGATATATCACAGGTGGGCGTCGATGGGCTACAGTCCGCCTGATGACCAAAAACACGGGACGAGGAGTGCGGCACAATGCTAAGCGGGCGACATCTCATTAACGGCGAAGCGGTTGAGAACCAGGAGCGGTTTGCCGCCATGGAAGCGGCAACGGGCCTTGCCACGGATCGGCTTTATTGTGAGGCCAGCCAGGCGGATGTCGAGGCAGCTGTGATCGCAGCTGAAGCTGCGTTTCCAGCTTACGCGGCGACCAAGGCTGCGCAGCGGGCTGCTTTTTTGCTCACCATTGCAGATGAAATTGAGGCTCGGGGCGAGGCAATCACCAAGATCGCCATGATTGAATCTGCGCTACCTGAAGCGCGCCTGAACGGGGAGCGAGGCCGCACAACTGGCCAGCTCCGCTTCTTTGCCGACTACATTGAAAAAGGTGAATGTTTCGACCTTCGGGTCGATCCCGCATTGCCAGACCGGGCACCAATGCCCCGTCCGGATCTGCGTTTGATCAACCGCCCCATTGGACCCGTCGCCGTTTTTGGTGCCTCGAACTTCCCATTGGCGTTCTCTACTGCGGGCGGGGACACAGCATCTGCGCTGGCAGCGGGTTGTCCTGTAGTCGTGAAAGGCCATCCGGCGCATCCTGGAACCTCTGAGCTCGTTGCTGAGGCGATCTTGGCCGCGATGGAGAGCTGCCGTATGCCGCTTGGCACGTTTAGTCTCATTCAAGGCGCGGGACATCAAAGCGGCGCGGCACTGGTCGCCCATCCTCTCATCAAGGCGGTCGGGTTTACTGGGTCGCTGCGGGGCGGGCGGGCCTTGTTTGATATCGCCGTGTCACGTCCTGAGCCGATCCCGTTTTATGGGGAGTTGGGTTCCGTGAACCCTGTCTTTCTGTTTCCAGAAGCGCTTGCAGCACGCGGAGAGGAAATGGCCAACGGCTGGGCGGCATCGCTCACCATGGGTGTTGGTCAGTTCTGCACCAATCCGGGCGTTGTTGTCGGCGTTGAGGGAGAGGCTCTTTCCACTTTCGTCAACGTGGCGACAGAGGCGCTGGGCGCAGTAGGGCCGCAGCCCATGCTCACCGGCGGTATTGCGCAGGCCTATGATGGTGAGGTCAACCGCCGCGCGGGGGCGTCGGATGTGATTGCCCTGCTGCCGCCAAAACCAAGCGAAGGCTGCGCGGTGTCGCCTGCGGTCTTCAGTGTGGCTGCCGACCAATGGCTTTCCGATGAGAGCTTGCAGCAGGAGGTTTTCGGCCCTGCTGCTGTGGTGGTGCGGTGTAAGGATGTCGCAGAAATGTTGGCCGTTGCGGGGGCGCTGGAAGGGCAGCTTACCGCCACTCTGATGGTCGACAGCGGAGATCTTGGTGCGGCGCGCCCATTTGTGCCAGTGCTTGAGCGCAAGGCCGGGCGTTTGTTGTGCAACGGTTTCTCGACAGGCGTTGAGGTTTCTCATGCCATGATGCATGGCGGTCGGTATCCGGCTTCCACCGATGTGCGCAGCACCTCTGTGGGGTCCAAGGCAATCGAGCGCTTCTTGCGCCCCGTCAGCTATCAGAACTTCCCAGAAGCCTTGCAGCCCGATGAAATCCGCGATGGCAGTGGTCTGCCACGCCTGCAGGACGGGTCCAGACAGCTTTGATCCGGAGGTCTTTCGCGTTGCGTTCCCCGGTTTCTTAGGGGCTGCGCTCCAGAATGTGCGGTATTAAAGAAAGAACAGCGGCGGCTTCATAATGGAGCCGCCTTTTTGATTTCTTTACAAGAAATCCAATATCTGCCACTCAGTGGAAACGAGTATCTGGGCGGCCCGGCCGCCTAACATGAACAGAGGTCCCTCCGTTGTTCGCAGTCCGCACCTTTCTAAGTCTCCTCGCAGTCCTGTTTGTTGTAGCTGGCCCAGTCAGTGCCCAGCAAACACCCGCTTCGCCAGATCCTGTAACCGAGCAACAGGCCGTGCCTGCTGATGATGGGGCGGCCGTTGAGGCGCTCATCAAGGTGCTGCAGGACCCGGCGCAGCGAGACTCGCTGATCAAGTTTCTTGAGCAGAATGCCGGCACAGGTGAGGCGACAGGGCAAGGGACTGCACCAGCGACCGACGGCTCCAATGCCCAGCCCGCAACTGGTGCGCGGGCGGCATCAGGCACCAACGGAACGGCAGGTGCAGCCGCTGACACTGGCACACCGGCGGCGGATGCGGAAGGCAGCACACCGAGTGAGAACGTGGGGCAGGTCACCACATCTCTGGTCGCGGCTGTCGGGGAATCTGTGCGCAAGTTCGGCGCAGAGCTGTGGGACATTCTCTTGCGCATCTGGTCCGGTCTTTCCGGGTATGAGCGAATTGTCGAGAACCCCAGAGATGTGGACCCGGATCGCTTTGTTGATGGATTCCTCGGCTTGCTGAGCGTTCTGGTGCCGGGTTACGTGGCGCTCATGATCATGCGGCGCGGCAGTCTGCGCCTGTTTTCAAGCATTCAAAAACGCTATGCCGCCGGCAACTGGTTTCACCGCAGCGGCTATCTGTTGTTCTCAACCGGCATTGAGGTGGTGAGTGTGTTCATCGCCTCAGGGCTGGCGTACTTCGTGTCTATAGCGATCACGCCCAACACGGACCCTTTCGTGTTCAACCGCGTTGAAGCGCTGACCCTCAACGCTTTCTTCCTGGTTGAAATGTCCCGTGTGGCGCTGCGTTTCGTGTTCGCACCGTATCGCCCCAAGTTCCGCGTGCTGCCGTTTTCCGATAGTGAGGCGCGCTATTGGTCCCGCAAGCTGGCCTATGTGCTGATTGGCTTTGGCTATGGCGTTTCGGTATTTGTGCCGCTGGTGATGCTGAACTGGTCCTACAGTCTGGGAACCAGCATCCGGCTTACCGTGGTGCTGCTCTCGGTGATCTATCTCGCGGTCATCATCATTCGGTCTCGCGCGCGCGTGCAGGCAGAGATTGAGGACTTCACCGAAGCGCGGATTACCTCTGAAATTGCCCGCTCGCTCATGGTGCTGCTGTCCTACACTTGGCACATCCTTGCCTTGCTTTACATCTGGGCGATCTTTCTCGTTTGGCTCAGCCGCCCCTATCAGGCGACGCAGGAGATCTTCTACGCCAGCGCTTACACCCTCACCATTTTGATCCTTGCCACGTTCGCCACAGTAGGTGTTTCAAAGAGCATTCGCCGTGGGGTGAACTTATCGCCGCGTCTTGCACGCAAGTTGCCCACCATGGAATCGCGGCTCAACGCGTCTGTGCCCGCCTTGCTCTCCATCCTTCGGGTGGCGATTGTTGGTGGTGCCCTCCTCGGCATACTTGAGGTCTGGGGTATCGGGGCGTTCTGGTCCTGGATCTTGTCCGGCGAAGGCAGCGAGTTTGGCAGCCGCGTTACGTCTGCAGTGATCGTCCTTCTGGTCGGCTTCCTGATTTGGGTCATCGCCATGTCGTGGATTGATCTGCGCCTTACTGATGCCGGCGGCCCCATGATTACGTCGCGGCGGCGTACGCTCTTCAAGTTGTTTTCCAATGCGCTGACCATCTTGCTGGTGGTCATGTTCGTGCTGCTTGCCATGTCAGAGCTGGGTGTCAACATCGGACCGCTCATTGCGGGTGCCGGTGTGTTCGGTCTGGCTGTGTCTTTCGGTTCGCAAAAGCTGGTGCAGGATGTGATCAACGGGGCCTTCATTCAGGTGGAAAATGCCATGAACGAAGGTGACTACGTAACCGTTGGCGGGGTGTCCGGCACGGTAGAGCGCCTCACCATTCGCTCTGTACGTCTGCGAGACTTGGAAGGCATCACTCACACCATCCCGTTCTCTGCGGTGGATACAGTCTCCAACGCCACACGCGATTACAGCTACGCCCTTGCGGTGGTGGGTGTCAGCTACGATACGGACATCAATCTGGCCAAAGAGGCCATGCATGATGCCTTCAAGAAACTGCGGGATACGCCAAACGGCGCGGTTATTCTGGAAGATCTGGACATGCAGGGCGTTATCGCTTTTGGTGCCTCTTCCGTGGACATTCGGGCCCGCATAAAGACGCTCCCGGGCAGTCAGTGGGCCATCGGGCGTGCCTACAACGAGCACATCAAACGGGTCTTTGATGAGCGCGGCATTGAGATTCCATTCCCGCAGGTCACCTACCACTATGCCGAGGATGCGGAAAAGAAGGACAAGCCAAAGCCTCTGCCTGCTACCGGCAAAAAGGAGAGTGCGCCCAAAGCTGCTGCCGCCAAGGACGCACCGATCAAGACCGGAAAGCCACGCGTTCCCAACGAGGCGCTGCCAACCGAGGTTGATGCCGATGCGGATGGGGATGGATCACGGTAATCCCTCTATACTTTCATCTAGTGAAACAACAGAAAGCGGCTCCCTCGAGGGGCCGTTTTTTGTTTTTACGCAGGGGGTTGCTGCCTATTTGGGAGGCAGGCCAGACTTGTTGTGAGTCATGGTAGATTTCGTTTTGTTTCGTTGACTTTCGCAAAGGCGCGCTTTATTTCGTAATTAAGCGTAAGAGGTTTCGCGTACTTTGGGTGCGACGAACATAATAAACACGAGGCGACACCGCGCCGGGGGAAACTATGGATCAGACCTTTGATCTTTTTGTCATTGGGGGCGGCATCAATGGATGCGGCATTGCACGAGATGCGGCAGGGCGTGGCGCTTCTGTTTTTCTGGCAGAAAAAAGCGACTTTGCTCAGGCCACATCGTCTTCCTCGACCAAGCTCATTCATGGCGGTCTGCGCTATCTGGAATACTATGAGTTCCGCCTTGTGCGCGAAGCGCTGATTGAGCGCGAAGTTCTTCTCAATGCGGCGCCGCACATCATTTGGCCGTTGCGGTTTATTTTGCCTCACCACAAGGGGCTCCGTCCGGCGTGGCTCATCCGGTTGGGCCTGTTCCTCTACGATCACCTTGGCGGGCGCAAGATCCTGCCGGGCACCCGCAGTGTCAGCCTGAAGGACGGTACCTACAAGGAAGCCTTGAAGCCGTTGTTCAGCAAGGGGTTCGAGTATTCGGATTGTTGGGTGGATGATGCGCGTCTTGTGGTGCTCAATGCCCGTGATGCGCAGGCAAAAGGTGCGGAAGTCCATCGCAACTGCGAAGTTGTCAGCGCCAAGAAAGAAGGCGCGCTTTGGGCCGTAACCGTGCGTGATGCGCTTTCCGGGGAAACACGGGAAGTGAAGGCGCGGGCTCTTGTCAATGCAGCAGGTCCATGGGTTTCAAACCTTCTCAACCGGGCGCTGGGCCGGAATGAAGAATCCCGCGTCCGTCTGGTGAAGGGCAGTCACATCATCGTGCCCAAGCTTTACGAGCACGACCGTTGTTTCATCTTTCAGAACACCGATGGCCGTATTGTATTTGCCATTCCCTATGAGCATGACTACACGCTGATTGGCACCACTGACGTGGACTATCAGGGCGACCCGGGAGAGGTGGCCATTTCCAGCGATGAGGTTTCCTACCTTTGCGCCGCCGTCAGCGAGTACTTTGAAAAGCCGATCCGCCCGGAAGATGTGGTTCACACCTATTCTGGCGTGCGCCCGCTGTACGACGATGGCGCATCAGCGGCTCAGGCGGCTACTCGTGACTATGTTCTGGACTATGAGCATCAAGCGGGAGAACCGGGTCTTCTCAACATCTTTGGCGGCAAGATTACCACGTACCGCCGCCTTGCCGAATCTGCCCTTGAAAAGCTGGTGGACTTTTTGCCAGCAGGTCAGAAGCCATGGACCGCCACGGCGGAACTTCCGGGAGGGGGCTTCTCGCCGCAAGAGTTTGAGGGCCAGCTGAAGGCGCTGAAGGTCCGGCATCCATACCTTAATGACCGGTTGGCGTGGCGTCTGCTTCGCTCCTATGGTCTGGACGCGCTGGAGATGCTGAAAGACGTGAAGTCGGAAGCAGATCTGGGCCAGCACTTTGGGGCAGGGCTTCATGCCGTGGAAGTGGAGTGGCTCAAGTCCAAGGAATGGGCCGTTGCCGCCGACGATATTCTTTGGCGGCGAAGCAAGCTGGGATTGAAATTCAGCGCCGAGCAGAAAGCCGCTCTTGCGGACTATCTCGCCGAAAAAGTCCACTAAAGAATATGGTCTGGAGGGTTGTATAACCCTCCGCCAACTCTGGACCTTTCTGGGTTCCTTCGATAATACCGTAGAAATTCGTAGAACAATAAGAAGCTGAAGAGGGAGGGGGTTCCTATGAGCGGCTGGATTCTGGCAATCGATCAGGGCACAACGTCCACGCGAAGCATCATCTTTAATGATGAGTTCGAATCCAAAGGCATTGGCCAAAAGGAATTCACGCAGCATTTTCCTCATCCTGGCTGGGTTGAGCACGATCCTGAAGATCTGTGGCGCACCGCTCTGGAGACATGCCGCGAGGCCCTCTACAACTCCAATCTGGAAGCCTACGACATTCACGGTGTGGGTATTACAAACCAGCGCGAAACCACGCTCGTTTGGGATAAGCTCACCGGCAAACCGGTTTACAATGCCATCGTTTGGCAGGATCGCCGTACCTCGGACTTTTGCGCCGACCTGAAAGACAAGGGTCTGGAAGAAGTCTTCATGCGCAAGACGGGTCTGCTGCTCGACCCCTACTTCTCTGGCACCAAGGTTTCCTGGATCCTCGACAACGTGGAGGGCGCGCGCGAACAGGCCGAAGCGGGAGAACTGCTGTTTGGCACGGTTGATACCTGGTTGATCTGGAAATTTACCGGCGGGCGCTCTCATGTGACAGATGCGACCAACGCTTCTCGTACGCTGCTGTTCAACATCGAGACCAACGAATGGGATCAGGAGCTTTTGGACATCTTGCGCATTCCTCGCGCCATGCTGCCCGAAGTGAAGGACTGTTCCGACGATTTCGGTGTGATCCCGGAAGAGCTGTTTGGTGCCGCGTTGCCGATCCTTGGCGTTGCGGGTGACCAACAGGCCGCGACCGTGGGCAATGCCTGTTTTTCCTCTGGCATGGTGAAGTCCACTTATGGCACGGGCTGTTTTGCTCTTCTCAACACCGGCGAAGAGCTGGTGCGTTCCAAGAACCGTCTTCTGACCACCATTGCCTACCGGCTGGATGGCAAGACCACTTACGCGCTGGAAGGGTCGATCTTCGTGGCGGGTGCGACTGTGCAGTGGTTGCGCGATGGGCTGGAAATCGTCGAGAAGGCTTCCGAGACACAAGGTCTTGCTGAACAGGCCGATGAGGAAAGCCAGGTTTACATGGTGCCCGCGTTTGTGGGCCTGGGTGCGCCCTATTGGGATCCGGATGCTCGCGGAGCCATCTTTGGCTTGACCCGCGCGACAGGCCGGGAAGAAATCGCCCGCGCCGCGCTGGAGAGTGTTGGCTATCAGACCGTTGATCTTATTGAAGCAAAGAACGCCGACTTCAAAGGCGGTAACGGCGATGAGATTGTCATGCGCGTTGATGGGGGCATGACTGCGTCTGATTGGACCATGCAGTTCCTGGCCGACATTTTGGGCGCGCGCGTTGACCGACCGGTAGTGCTGGAAACGACCGCACTTGGCGTTGCTTGGCTTGCGGGCATGCGTGCCGGGGTGTGGCCAAACATGGAAGAATTTTCCAAGCGCTGGCATCTGGACCGACGCTTTGAGCCGTCCATGAATGAAGAAGAGCGCCGTCAGCGGCTTGATGGCTGGCGGGATGCGGTTCAGCGCACGCGCTCTTGACGTCTTCACTTCCCCAAGCCGTTCCCAAGCACCTGCCTCAACCGCAGGTGCTTTTTCTTAGGTTGTTTCTGGTGACTTGATTTGGTGCGGCATTTGGCGGAGAGGTAGATCCCCGAGTTTCCGATCAGGAGCCCCCCATGACCGACCAAGCCTCTTTTGAAGTTATCGCCGCAACGCCTTCGCTCGACGACTACATGCGCCTGCGTCAGGTGGCAGGGCTCTCCAGCTTTTCGCGAGAGGCAGCAGAAAAGGGCCTGCAGAATACATGGTTTGCGGTGGTGGTTGTCGCTGAAGGGCGGACAATTGGCATGGGCCGCATAGTCGGGGATGGTGGCTGCTTCCTGCAGGTGGTCGATATCGCTCTTGAGCCTGCTTACCAAGGGCAGGGCCTGGGCAAGCGCATTGTGAGCGCTCTTGTCGAGCACCTGAAAGCGCACGCAGACCCGTCTGCCTTTGTGAACTTGCTGGCCGATGTGCCTGCCAACCATCTCTACGCCAAATTTGGCTTCAAGGAGACAGCGCCCCACTGCCTCGGCATGGCGATTTCTGCACGAAATTTGTCGTGAGTCTCTCTTTCAAGTCTTGTGAAGGGATGAGATGCCTTTGTTTGAGAGGGCTTCAACCAATCGCCAGCTTGCCCGTTGCAAGGACGAAACCTATTGGTATCGTAGTGTAATTTTCCTCGATACCGGAAAACTGCCGCTAGAGATATATCAGAGACTTGACATTAGTGCTGAGCTCCTTCATTAACGCTGATATATCACAATATGAATGAGGCAGTGCTATGTGGCGTGGTGTTTATCCAGCTGTAACAACGAAGTTTAACGAGGATGACCGGCTTGATATTGCGGAGATGGAGCGGTGCTTCTCCCTGCAGATCGAGGCAGGAGTGGACGGGATCATCGTTTGCGGGTCGCTTGGGGAGGCGATGGCTCTCGAGCCGGAAGAGAAGATTGAAATCCTGAAAGTCGCCAAAAGCGTTGCGGGAGACAAAAAGGTTCTGATGACCGTTTGCGAAAGCTCTACAGCGCGGGCTTGTCGCGCAGCGCTGGATGCGGCCGAGGCCGGGGCCAACGGCTTGATGGTTCTTCCGGGCGTTCCGTACCGATCCGCACCGCATGAAACAGTTGCCCACATTCTGGCTGTGACCCGGGCCGCCGGTCTGCCTGTCATGGTCTACAACAATCCTGTTGCCTATGGTGTGGACGTGACGCTCGACATGTTCGCAGAACTTGCCGAAGAGCCCCTCATTGTCGCCATGAAGGAATCCACCGACGACATCCGGCGCGCCACTGAGGTGTTCAATCGCTTTGGCGACCGCTTCGATGTTTTCACGGGCGTTGACAATCTGGCGTTGGAAAGCATCCTCATGGGCGTTCATGGCTGGGTTGCTGGTCTGGTTGTCGCGTTTCCAAAGGAAACCGTTGCCATCTGGAAGCTGGCTCAGGCGGGCCGCCTTGAAGAAGCCCGCGCGATCTATCGCTGGTTCCGCCCCTTGCTGGATCTCGATGTATCGACCAATCTGGTGCAGAACATCAAACTGGCGGAAGTTCACGCCATTGGCTCTACCGATCGTTGCCGAGCCCCGCGCATGGCCCTTTCTGGTGCTGAGCGTACACAGGTTGAAACGGTGATCAAAACGGCCATGGCCTGCCGTCCAGAACTGCCGGAGCTATAACCATATGCGCCATATCCTCGTCATCGGAGCAGGAGTTGTTGGTCTTGCGAGTGCCATTCGGCTGTTGGAGCAGGGCCACACGGTGACACTGCTTGATCGGCGTGGGCCGGGAGAGGGGGCTTCGCGCGGCAATGCTGCCGGCATTGCATGGACGGATGTTGCGCCCCTTGCTTCTCCCGGCATTTGGCGCGACGTGCCGGGCTGGTTGTTCGATCCTCTTGGGCCGCTGTCGGTTCGCCCGGCTTATGCGCTACAAATCCTGCCATGGATGGTGCGGTTCTGTCTTGCCGCCCTGCCGTCAAAAGTTGCCCAGAGCACACAGGCCAAGGCCGCCCTCAATGGGGCCTCCTTGCAAGCATGGCAACGCCTTTGGCAGCGCACGGGCACGGCCCACCGGGTGCGCTATTCCGGCTGTCTTGATGTGTATGATGATGACAAGCAAATTGCTCGCGCCCGGCCCGGCTGGCAGCAACAGCGTGACTTCGGCATCGAGGTGGAGGAGCTGTCCGGGGCAGAGCTTCGGGAGCTGGAGCCTGACCTGTCTCAACGGGTCAAAGGCGGCGCGCGCTTGCCCGGATGGACCAGCGTGGATGAGCCCTTTTTACTGTGCCAGGACCTTGCGGCTTTCTTTCAGGGGCAGGGCGGCACCATTCGCACCGCTGCGGTTGCGGCCGTTCAGCCGTCAGGCACCGGTGTCTCCGTTTCTCTGGAGGACGGCGAACACATTGAGGGCGACCATGCCGTTATCACCGCAGGGGCCTGGTCCAAGGCGCTCGCATCACGGTTGGGCGACCCGGTACCTTTGGACACGGAGCGGGGCTATAACACCACCATTGCCGATTCCGGTGTTGCATTGCGTCACATGGTGATGCTGCCCGGCTATGGCTTTGCATTGTCGCAGCTTGCCACGGGTTTGCGCGTTGGCGGTGCGGTGGAGTTTGGCGGCCTCAAGCTGCCACCCAATTGGAAGCGTGCAGAGGCGCTTTTGAAGCGTGCCAAGACCATTCTGCCGGGCCTGCAGACTGAAGGCGGCAAGCAGTGGATGGGCTTTCGTCCATCCCTGCCAGACACTCTGCCGGTCATTGGGCCCTCGACCGCCAGTCCGCACATTACCTATGCATTTGGACATGGGCATCACGGGCTCACGCAGGCCGCCATCACCGCAGATCTGGTGGTAGCGCTGGTGACTGGGGAGCGGCCCGCCTTATCATTGGAACCTTACAGCGCACAGCGGTTTTGAAGAACCTTGGGAGGGGTTATGGCGTCGAAAAGTTTCTTTTGTGTCGATGGGCACACCTGCGGAAATCCGGTTCGGTTGGTGGCGGGCGGCGCGCCCCTTCTGAAGGGCGCAGACATGCTGGCCAAGCGCGCCTTCTTCATGGAACATTACGACTGGATCCGCACCGGGCTGATGTTTGAACCCCGTGGCCACGACATGATGTCCGGTTCCATTCTGCTGGAGCCCACACGGGAAGATTGCGATGTGGCCGTGCTGTACATCGAGACCTCTGGCTGCCTGCCCATGTGTGGTCATGGGACAATTGGCACCGTTACCATGGCGTTGGAAGAAGGGCTGGTCACACCGCGTGAACAAGGCGTGCTGCGACTTGAAACACCCGCCGGTGTTGTGACTGCGGAATACATCATGGAGGCGGGTTATGTAGAAAGTGTCCGCCTCACCAATGTGCCCAGTTTTCTGGCCGCTGAAGGCTTGCGCGTGCATGTGCCGGGTCTGGGTGAGGTCCATGTTGATGTGGCTTATGGCGGAAACTTTTACGCCATTGTTGAAGCGCAGGAGGCCTTTCCGGGGCTGGAACATGTGAGCCCCTCCAACTTGCTGGACTGGAGCCCGCGTTTGCGCGCGGCCCTCAATGAGGCCTACGAGATGGTCCACCCGGAAGATCCCCGGATTTCAGGGATCAGCCACGTTCAATGGACTGGGGTGCCGACGGTGGAAGGCGCAAGTGCGCGCAACGCGGTGTTCTATGGTCACAGGGCGTTGGACCGAAGCCCCTGTGGCACGGGTACATCGGCGCGTATGGCTCATCTTTATGGCAAGGGGTTGCTCTCCGTGGGCGATACGTTCACTCACGAGTCCATCATCGGCTCCTTGTTTGTGGGCGGCATAAAGGAAGAGGTGAAGGTGGGCGACAAGGTTGGCATTACACCAACCATTGAGGGGTGGGCCCGCAAGACCGGGTACAACACCCTGTTTCTCGATGAGCGTGATCCATACATGAGCGGCTTCCAGTTGGGCGCCGATGGGGTCACTCATTTTCCAAGGCCAACTGATTCCCAGTAGTTCTTCTCTCCAACCCGACAAAAATCTCAGTATCTGAGAGTTTCTCACTCAGTAATACTGGGCAAACGCCGAAATCCGTCTCAGCATCAAGTTCTTATTGATAAGACTCCGTCTTGTTCAGTGAGCAGTGGTCGTCTCTGTGAATAGAAGCTACGCTTTTTACAGCTGTGTACTTCGAGGATTTTGGTTATGCCTGAAAAGATTGCTCTTGTTGGGATCGGCAAGATTGCCCGCGACCAGCATATTCCATCCATTCATGCGGACAAGGATTGGGAACTCGCTGCTGTTGCCAGTCGCAACGCCTCCCTTGAGGGCGTTGACAATTTTTCATCTCTTGATGAACTTCTGGAGAAACGACCCGACATTTCTACGATTTCTCTGGCCATTCCGCCGCAGCCGCGTTTTGACTATGCTGTCAAAGCGCTCAAGGCGCGCCGCCATGTCATGCTGGAAAAGCCTCCGGGGCAGAGCCTTGCCGAGTGTTTCGAGCTGGAAAAACTGGCCAAGGAAATGGGCGTTACCCTGTACGCTTCCTGGCATTCTCGTGCTGCGGACTGCGTCCCGGATGCGAAAAACTGGTTGGCGGGCAAGGCACTCAAATCCCTCAGGATCACCTGGAAGGAAGATGTGCGCCGCTGGCATCCAGGGCAGGACTGGATTTTTGAACCGGGCGGGATGGGGGTTTTTGACCCGGGCATCAACGCTCTATCCATCATGACGGAAATTCTTCCAAATCCGGTGCATGTGCAACAGGCAACATTGGCCTTTCCGGAAAACCGGGACACCCCCATCGCTGCGCAGCTCATGTTCCACCATTCCGGCGGCGCTCAGGTGTCTGCGGAGTTCGACTGGCTGCAGGAAGGTCTGCAAAGCTGGGACATTGAAGTGGAAACAGAGCAAGGCACAATGAAGCTGGCCATGGGCGGCTCCACGATGTTCGTCAATGACGAGCTGGTCAAGGAAGGGGCGGATCATGAATACGCCAACCTTTATCGCCGGATGGCGGAGCTGGTGCAGGCGGGACAAAGTGATGTGGACCTGTCACCTTTGGTGCATGTGTCCGACGCCTTTGCTTTGGGCCGCCGGGTGACTGTTGCGCCCTTCGAGTTTTAGCGCCTCTTCAGCCCCTGTGTGATTAGCGGCAACGCCCGCTTGCCATGCAGGGGCGCTTCATTTCCTCCACCTCACTCTCTCAACTGTCATCCTTGGCTCTGCACGTTCTCTGGCTCTCGGCGTCATCCCGGCTTCGCAGCGGCTTGTTGGTTTTGCGCTGGATACCGGATCTGCGTTTCGCTGTGCTCACCTTGTCCGGCATGACGGTGGTGGGGTGAGTTGCTGGTTCGGCTTTCCATTCAGCAGCTCTTGCAGGCCTTTGCTCAACCGCCCTTCTGCCTTAAGGCCGGCGCCCTGGGCGTTCCGCCCAACCACTTCACCTCCTCTCCAACATTGGTCATCGCGGTCACGCTACTTCTGCCTGACACTCTGTTGGTCATCCCAACCTCTGCTCCCACTGCCCCATCTCTCGCCGGTCATCCCGGGCTTGACCCGGGATCCAGATAGGTGGTTCGACAGGTGAGGGCGTTGGGTGGCCGGGGTTTGCCGTAGCGTTTCTGTGTTTGCGTGCGTTGATGCTTCAAATCCGTGTTTCGTTCAAAGCAACGCAAATTGAACGCATGGGTTATCCCCGCTGGGTCTGGTGTTTCGAGTGCGGCAGTCTCGCGGTCAGTTGCGGTCGTGGCAGGGGGATATCTTTTGTGCGGGCAGTGGCCGTGTTTCATGTCTTCTGCATAATTTCACTGTTCTGCCGCGAGAGGAGGAGAGGGGGATAAGTTCTTCGCGCTTGGTTCAGGCGAGCCTTCCATGG
>NZ_JAWXVZ010000013.1:0-102774 GCF_033843645.1 Nesiotobacter zosterae | reverse complement strand
GCTATGAACACCAAAACACAAGCTACGGCGGCGTAAGTCGCAAGGGGTAGTTTTAGGCCGCGCCGCAGACCTAAAAAACGAAAACCCCGCCAAAAATATGACGGGGTTTGTCATCAATCTGAGGCCGCCCGGGGGCGGCCTTCAAATCCTCAAGTCTTGTCGACTTAGTGATCTACATCTTTCCAGATCTTGCGCTTGGTGAAGTACAGCAAGGACGCAAACAGGATCAGGAACATCATGACACCAAGGCCGAGCTGCTTGCGCTCTTCCAGCTTTGGTTCTGCAGTCCACATCAGGAACGCAGAAACGTCACGGGCGTACTGGTCAACGGTCATCGGCGTGCCATCGGTGTACTCAACGATTTCATCGGACAGCGGTGGCGCCATGGCCAAGGTCTGACCGGAAATGAAACCGGTGTTGTAGTACTGACCGACTGGAACCTCAAAGCCCTCAGGCGCTTCATGGTAGCCAGTCAGAAGACCATAGAGATAGTCCGGACCGTTTTCCTGGTACTGAGTGAAGATATCCGTCACGAACCAGGGGAAACCACGCTTAACCGCACGAGCCTTAGCCATCAAAGACAGGTCTGGCGGGTAAGCACCGTTGTTAGATGCACGTGCTGCCTGCTCGTTCGCGAAAGGTGATGGAAAGCGGTCAAACGGCTTGCCCTCACGTTCGAACATGTCACCGGCATCATCCGGACCATCTTCAATCACGTAGTCAGCGGCCAGCGCCTTGACTTCGTCCTCAGAGAAGCCCGGGCCACCGTCATCAGCCAGGTTGCGGAAAGCAACGTAGCTGAGACCGTGACAGGATGCACAAACTTCGCGGTACACCTGAAAGCCGCGCTGCAGCTGCGCCTTGTCAAACTGACCAAACGGGCCAGAGAAAGACCACTGCTGACGCTCAACGTGTGGGCCTTCGCCGGCGGCCTGAGCCGCCGTACCAGCCATGATAACGCCGCAAGCAACAGTCAGAGCACGAGCGCTTTTGACGAGAAATGTTTTCATTGTCTTAAAGTCCCCCGCTCCGATCAAGCTGCACTTGTCTTGCCGTTATCGGCAAGCACAGCATCGTTGATCGATTCCGGCAGCCTGCTCGGTTTTTCAATAAATCCGAGCATTGGCAGAATGACCAGGAAATGCACGAAGTACAGTGTGGTGAAGATCTGAGACAGCGTTACGTAGATGCCTTCTGCAGGCATGGCGCCCAGCCAGCCCAGGATCACACAGTAGAATGCGAACAGCCAGAAGAAGATCTTGAACAGCGGACGGAACGTGCCTGAACGAACCTTGGATGTGTCCAGCCATGGCAGGATGAACAGAACCGCGATTGCGCCGAACATCAGAAGCACACCACCCAGCTTGTCAGGAACAGCACGCAGGATCGCGTAGAATGGCAGGAAGTACCATTCAGGAACGATGTGTGCTGGCGTTACAAGCGGGTTGCCCTCGATGTAGTTGTCCGCGTGGCCCAGATAGTTTGGCAGGTAGAACACAAACCATGAGAAGAAGATCATGAACACGACGATCGCGAGCAGATCCTTCATGGTGTAGTACGGGTGGAATGGGATCGTGTCCTTTTCGGACTTCGGATCGACACCCGTCGGGTTGTTGTTACCTGTGGTGTGGAATGCCCAGATGTGCAGCAGCACGATACCCACCAGAACGAATGGCAGCAGGTAGTGCAAGGAGAAGAAGCGGTTCAGGGTCGGGTTACCGACAGAGAAGCCACCCCACAGCCATGTCACAACAGCTTCACCTACAACCGGAATTGCAGAGAAAAGGTTGGTGATCACGGTTGCGCCCCAAAGGGACATCTGGCCCCAAGGCAGAACGTAGCCCATGAATGCGGTTGCCATCATCAGAAGGAAGATGATCACACCGAGGATCCATGAGATTTCGCGTGGTGCCTTGTAGGAGCCGTAATACATGCCACGGAAGATGTGGATGTAAACGGCGATAAAGAACATGGATGCACCGTTCGAGTGCAGGTAGCGGATCAGCCAGCCGAAGTTCACATCACGCATGATGTGTTCAACAGAGCGGAATGCCATATCCACATGCGGTGTGTAGTGCATCACCAGCACGATGCCGGTCACGATCTGCACAACGAGAACGAAGAATGCGATGCCGCCGAAGGTCCACCAGTAATTGAGGTTCTTCGGGGTAGGAAAGTCCACAAAGCTTCCGCGAATGAGCGAAATCACCGGCAAACGGGCTTCGAGCCACTTTGCAGGTGCACTTTGCGGTACATATTTAGTATGCCCAGCCATAGCTGCCTCCAGACTTGATCCGTTTAGCCGATGCGAATTGTTTCGTCGTCAACGAAAGCGAAAGGGGGCACCAGCATGTTTTCCGGAGCGGGGCCCTTACGGATACGGCCAGCGGTGTCATAGTGAGATCCGTGGCATGGGCAGAACCAGCCACCAAAGTCGCCTGCTTCTCCCAATGGCACGCAACCGAGGTGCGTACAAATGCCAACCATGACAAGCCATGGCTCTTTACCTTCCGCCGAGCGGTTAACGTCGGTCGCTTCAGCGTTGGCTTCGAGGTTGAGATTGCGTGCAATTGGATCCGGCAAGTCGGAAACAGGCACGCTGTTCGCCTCGGAGATCTCTTTGTCAGTACGTTGGCGGATGAAAACTGGTTTACCGCGCCATGTGACGGTGATGGATTGTCCAACCTCAATGGCTGACACATCAACTTCAATAGACGCCAGTGCCAATGCCGATGCATCCGGGTTCATCTGGTGGATGAAAGGCCAGGCGATTGCACCCACGCCAACTGCTCCCACAGCACCTGTTGCCAGGTATAGAAAGTCGCGGCGGTTTGGTTCTGCCGTTTCAGAGTGTTCCAAGGTCGCGTCCTCTCGAAACAGGTTAAATTCTCAACGCCCCACCAAGCCCTCACTCGATGTTTTTCGATGTAAATCGACTGTGAATTAGCTGTAGGCGCCCATGCGCGAAATACGCAATTATATTAGCGTGGTTTATCTGACATTAACGCGCGCACTTGTCCAGCGACCACGGCGAAAAGTGGACTTATTGTCGCATCAAAATTGGGAAAATTACGCAATTCGGTGGATTAGAACACTTCCAACGACCAATTACCTAGTAAGAAAGTCGTGCATTTTCAAGCGCCCCTAGGGCAAGCCGCCGCAGTTTTTTCTGCGACGGCTATAGGTTGATTCATTCTGACTCGCAGTTATTGCGCCGCAATCTGCGACAAAAAACCACCAGATTGACGCTGCCAAAGGTTGGAATAGATGCCTCCAGCCTCCAAAAGCTCCTCGTGCGGCCCCATTTCTACGATTTTTCCCTGATCCATCACAATCAGTCGATCCATCGCAGCAATCGTAGATAACCGGTGCGCAATAGCAATTACGGTCTTTCCCTGCATCAGCTCGAACAGGCTCTCCTGAATGGCCGCCTCGACCTCGGAGTCCAAAGCTGAGGTGGCCTCATCAAGAACAAGGATCGGCGCATCCTTCAACAGCACACGCGCAATGGCGACACGCTGGCGCTGGCCTCCTGAGAGCTTCACGCCACGCTCACCTACGAGCGTATCAAAGGCGGTTCGGCCTTCCTTGTCGCGCAGCTCCTGAATGAACTCCAGTGCATGCGCTCTGCGAGCGGCCTCCGTCGCTTCTTCCAGAGACGCACCTTCCTTGCCGTAGGTGATGTTCTCCAGAATTGTCCGGTGCAACAGCGAGGTATCTTGCGAAACCACACCGATCGCCTGACGCAGACTTTCCTGCCGGACCTGCGAGATGTCCTGCCCGTCGATGGTAATCTTGCCGCCTTCCAGATCATGGAACCGCAGCAGCAGGTTCATCAAGGTCGACTTCCCTGCTCCGGAACGCCCCACCAGACCGATTTTCTCGCCCGGCTTGATGGAGAGCGACAGATTTTCCAGCACGCCCTTTTCCTTGCCATAGTGGAAGCGCACGTTCTGGAACTCGATCCCAGCATCCTGAACCACAAGGTCCTTGGCATCTTTCACATCAACAACTTCACGCGGCTTGGACAGGGTCGCCATACCGTCTTGAACAGTACCAACGTTTTCAAACAGACCCGCCACTTCCCAAAGGATCCACTGAGACATGCCCTGCAAACGTAGCACCAGACCAATGGCGATGGCGATATCTCCTGTTGTTACAAGGGCATAGCTCCAAAGGCCAATGGATGTGGCCCCAACCGCGAACAGAAGCAGCATGTTGATGCTGGTCAGGGCGATGTTGAGCAGGGTTACATTGCGCATCTGCCGATGCACAGGATCCATGAAGTCCTTCATGGAGGCCTTGGCATAGTCCTCTTCACGCTCCGCATGGGAGAACAGCTTCACGGTGGAGATGTTTGTATAGGCATCCACCACATGACCTGTCATCACCGAACGCGCATCAGCCTGCTGCCGCGAGATGTCCTTCAGCTTCGGCACGAAGTAGTAAAGCACACCCAGATAGGCAAGCAGCCAGAACACCAACGGCAAAGCCAGTTTCCAGTCAGCCGATGCCAACACAAACACTGCCGCCGTCAGATAGACCACCACGTAGACGAAGATGTCGGCAATCCGGGTCACCACTTCGCGCACTGCCAACGCGCTCTGCATCAACTTGTTGGCAACACGTCCGGCGAAGTCGTTCTGAAAAAACGGCAGGCTTTGGCGCAGCAGATAGCGGTGCCCCTGCCAGCGGATCAGCATGGGGAAGTTCCCCACGATGCCCTGATGGAACACCAGCTGCCAGATGGCCTCAACCACGGGCATGATCAAAAGCACGACAAAGCCCATCCAGAGCAGGTGCGGCCAGTTGTTCTGGAAGAAGGTGGACGGGTCCTCCGTTCCAATCCAGTTCACCAGATCTCCAAGAAACGTGAAAATCGTTACTTCAAGAACGGCAATACAAGCCCCAAAGAACGAAGCCAGTGCCAACAGAGGGGCAAACGGCTTCGTGTAGTACCATATGAACGCCCAAAAAGTGGAAGGGGGCGTCTTCACTTCTGAAGTATTGAACGGGTCCACTAACCCTTCAAATCGAGAGAACATCGAGGCTTCCTTAAAGTCTTATTCTAAAGCCTTCCGGCTGGACTTGAGCAGATGCGTTACCGCATCCGCTCATCGCTCTCATATTTGTCCCGAGAGGGATTTGGGCCTTGCGCCAAGGCCCAGACGAAGCTGCTGATACCAAGCCCGACGACGACAGCGCCTAACAGGCTATCCACCATACTGGACCTGATTTGCTCACCTGTCATGACCTGGCCGTTGCGCTCCGCACTGTCGAGCCCAAAAAAGACGGCCAAGAGTGCCGGCAGAAAGGCAAGCAGAGCAACGCCAACAGTCATGCCAAGAAAAGCAATCCCTCTGTTGAACAAACTGGGTTGTTTAAATGCTTCTTCTTCAGAGAAGCGGCGGCCGTACCGCGGCTCTTTATTGAGCAGCGGATCAGCCCTTAACGCCAAGTGCGCCAAAAGCACGCTAGTAATCATGGTTCTGTCTCTTTCGAGGCGGGCAGAGAACAGCGACACCTCTCCCATAAAGGGAAGCTATCTGCCTCTACCCGATAGATGTAGTGAGATTGTGAAGCTGTTTAGAGCGAGTGGGTGGGCTTAAGCGCGTGTCAGCGCCCCGAGAGGGCAAGTCGCGCCAGAGGAAACATGGCCCAGCACATGTACAATAGTATCTGTCATGTATTGTCTCCCCTTACTAATCACTCAGTTTTACCGGCAGGGCGCCGGCAGTGAGGCCCAATCCTCTGCGATACGCTAGAGATTCGAAGCCGTTGTCCGCTACGGGGTTGTTCCTAAACAATTCCCCGAGAACTGGCCAGTGCTGACGCAGCGGAAAAACGAACAAAATCAGGCGCGTTGCAAAATTGCAACATATGAGTGTTCCCTGTTCGCAACACACCTTCGGCTCTGCCCCTCAAAACAAGTCAACAGCTTTCCCGTGAACGGCCCTTATGTCGGCAGGGACCCACCGCTATCATGGTCGCCAACCAGAAACGAACATCTTGTCCAGCGAGCCGTCATGCCAGACATTGCGCTATACCAGCCCGACATTCCCCAAAACACAGGCACCCTGCTCCGCCTCGCTGCCTGCATGGACGTGCAACTGCACCTGATCGAGCCCGCGGGGTTTCCCCTCTCCGATCACGCTTTGAAACGCGCAGGCATGGACTACATCGAGCGCGCCAAGCTGCAACGCCATATCAGCTGGGATGCTTTCCGCGCCTGGCAGCAGCAAGAAGGGCGACGCCTCGTTCTCATGAGCACGAAGGCAGCCGAGCCCTACACGGCGTTCATGTTCCAACCCGGCGACATTCTGCTCATGGGGCGGGAGAGTTCGGGTGTGCCAGAAGATGTGCACCATGCTGCCGACCATCGTCTGCTCATCCCAATGAAGAACGGCATGCGCTCCCTCAACATGGCGATCTCGGCGGGCATGGTTCTGGGCGAAGCCCTGCGCCAGACGGATGGCTTTGCGTGACTGCGGCCAAACTACTGCTTGAACCAACCCGCATTTTCACCTAGTTGAGAACAATTCTAAATAAACCAAATGTTTTCGGAGCATGTCATGAGTGAGCGCGGCGGACCGATCCCCTCCAACATCGAAGAGAAAAAGGAAACCGCCACCCGCTGGTTCTCCGAGCTGCGCGATCAGATCTGCGCTGCCTTCGAGAAGCTGGAGGACGACATTGCCGTTGAGAACGGCCCCTTGAGCGATCAGCCTGCCGGGCGTTTCGAGCGCACACCATGGGAGCGCACCGATCATACCGGTGCCAAGGGCGGCGGCGGCGTCATGTCCATGATGAAGGGCCGCGTCTTCGAGAAGGTGGGCGTCCACGTGTCAGCGGTGCACGGGGAGTTCTCGCCGGAGTTTCGCGGCCAGATCCCCGGAGCCAATGAAGACCCGCGTTTCTGGGCCTCCGGCATTTCCCTCATTGCTCATATGCACAATCCAAATGTGCCAGCGGTGCATATGAACACCCGCATGGTGGTCACCACACGCCAGTGGTTTGGTGGCGGCGCTGACCTGACCCCGGTTCTCGATGCCCGCCGCACACAGGAAGACCCGGACACCATCGCCTTCCATGAGGCCATGAAGGCGGCGTGTCACGGCCACAACGGTGCCGACTACGAGCATTACAAGAAGTGGTGCGACGACTACTTCTACCTCAAGCACCGCAACGAACCGCGCGGTATCGGCGGCATCTTCTACGACTACCACAACACCGGCGACTGGGATGCGGACCTTGCCTTTACCAAGTCCGTTGGCCGCAGCTTCCTTGAGATCTACCCGAAGCTTGTGCGTGCGAACTACCTCAAGCCATGGACCGAGGCGCAGCGTGAGGAGCAGCTCGTGCGTCGTAGCAGGTATGTAGAATACAACTTGCTGTACGACCGCGGCACCATCTTCGGGCTGAAGACCGGCGGCAACGTTGCCTCCATCCTCTCCTCCATGCCTCCAGTAGTGAAGTGGCCCTAAGCCACCTCACCCCACTTGCGTCATCCCGGACAAGTGACGCGAAAGCGAAACGCAAATCCGGGATCCAGCGCAAAACGGGCACGCACCAGCGTGCCCCTGTCCCGCATTGAACGCCGACCATGGGGCCTATCTCGGCATCACCATCAGTTCCGGACGCACGATCAGGTCAAACTCATCCGCCGTCACATAGCCAAGCCGCAGGGCCTCCTCACGCAAGGTGGTATGGTTCTTGTGCGCGGCCTTGGCGATTTCGGTTGCCTTGTCGTAACCGATCTTGGGCGCAAGCGCCGTCACCAGCATGAGCGAGCGTTCCACCAGCTCCTCGATGCGGTCCTTGTTGGCCTTGATGCCCACCACACAGCGGTCGGCAAAGCTCACCATGGCATCACTCATCAGCTGAATGGATTGCAGCACGCTCTCCGCAATCACCGGCTTGAACACGTTAAGTTCAAAATGCCCGGTCGCACCGGCCACCGTCACCGTGGTCTCATTGCCCATCACCTTGGCGCAGACCATGGTCAGTGCCTCAGCCTGAGTGGGGTTCACCTTGCCGGGCATGATGGACGACCCCGGCTCGTTTTCAGGCAGAGAAATCTCGCCCAAGCCGGAACGCGGACCGGACCCGAGAAAGCGAATGTCATTTGCAATTTTCATCAGGGAAACCGCGAGGGTGTTCAGCGCACCATGGGCAAACACAAGGGCGTCGTGGGTCGCCAGCGCCTCAAACTTGTTCTCCGCCGTCTTGAAGGGAAGCCCCGTCACCTCTGCGACCTTCGCGGCAAAGCTTGCGGCAAACTCGGGCGTGGAGTTGATGCCCGTTCCCACCGCAGTGCCGCCTTGCGCCAGCCGATAAAGCCCCACCAGCGCCTGCTCCAGCCGCTCGCGCGATAGGCGAAGCTGCGCCACATAACCGGAAAACTCCTGCCCAAGTGTCAGGGGGGTTGCGTCCTGTGTGTGCGTCCGGCCAATCTTCACGATGTCTGCAAATGCCTCCACCTTGGCCTGAAGGGCATCCTCCAAATGGCGCAGGGCAGGCAGCAGCTTGGTGTTGATTTCCACGGCCGCAGCAATGTGCATGGCGGTCGGGAATGTGTCGTTTGAAGACTGACCCAAATTCACATGGTCGTTGGGGTGCACAGGGTTCTTGGAACCAACCTCCCCGCCGAGAATCTCAATCGCCCGGTTGGCGATCACCTCATTGGCGTTCATGTTGGACTGGGTGCCAGAGCCCGTCTGCCACACGGAAAGTGGAAAGTGCTCGTCCCAGCGCCCGCTGGCCACCTCCTGCGCCGCCTGCTTGATCGCCCCTGCAAGCCTTGGCTCCAGCCGCCCCTCTTGTTCGTTGATGGCAGCGGCGGCCAGCTTCACCACGCCCAGCGCATGCACCAATGGCACCGGCATCTTTTCGATCCCAATGGGAAAGTTGATCAAGGAACGGGCTGTCTGCGCGCCCCAATACTTGTCCACTGGCACCTCCAAAGGACCAAAACTGTCAGTTTCAGTGCGGGTTACGGCAGCAGTGGACAGCAGACTCATGACGAACTCCTCTTGAAAACGGCAGGCGGCCACTGAAGCCGCCCAAACGAAATCCTAGTGACTATTACGAGGTAAGCACGCCAAATCCGCCAATCAATGCCTGCAGGCTGACCTTACCGTGAACAGAGCGTTTTCGAAGGTCTCTCGCCCTTGCATGGTGGCCATCTGCTTGTATGCTCATCCCTTCCCGTCCTCAACTTCTGCGGATCCGTTCCATGGGCATGCCTCCACTTTCTGCCATCGGCATTGAAAACTACCGGTCAGTGCGCTCCATCTTCATGCGCGTGGGGGCCCTCAACGTATTCATTGGCAAGAACGGCACCGGAAAGACCAATCTTTACAAGTCTCTGGAACTTCTCCAGCAGGCCGCTCTTGGTCGCATCACCCGCGCCGTGTCAGAGGATGGCGGCGTGGAAAGCGTCATGTGGGCCGGGGGCCGCAAAGTTCATGACAAGGCGCAGATCCGTTTGCGCGCCGATCTGGGCGACCTCTCCTACAAGATCACCCTGGGCCTTCCAAACCCCATTTCCGATCCAGCGCTTCCCCTCGAAACAATGGTGAAGGAGGAGGAGCTGAACCTCCTGACGGGACGCAGACCTGTATGCCTCATGCAGCGTAAAGGCCCAAGCGTCTTCCTGCGAGCGAGCGATGGTGAGCGCGTCACCTATGACAACGAGCTGCTGAGCTCAGAGACAGCCCTTGCCAACATTCGCGACGGCGCTCGCTTTCCCGAGCTGGATGTGGTTCGCCACACACTGGCTGAATGGCGGTTTTACCATAGCTTCCGCACAGACAAGGACAGCCCCTTGCGCCAGCCAAGCGCCAATGTCACCACGCCCACCTTGTCCTCCAATGGCAGCGACCTTGCAGCTGTTTACGCCACCTTGAAGGAAATCCGGCAGGACGCCCACCCGCTTTACATGGCGGTGGAAGATGCCTTTCCCGGCAGCCGCCTGCTGATTGAGGCCAATGGTCAGGACTGCCGCTTTTCCCTAGAGACGCCCGAAATCCAGCGCCCCTTCCCGGCAAGAGAGCTGTCGGACGGCACGCTTCAATATCTGGCCCTTCTTGGCGGTCTGCTGTCCTATCGGCTGCCTGCTTTCGTGGCGCTCAACGAACCGGAAACAAGCCTCCACCCAGACTTGCTGGAACCACTCGCCAAGGTCATTGCGCAGGCCGCCGAGCGAGCGCAAATCTGGATTGTCACCCACTCCGAGCAACTCGCAGAACACCTCATCACCCATGCCGGGGCCTATCCGCGCCGCATCTACAAGGAGGAAGGCCAAACCCAGATCGATGGCCTCAAGGTTACAGGCGAGTTTGTGGGCGACGATTAAAACTGTTCTGCAAGGCCACCCATTTTCTTAGTGCCTCCAGAAGACTAAATAACAAGGTGGCTTCACCGCGTTCATGGAACCAGGCAATGACAGAGCAAGAAACCCGCATCACCCACACCTATCCGTCCTCCGTTTTTGTGATGCATCGCAAGCAGATCAACGAAGCTGCCTTCACGCCGCTCACAGAACTGGACCTGAAACGGTGGTTGCTGCACGGGGCAAACTTTGAGGAAGACCTGCTGGACCTTTACAACGCCTTCATGCATCGCCTTGTGGGCGCAGGCTTTCCAATCATCCGCTCCACCTTGCACATGGGCACGCTCCACCCGCAGCTTTATGCCTATGGCTGGCATTGGAACCGCAGGGAAGGCTATTGCGACGAGTTCAAGGTGGAAGAAGCGGTTTTGCAAACGGATTCCTACCGCAAGAACCCGCTCTATCGCTGCATTGAGTTTGGCGAAGAGTTTCACCAGTACCTTCCAAACCAACCGGAAGAAAAACTCAGCCCATTGATGCGGGAACTGAGGGATTTGGGGCATACGGAATATGCCGCGCTCCCCATGCAAACGGGTGGCAAGCTGCACCACACCGTCACCTTTTCCACCGATCAGGAAGGCGGCTTTACCAAGGACCAGTTCGCCTCCATCCGCATCCTCTTGGACCTTTTTGCCCTGCATGTGGGCCGCCATGCCATCAAGCGCATCGCCCGAAACGTCATGAACACCTATCTGGGCGAGGCGGCAGGCCAAAAGGTATTGGCTGGCAACATCAAGCGCGGCTCGGGGGAGCCCATCAACGCCATCATCTGGGCCTCAGACCTGCGCGGCTCAACAGATCTGTCGGACCGTTTGGAAAACAGCGAAATGCTGCGAGTGCTGAACCGATACTTCGAGTGTCTCGCAGGGGCGGTGATTGACCATGGCGGAGAAGTGCTGAAGTACATAGGCGATGGCCTGCTGGCCGTATTTCCTTTCGACCAGTTCGACACCGACAGCGCAGCGGCAGAGGCGGCACTTTCAGCCGCAAACTCCGCACTGCAGCGCCTCGAAACCCTCAATAATGATAAGGAAGCCCTGCCCGGCATTTCGGGGTGGCGTCCCTTGCGCACCGGCATTGCCCTGCACTCGGGGGAGGTTTTCTTCGGCAACATTGGTGCCCCGCAGCGTCTTGATTTCACCGTGACCGGGAAGGCGGTCAACGTCACCTCACGGGTTGAAAGTCTCACCAAATCCTTGAAAAGACCGTTGCTGGTTACAGAACCCGTGGCCCGGCTCGTGAGCTACGAGCTGGAAGGGCTCGGTCCGCATTCTGTAAAAGGTGTTTCCCAGCCCTTGGAGATTTTCACGCCCAAAGTGCCACACTAGTGCTTTGAACACCTGCTTTCATGGCGGTGGAGGCCCTTCGCCCTACAGAAAAGCAAGGCTTGAGGCTTGGGTGGCGCGCTGCCACCCTGCCATGAGATCGAGGAACACACTCCGGTCTTGAAAAGCGGTTTCTAGAGCACGGCACAGAAGGGGAATGACGCAATGGCTGGCAACCCGTCACCACGAAAGCTGGCAGGGGTTCTTCCCTCACTCAGTTTCGCAACGCTTGGTGCCATGTTCATCTCCGGCTTTTTTGCAACCATCGCCTTTGACTTTTGGGGCCAGGTCCTCAGTCCGGGCCTTGGCTTTGCAAACCTGTCGCCGCACGGTCTGGCGCGCAGCCTGCTAAGCACCCTTGGCCTGCCGAGCAACGACTTTGCTGGATACTTCGTGCATTTCTACCTTGTCGGCCTCATCGGCTATCCCATTGGCTGGATGTACATCTTCGCGCCAATCTGGCGAATGATCTTTGGCGACACCAACTGGTTCCTTCCCTCCGCCATCTATGGCTTCGGCCTTTGGGTGTTTGCAATTGGCGGCATTACAGCGGTTGCGGGCCTGCCTTTTTTCTTGAACTTCACCGGCATCACATGGGTCGCACTTGTTGGCCATGTGCTCTACGGCATTGTCATGGTTGCACTCTTAAGCCTTTTGGAGCACCGCAAGGCCACCTAGTGAGCCCTTTTGGGTGAGCACGTCAAACACCCCAACATCGTCCAGGGCCCGCGCGGTCACGATGGCCCCCTCCATCAACGCGATCGTTCGCAGGGCTTCCGCTTCAATGGCGTCTTCAGCAGCACCTGGAAACTGGCGGCTGTGAACCCCCTTCAGCCACGCCAGATTACGCTGGAAAAAGTCTCTTGCCGCCAGCTGCACCGGCGCAGAAAGGCCTGCGCTTTCGGCGGCCAGCACACCGCAAAGGCACATCTTGCCTTCCACCATCAGCGCGCGGCGAAACAACCCGGCATATGCAGCAAGAAGCTCCTCAGGCCCGCGGCTTTCATCCCCCGGATCGCCCAGAGCCCTCAGGAACCGGTCCGTGTAAGAGCGAGCAACGGCAGCCCCGAGCGCATCCTTGGTGGGAAAGTGGTGATGCACGCTGGCGCTTTTAATGCCCACATCACCAGCCACATCCCGGAAGGAAAACCCATGGAATCCAGCGGTGCGGATCCGGCTTTCAGCAGCTTCCACAATGCGCTCCACAGTCGTCTTTTCTGTCTTTGCCATCTCGCACTATTCCCGGTAGCCACCAATGCTCTGACAAGAGCCACTAATTGTTCCCAGCAGAACACCTCGAACCAGCGGTGCTTTAAACAAGCGGCTTTCCGGCTGGGCACCGGCAAAACCCCGTCACCATGACCTGACCAAGCTAGGTACGCCCAAACACGACACGCCACCTGTCGCGAGACCACTGCAGCCAGAACCATCGTCGCCAGAACCACCGTAGCCAGGCCACCGCAGCCAGACCACCGCAGCCAGACCACCGCAGCCAGACCACCGCAGCCAGACCACCGCAGCCAGACCACCGCAGCCAGACCACCGCAGCCTATCTATTGATAGATAGCTCTAGACGCCCGCAGAGGCAACATGCGCCGGACGGCATTCATAGACTGGCAATTAGCGGCGACCCGAAGCCGGAAACCTCAGACGAATGCAGCCCCGCTGTTCTCTGCCTTGCTGGCATCAGGTGCTCGCGCCGCTGCCCCTCGGCGAGTGTCTGCCGTTTCGCTCTACCGGCCCGCTTTCACCAGCATTTCCTGTACCCTATTCAACTCACGCACCAGATGCTGAACATCGTCCATGCTCATCTCAAGACCCTCGACGGCGCATCGTTGCACTTCGCAGATGCCCTGCCCAAGCGCCCTGCCCTGCGCCGTCAGGCTAATGATCACCTGACGCTCGTCTTTGGCCGACCGTTCCCGCTTCACCAGCCCCATCTCTTCAAGCCGCTTGAGGAGAGGTGTCAGCGTGTTCGATTCCAGAAACAGCGTCTCGCCCAAGTCGCTTACCCGCTGGCCATCCTTCTCAAGAAGCGCAAGGAGCGTGATGTACTGCGGGTAGGTAATGCCCAGCTCTTTCATGAGAGGCTTGTAAAAGCGGTTAAAGGCGTGGTTCGCCTTGTAGATCGCAAAGCAAAGATGGCTATCAAGCGCAAGCCTTTGAAACTCTTCGCTTTCGCAGCCTTCTGTTACCAAGCCTTGCTGTTTGTTCTTTTCTGACATCCGACCGTCTTTCTGGGGGAGCGGCATGCTCATCGCCATTACATCGCACACGATTATTTCAAAATCTTATTGACAACGCAACACCGTCGCCCGTATTTATATCGTACACGATCTAATCGCTACCGATATTTACCACCCTTTACCAAGCTGGAGATAGTCATGTCTGTGAACGTTCTTTATCAAACCGCTGCAGTTGCAACCGGTGGCCGCGACGGCACCGCCAAGACTCTGGACGGTTCTCTCGAACTGAACCTGTCCACCCCGAAGGAGCTGGGCGGCGCCGGTGGTGCGGGCAACAACCCCGAGCAGCTGTTTGCAGCTGGCTACGCCGCGTGTTTCATTGGGGCCATGAAGTTCGTCGCATCTCAGCGTTCCGACGTGACCATCCCGGCCGATGCCAATGTGGAAGCGACCGTTGGCATCGGCCCTCGCTCCGAAGGCGGCTTTGGTCTTGAGGTTGCACTGAAGGTCGCCCTTCCGGGCCTGGACAAGGCACTGGCTGAAGAAGTCGTCGCCGCTGCGCACGAAGTCTGCCCTTATTCCAACGCAACCCGCAACAACATCGCGGTCCAGCTGTCCCTCGCATAACAGCCTGCACTTCTTGCCCCGCAAACACCCAGCAGCGCAGCTTCCCAAGCCGCGCTGTTTCCTTATCCGCATAAACGTCCCCCTCAGATGGAGGAGTGGACCCCTTTGGCTGTTTAAGTCAAAGACCTCCCTGCTGGCCCAACTTACGGCATGCCTGCGATCAGATTTTTCTGTTTGTCTGCGTCAAGGCGGGTTAAGTTCGGGCCACTGTCGGGGTTGTGTCGGGTTCGTGTCGTGGTGTTTTTCCCGCCAAATGCGAAAGATCGAGGCGTTCGAAGGGGGCCAGAGGTAATGAAGGTGAAAGAGCTACGTCAGCAAAAAGGGCTGTCGCAAGAGCAGCTTGCCGAGATGGCAGGCGTCAGTACCCGCACTTTGCAGCGTATTGAAAATGGTGCCAACCCAAGCACCGAAACCTTGAAGTGCCTGGCCTCCGCATTAGAGATCAACTTTGCCGATCTGCGGGAGACACCTCACATGACGCATCCAGACACCCACGAAAACACAGAGCCCACACCCGCCATGCTGGCCGCTGTGCGCGCCTATGACGCCAAAAACGAGCAGCAGGAAACCGTCAACTCATTCAAAGGGCATTTTTCGCGCTACCTGATCGTGATGGCCCTGCTCACGCTCATCAATCTGGTCACCAACCCTGACTACTTCTGGGTTGTCTGGCCCGCTCTAGGCTGGGGCATCGCAATTGCCTTCCACGCTTGGGACGCCTTCATGGTAAAGCGCCAGGTGTCCAGCTCGTCCTGACAGAGTAACACCCCGTTCACTCTCACAACTCAGGACACGAAAACACAATGCTTCTGCAAATTTTTACAGGCGCCCCATGGTGGGTTTGGCCGCTCTTCGTACTGCTCTGCGTCATCGGCTTCAGAGCAACAAAGCCCCGCTGCACGTCCATCAAGTCCTTCCTGATCCTGCCGCTCCTTGGAATTCTGTCTGCGGCATACATTGCAGCACTCCCCCACCCGGCACTGGCGTGGAGCAGTTTTCTGGGCTTTGGCGGCCTTGGGGGCTTGCTCTTCTTTTCGTGGCAACGCGGCCAGATCGGCGGCATTTACGGCCCCAAGGTGGAGCTTGCCGGTGAATGGGCCACCTTCGCCATGATCATGCTCTCGTTCTGGAGCAACTTCGGCTACGGTGTTTTCTCCGCAGTCGCCCCAACCGCCGCAACCACCTCGCTAGCCATCGCCCTGTATGCCTCAGTCATCGGGTTCGCAGGAGGAAGCTTCAGCGGCAGAGCCATTCAAATTCTGGTGCAGGCGCGCAAGACAAACCAGACCCCGCCGCCGTTGCAGCAAACGCGCTAGGAACAAAAAGCCCCACCAGAGGCGGGGCCTTAAAGTCGCAATTTGGGTTCAGTCTGAGTTTCAGCTTATGGCTGCTGAATGGCAGATAGCTTCCAAGGTTCACCCGCTTGCCGGACGAACGTCCAGATTTCGGTGCGCTCTTCCGGCACCTCCGGGTTGCCCTCAACCACCTTGTTGGTGGCCCGTTCGCGGGTCACATCAATGGACTCATAGCGCATGGCAACCGTTGCAAAGTCTTGGTCGCCCTCACGCCACGCTTCAGAAAGGTCGCCCTGAAGCAACTTGATGTCGCGCACCTCGTTGATCAGGCCGTTGGACGCCGCTTGGCCCAGCTCCTCAGCGAAGTAACCCATGATTTCCGGCGTGGTCAGCTGACGGATGGCACCATAGTCCTCGTTGCCATAAGCAGTCCACACCGTGGTCAGCATCTCTTCGAAACGGTCAAAGTCATCAGCGGTCAGGCCGACTTCATCGTCTGCCGGGGTAGCACTTTCTGCAGCCGGTGCGGCCTGCTCCTCGTGGATCGGGCGCGCACCTGCATTGGGCACAGAACTGCCAGCCCGTGCGCCACCAGCGTCATTGAACTCGAAGTTCTGGCTCGGGTGCGGCGCATAGCCGTGTCCGGCACCTGCCGCCTGCGGTTGCTGGCGCGAGCGCAAGAAACGCATCAACAGCCACACCGCGCCGCCAATCAGCAGCAGCTGGAACAAGAGGCCCATGAAACCGGCAAAGCCGCCGAGGCCGTGGCCCATCAGCATGCCAATCAAACCGCCAAGCATCAAGCCGCCCAGCATGGTGCCCATGAAGCCGCCACCAAACATGCCACGACGCTGCTGGGTTGCGGCACCGGCCTGCTGGGTCCGGGTCTGCTGTGCTGCACCGGCAGGCTGAGTGGCCTGATTGTTGGGCGTCATGGACCGTTGCAATGGCTGGGTCTGCGGCGCTGTGTTGGTCGTCTTCGGTGCGGTATAGGTGCGAGACCCCCGGCTGCCGAAGCTGAAGCCACGTTTCGCTTCCGCGAACTCGGCTGTTACAAAAATAACGGCGACTGACAAGATCAACAGGCTCAGTACCCGCCGAGATTTAGTAAAAAAACGCATGTGTTTCCTGCAGTAACAAGACAAAAACCGATCTACTCTCGGATATAGTCAGGCTACGCTGGAATAAAAGTATCTCAGATGTGTTTTTTATTGGAGACACGCGCCGGGAAAGCCCCGCCGTGCGATGGTACGACACGTTTCCTGCCACTCGCAGCCGCCACACGCCTGCTGCATCCGCCCCTCTTGATAGGCCGCGCGCAACTTCGCAATCTCCGGACCGGAAAGTGAAAATGCTTCACCCATAGGCAAAGCCCGGCCCAGAACCTTCTGCACCTGCTCAATGGCGCTCGCGTCGCGCTCATTCACGCTGTCGTTGAAGCAGTGCGGCTCGTCTTCCGTTGCAATCAGGCACTGACAGATGTCATCGGGGCCAGCAACCAGCCGGATGTCCTCTCCCGTGTTCAGCCGTTCAACAATCCGCACGTAGTTCGCGGTGAACGCCGGGTTATACCCCTTGCCCACAAAGGTCAGCATGCACAACAGGTGATGACCGCGCAGCTCAACTGTCATTGCTCCTCCGCTTCCAACACCTCAGCAAGCAGCACCTCTCGCCCCTTCTGATAGTCAGAGGCCTTCCAGCTCTCCTTCGCCGCCGCCAACAACTCGCCAATCCGGGGGCCAGGTGCAAGACCGGCTTGGATCAGATCCCGACCGGCAAGTGGAAGGGTCGGCACCTCCCAACTTTCGGCAAAGGCGAGCGGTGCCCGCAGTGCCTCTGGGCTCTCAACTTCCAATGCGGAAAGAAGAATACCATCCGACACCGCCTGGGGGGATAAGTCCACCATCAGCGACTTCAGATGCACCTCATCCAGCCCATTTCGGGCCAACGCATGGCGGGCTGCATTGGCACGCTCCTCACGCTTGCAGAAAATCCCGGAAAAACGCAAACCAGCGCAAATCCTTTCATTTTTTAACGCAACCATCCGCAGGTCTTTATCCCCCTGCCGGCCGAGCGCCGCTTCTGCAACCATCAATGCCAGAACCCGGTCAAGGCTTGTGGGCTCGCCCAGCGCCAACTCAAGAATGCCGTTGCCATCCATCAGCTGCAAAACCTCAGCCGCCCGCGGCGCTTCCAAAAGTCGGCTCAGTTCCTTGGTGACGCGTTCAGCAGAAAGCTCTGAAATCCCTTGCTTTTCAGCAGCACAAGCCGCAATGGCAATTGGGTCAGCCGCCCCCACACCATAGGTCGCGAAAAACCGGAAATACCGCAGGATGCGCAGATTGTCCTCGCGAATACGCTGGACGGCATCGCCGATAAAGCGCACACGCCGGTTCAAGCAGTCCTCAACCCCGCCAAGGGGGTCAAAAAGCACCCCCTCCCGGTCGACGTAGAGCGCATTCATGGTGAAATCGCGCCGGGCAGCGTCCCGTGCCCAGTCCCGGCCAAAGTGGACAACTGCGTGACGCCCGTTGGTTTCAACGTCCTCGCGCAAAGTGGTCACTTCAAAAGGTATCCCCTCGCAAACAAGGGTCACCGTACCATGGTCAATGCCCGTGGGAACGGCCTTCAGGCCCGCAGCCTCAGCTCGCTGAACGGTGATCTCCGGCAGGGCGGTGCAGGCTATGTCAACGTCGTCAACCCGTTCACCCAAAAGGGCATTTCGCACAGGCCCGCCAACAACGCGGGCGCGATCCCCGCCTTGTTCCAGAACATCAAACACGCGTTGAATGGCATCCGTTTCAAGCCATTCCTTGGTAATCAACTCAGCCATTCGGCTCTTCGTATCCCCCTGGGACGAACACACCATCAATCATCTGCGCAGGGCGATACTGAGAGCCTTGAGGGGCATAACCCACCGCCGCCATCACGATGAAGCTTGCAGCCACCAGTGCTAGACCGGAAATGGCAAGCCAGGCAATGGGGCCATCACGGAACTTGCGGTCCTCCTTCGCCTTCTTACCAAGATACAGCCAGATTGCGTATCCGATGAAGGGAACAAGGAACAAAAGTCCATGGGTGATAAGTACTCGAAGCATCAGGCATATACCGTGTTGTAAAGGCAGCGTAAGATCCCTGCAGTGACCCCCCAAATGTAGCGGTCCTCATAGGGCATGGCGTAGAAAAAGCGTTGTTTTCCAGCGAACTCGCGCGAGTGTGTCAAATGGTTCTGCGGGTTCATCAAAAATGAAAGCGGCACTTCAAACACATCCTCAACCTCATCCGGATTGGGAGTAAGTTTGAGTTCCGTCGAAGCCGTGGCGAGGATTGGCACCACCTTGTAGCCGGAGCCGGTCATGTAGGTGCCCATCGGCCCGATTGTGTTCACACAGGCCGGGTCCAGTCCCACCTCTTCCTGCGCCTCGCGCAGTGCCGCAGCAATGGGCCCGTTATCCTCCTTGTCGATCTTCCCGCCAGGCAGCGCGATCTGGCCCGCATGAGAGCGCAAGTGAGCGGTGCGCTGGGTCAGTACGATCCGCGCATCCGGACCATGGTTCACCGCAAGGATCAGCACCGCCGCGTCACGCAGCTTGCGTTCCTGATCGGCTGAATAGGCGAAATCGGGGTTCAGCAGATGGTCGCCCCCCACCCAGTTCCCATGGGAGTTCAGGCGCTGCTGCGCCCGCTGCCGAAAGCCGTCTATCGAATACAGATCAGGATTATCCCCGGGGGATGCATGCATCAGATTTGTAGGGCGCAAGCTCACTTATCCTCCAGTCGTTCTGCCGGGAAGAATGCCCCATTACTCTCAATCCCGAGAACAGATCCACCATCAACGTCATGCTCAATCATGTGGTCCGCCAACTCATAGAGCAACGGCCGCGCCAACAAGGCTTCCAGCTTGCCGCGCACATGGATGTACGGCTTCAGCCCGCCTGTTGCTTCTTCATTCTCAAACCGCATGGGGTGCTCAGGTCCTGCCGCTATCACATCGCCCGTATTGGTTCTGAACGTAAAGAGCGGGCCTTCGCCATCCTCACCCGGTTGATAGTCCATCTCAACCGCCAGAAACGGCGCATCGTCCACCGTAAGGCCAATCTTCTCAACTGGGGTTACGAGATAGTATTTTCCGTCGTCATCCCGCTTCAACACGCTGGCAAAAAGGTTGACCAAAGCCTGCCGCGTAATCGGCGTGCCCATATAGTACCATTGTCCATCGCTGGCGATCCGCATGTCCAGATCCCCACAAAATGGTGGATCCCATTTATCAATAGGTGGCAGAGACTTATCAGCGCCTCCCGCTCGATCAATCAAGGCTTGAAGGCCTGCCGGCATTTTCAGTTCGCTCATCCTTGGCCGCTCCTCCTTTGATTGTCTCTATGGTAAAGCTCTGAAATCGCAAGTACAGTGGGTTGCAACCAGTCATCAGTATGAGCTGAGACGGGAGCACCCTTTAAAATCTATGCATTCTTGCGGAAACTGCAATCGTGAAACGCGCCGAGGGTTGATCACCATCATGAAAACTACGTTGCGTTCTCATCATGTTAAGGCAATCATTGGACACTTGTTTAGATGCCGCAATTTTGACATCTCCGTGAAATTGCATGGAACACTTCCAGATTGAACCCAATATGATGGGTGGTCAATCTGGCCCACTGGCCGTTTTGTAGCAAAGTAGAAACCGTGGAGCACGCATGAACACCAACACCCCCGGCGTCTCGCAGGATCCCGAAGAAATCGTCAAGGCCTCCGAAGAGGCGATGGCGGCAATTATCAAGGCTCGCCAAGAAGTTGCGCGGGTTATCTTCGGGCAAGAGAGTGTGGTGGAACGCACCCTCGTAACCATCCTGTCAGGCGGTCATGGCCTGTTGGTGGGTGTCCCCGGTCTTGCAAAGACCAAACTTGTTGAAACACTTGGCACCGTGCTGGGTCTGGATGCCCGGCGCATTCAGTTTACGCCAGACCTCATGCCCTCCGATATCTTGGGCTCGGAAGTGATGGAGGAAGGGCCTGACGGCTCCCGCGCCTTCCGCTTCCTTCAAGGGCCGGTGTTCGCTCAGCTCCTCATGGCCGATGAAATCAACCGTGCGAGTCCCCGCACCCAGTCGGCGTTGCTTCAGTCCATGCAGGAATATCATGTGACCATCGCCGGTCACCGTCACGACCTGCCCCGTCCGTTCCACGTGCTCGCGACCCAGAACCCGCTGGAGCAGGAGGGGACTTATCCCCTCCCCGAAGCACAGCTCGACCGCTTCCTCATGCAGATAGATGTTCACTATCCTGACCTTGAAGCCGAGCGCCGGATCTTGCTTGAGACAACGGGAGCTGAAGAAGCCGCAGTCTCTGCCGTGGTCGGCGCCGAAGAGCTCATGCGCATTCAGGGGTTGGTGCGGCAAATCCCGGTAGGCGAAGCGGTCATCGAAGCCATTTTGCGCCTCGTGCGCGCCGCGCGGCCAGATCAGATGGAGGCGGGTAACCCGCTGTCAGACCTCATTGCATGGGGCCCCGGCCCGCGCGCCAGTCAGGCACTTATGCTCACTGTAAGGGCGCGGGCGCTGCTGGATGGCCGTCTTGCCCCAAGCATCGAAGACGTGTTCGCACTGGCGGAACCCGTTTTGCAGCACCGTATGGCCCTCACCTTTGCCGCAAGAGCGGACGGCCAGACGGTTCCCGGCATTATCAGAACCATTGTCGAGCGACAGCTCTGATCCATATAAGCCACTGGCACACCGGAGGAATTGAATGGCGCCCACTGCTGGCACCTCGCTGGAAAACATGACAGTTTCCGTGAAGGCCCGTTCGCTTTCCGAGACACTGCCCGACCTTTTGGTGGATGCCAGCAAGCTCGCTCAAACGGTGACGGCCGGTTGGCATGGCCGGAAACGCTCGGGCCCCGGCGAAACATTCTGGCAGTTTCGGCCGTTCCACAATGGCGAGCCGGTCAAACGCATCGACTGGCGTCGCTCTGCACGCGACAGCAACCTTTACGTGCGCGAACGAGAGTGGGAAGCTGCCCATACATTGTGGCTGTGGTCTGACTTGTCCCCCTCCATGCAATTTCGCTCTAAACTGAGCCAAACCACCAAACAGGACCGGGCGCTCCTGCTCCTGCTCGCACTCGCCAATCTTCTTGGCGATGCAGGAGAACGTGTGGGCGTACCTGACCTTGTTGCCCCGACAGCAAGCCGCCGCCTGTCCGAAACGATCGCCACCGCGCTTGTGCATCACGATGCGCCCGTGGCATTCCCCTCAGCACAGCATATCCGCCGGTTTTCGGATGTAATCCTCATCTCTGACTTCCTGGACACGCCGGAAGAAATTTCCGCATGGATTGGCAAGGTTGCCGCTTCTGGCGCAAAGGGACATCTCGTCCATATCCTTGATCCGATTGAAGAAACCTTCCCGTTCAACGGCCGGGTTGAGTTTGAGGATCCGGAAAGCGGCTTCAAGCTCCTGGCCGGACGGGCCGAAGAATGGAAGGAGAAATACCGCAGGCTGCTTGCTCAACACAAGGACAAGATCAGAACTACAGCGCGCCGTGCTGGTTGGTCCTACATTGAACATCACACGGATCATTCTCCAAGCGAACCGCTTTTGTTCCTGCATGCGCGCCTTGGATCAGACAACCGTGCTTTTGGAGGCGCCCTATGAGCAGCCTCTTCCCCGCCCTCGCTTTTTCTGCCCCTTGGGTGCTTGCGGGCCTTGTACTTCTCCCCGTTTTGTGGTGGCTGTTGCGGCTCACCCCACCCCGGCCACTGCAGACGGTTTTCCCGCCGCTTCGCCTGCTGTTAGACATTGAAAAACAAGAGGAAACGCCCAACAAGAGCCCATGGTGGCTCACGCTCCTGCGCTTGCTTCTGGCCGCCCTCCTTATCCTCGCGCTGGCCGGTCCCGTCTGGAACCCGCTCACACGAGCCGTCAGCGGCACCGATCCCTTATGGCTCATCATCGACAATGGCTGGGATGCAGCAAACACATGGGACCAGCAGCAACGCCTCGCCGACCTTCTCATTCACAATGCTGTCGAAAACGGCCAGCCGGTCTTGGTGATCGCCAGCGCCGATGGTCAGCGCCAGCAAGCAACTCTCACGGACGCCACCAGCGCCAGAGACCACATCCGGGCTTTGGAGCCGCGCAGCTGGCCAAGCAACCGCGAAGATGTTGCCAAGCTTTTGGAAACGTCAAGCACACAAGGCGAGGCAGGCGCTGTTGTATGGCTGCCCTCCCTGCTTGAAGCAGAAGGGGATGCGGCCTTCCTCTCCGCTCTCGCACAGCTGAACGCTGACGAAGTTGTGGTGTTTGAGCCCGATGCCCAAGTTATCGCACTGAAAAATCTGCGCAATTCGGCCGGATCCATGGAGATTGACGTCACCCGACTAAGCGCTGGTGAACCATCAGTCCACACCCTCATGGCCATCGACTCTAGAGGGAGAGCCATAGCGCAGCAGTCGATCACATTGGACGCAGGCACCGAAAGCGCGCAGGCCGTCTTTGATCTACCCTCGGATTTGCGCAACGATATTGCTCAGATCAATGTTGTTGGTCAGGCCTCCAGCGGCACCACGTTTTTGGTAGATGAACGCTGGAAACGCCGTAAAGTTGGCATCCTCACCGACAACCTTGCCCAAGAAGCACAGCCCCTGCTTTCCCCGCGCTATTATCTGACGCGTGCGCTGGCCCCCTTTGCGGACCTACCAGGAACTCGCAGCCGCGACCTGCGCCAAGCCATTGACGACCTTATAGATAAAGGCGTTACCGTAATGGTGCTCGCCAACATTGGCACCCTGCCATCTAGTGCGGAAGAGCGCTTGTCCCAGTGGGTTGAGAACGGGGGCACGCTGGTGCGTTTTGCGGGTCCGAACATGGCGGCCGAGGTGGACAGCCTGATCCCCGTGCGCCTTCGAGGAGGCGACCGGACCCTCGGCGGTTCACTTTCATGGAAACAGCCGCAACCAATTGGCAGTTTCTCCGAACAGAGCCCCTTCAGGACGCTTGCCGTTCCGCGCGATGTGAGCGTAAGCCGCCAAGTCCTCGCTCAGCCTTCGGTGGAGCTACCGGACAAGACCTGGGCCTCCCTTTCAGACGGCACTCCCCTCGTCACGGCAGATCGGCGCGGTCGCGGCCAGCTCGTGCTTTTTCACGTCACCGCCGATACAACCTGGTCCAACCTCCCGCTTTCCGGAGCGTTTGTAGAGATGCTGCAAGCCATCTCACGCAATGCAGCCGCACAAGCCACCGGCACGCCTGAACTAACAGAAACCAGCGGGTCCAGCACCGTTCTCGCGCCGTTTCGCGTCCTGAACGGGAAAGGACAGCTGACAACTCCGCCGCCAGAAGCACTGCCGGTAGAAGAAACAGCGCTTGCAGCTCTGCGCCCAACCCGCAACCATCAGCCGGGTCTTTATGGTGCCGATGGTGCGTTCACGGCACTCAATCTGCTCAAGCCTGAAGACACACTCACGCAAATTGACCTGAGCGGCGCGCCATCGGGCAGTGTGCGCGCCTACCCAGACCAGCAACCACTCGACTTGCGCGGCACGCTGTTTACCGCAGTTCTGGTGCTGGCACTGCTAGACACCCTCATCCGGATCTTCATGTCAGGTGCCCTGCAACAGCGCTTTGGCCATCGTGCGGCAACCGCCCTGCTGATCGCCGCCAGCTTGGCCGCATTCCCGATGGACTACGCAAAGGCCCAGGAAACCGATGAAGACTTTTTCGCACTGGATGCCACGCTGGACACACGTCTTGCCTATGTGCTGACCGGAAATGACGCCGTTGATGAAATCAGCCGGGCCGGACTGTTTGGCTTGACCCGGGTGCTTGCCGCTCGCACAGCGCTGGAGCCGGAAGCACCGGTAGGCGTCAATCTGGAGCAGGATGAACTGGCATTCTTCCCGTTCCTCTACTGGCCCATTGATGAAGACATGAACGCACCAAGCGACGCAGCCATTACCCGGCTTGATGCATACATGCGGAACGGCGGCACAGTACTCATAGATACCCGTGACCAGCTCTCCTCAGGGTCGGGTGGCTTTAGCGGCACACCCGCTCGCACCCGGCTGCGTGATATGCTGGCGAGCATCGACGTCCCGCCTCTCGAGCCGGTCCCTCAGGACCACGTATTGACCAAGACGTTCTACATCCTCTCCACTTTTCCGGGACGCTATGCTGGCAGCCCGCTTTGGGTGGAGGCTCTGCCACCGGCAAACGCATCAGGTGCTCGTCCCGTGCGCGTCAGTGATGGTGTATCCCCCATTCTGATCACGGCCAACGACATGGCTTCAGCCTGGGCCATAGACAGCGACGGCACCTACCTGTTTCCGACAGTGCCACCAGACCCATCTCAACGGGAAATGGCATTCCGCGTTGGCGTCAACATTCTGATGTACGTGATGACCGGCAACTACAAGTCCGATCAGGTTCACATTCCCGCTCTGCTTGAGCGGCTTGGACAATAGGAGAGCATGGAAGCATGATATGGTCTCTCTCCTTTGATCCACTTGTTCCGCTCTGGTTGCTCGGGACCGGCTCCGTGCTCGCCTTAGTCTTAAGCGCCCTGCTGTTTTACCTGGGCCTGCGCGGCGCGTTTCTTCGCATGCTCGCGCTGGCTTTGCTTCTCGTGGGCATTGCAAACCCCTCCCTCTATCAGGAGGATCGCACACCGCTTTCCACTGTTGTCGCGCTGGTAACTGATCGCAGCCAGAGCCAGAAACTTGATGGCCGCGCGCAAGACACTGAAGAGGCACGTGCAGCGATTGCGGAAAAAATCGAGGTGCTGGAAGGCTTTGACCTGCGTGAGGTGGGCGTTGAAACCGCAACGGGACTGCGCAACGACGGGACTGTTCTCTTCAGCGCTCTTGCAGACAGCCTCTCCGATGTGCCGCCAGAGCGGATTGGCGGTGCGATCGTGATTACGGACGGTCAGATCCATGATGTCCCGGAGAGCGCCTCGCAGCTCGGCTTTGAAGCACCACTTCATGCGGTCATTACAGGCCACCCGGAAGAGATTGATCGGCGTCTGCGAATTGTCTCTGCGCCCAAGTTTGGCCTTGTTGGCTCCCGCCAACCCGTCATGATGGAGGCCGTTCAATCCGGCAATGTGGCAGATGCGGATCAAACCGCCATGCTCACCATTCGCCACAACGGCTCGGGTGAGGAAAGCCGCATTGTGGAGGTCAACGAACCGTTCGAAGTGACAATCGAAATTGGCCACGGTGGCCAGAACCTTTATGAGTTCGAGATCTCGGCGGTCGACAATGAGCTGACGACAATCAACAATCGGTCGGTGGTCAGCGTCGACGGCATACGCGAAAACCTGCGCGTTCTTCTGGTTTCTGGCTCACCTCATGCCGGCGAGCGTACATGGCGGAACCTTCTGAAGTCCGATGCCGCCGTCGACCTCGTTCACTTCACCATTCTGCGTCCGCCTGAAAAGCAGGACGGAACGCCAATCAATCAGCTGTCCCTGATCGCCTTTCCAACACGTGAGCTGTTCTCCGTAAAGATTGACGAGTTCGACCTTATCATTTTCGACCGCTATGAACGGCGCGGCGTGCTGCCCCTGCTCTATTTCGACAACATCGCCCAGTTCGTCATGAACGGCGGGGCGGTGCTGGTGTCGGGCGGACCGGATTACGCAGACATCTCCTCCATATACCAAACGCCTCTAAGCCGCATTCTGCCCGCCGCACCCACCGGTCAGACACTGGATATGCCCTACCACCCTCAAATTTCAGAGCTCGGCGAGCGCCATCCCGTCACCCGACAACTGCCCGGTGCCGATGAAAGTCCGCCCGCATGGAGCCGCTGGTTCCGACTGGTAGATTCAACGCTGACGAGCGGCCAGAACCTGATGACAGGCGCTGATGATCGTCCGCTGTTGGTACTGGATCGTGTGGGAGACGGCCGTGTGGCAACGTTGCTTTCGGATCATGTGTGGCTTTGGGCGCGCGGATACGAGGGAGGAGGCCCGCATGTCACATTGCTGCGCCGCCTAGCCCACTGGCTCATGCAGGAACCGGACCTGAGCGAAGAAGCTCTGCGTTTACAGGCTAACGGTCAGGAACTGCAGATCGAACGCCAGACCTTGTCAGAGCAGGTTGATCCGGTCGTTCTGACCAGCCCTTCTGGGGAGACGGAAGTGCATGAGTTGGAAGCCATTGAGCCCGGCCTGTGGCGCAAAACCGTCGCCGCAACAGAGCTTGGGCTCTACGAGGCGGATGATGGCGTACGCCGGGCGCTGATCAATGTGGGACCAGCGAACCCGAAAGAGTTCCTCGAGGTGATCTCGACTGACAACGTCCTCGCCCCTCTTGTTGAGGCAACGAACGGCGGCACGCCGCGCCTTCGCTCAACACCGGCCTCTTTTGCAGTGCCGGACGTGACAGCACTTGGAGAAGCCAACAGCTACCACGGTTCTGGCTGGATTGGCCTGAAGCGCACAGACGCAAGTGTGCTGAACGGCATTAGAAAGTACCCCTTGTTTGCCGGCTTCCTCGGCCTTGCCTTGTTGCTTCTCGTGCTGTCAGCCATGTGGTACCGCGAAGGGCGGTAACACTGGCCGCCATCTTAGTGATCATGACCGGGTTTCACATGGCCAAAAGGCAGTGGACCATCTTGAAGCATAAGAATAAGAAGCCTGTCAGGATCAAATGGACCTGGCAGTTCAACTGTATGCTCAGGCACCTTCTGATAGCCCAAAGGCCCGTAATAGGGCGCATCCCCAATGAGCAAAATGGCGGGCACACCCTCAGCCTTGGCAGCCTCATGGGCTGTCGCCATCAAAGCCTTGCCAAGACCTCTGTTCTTGTAGGAAGGGCTGACCGTCAACGGCCCAAGCAGCATGGCTTGCGTTGTGCCAATCATGATCGGCGTCAACCGCACGGACCCTGCCAACACACCGTCGATCAAACCAACAAAGCTCAAGGATGCAGCCGCCGAGGCACCTTCTCTGATGCGAAACGCGGTACGTGCAAACCGCCCGGGGCCAAAGGCCTCTTCCTGCATCAAATCGATTTCGACGTCGTCCTGCGGCAGTTCCTGCCGAATAAACCAAGGGGGAGTAAGCATCATAAGACCATCATTGGAACCGTAAACTCGCGGCTCCACAGCGGTCACAGTCCCCTAGAGGCTATGGCAAACAGCTGTAAAACCACGACGACATGCGTCACGCACAGGGCGCTCGCTCAAGGTCATTCGTCGTCGGAGTACAAGCTTGGCCAATATTGGATCCTCTAGTGGCGTTACATTGCCAGATGTAAAATGAGCGGTTTCGTTAGCATGCTCTCTACTCAGCGTAAAGCCAGAAAATGGGCACGAGCACGAATAGGGTGATTTACCTAGTATTTTAGACAGTTCTACCAAAATACAGAGGCATCTTGCGCATTTCGCACCTCCATCAAACGGCGGCGTGTAGCTGGCGTAGTGCCTTGTGGCAGCGATTCTGGAGAAAAGAAGCCAACCTCAGCGATTTCATGGCCCGGCATTTGCCAGTGCGGATCCCGGTTCCAGTCCCGTACAACAAAAAAAGCAACATGGTCGCGCTGGGTTGCGTTGCGATTAAAGTGCATGGAAAGAAACTGAGGCGGCGTGACCGGGACGATGCCCGCCTCTTCTCGCAGTTCTCGGATAGCCGCCTGTTCGAGAGTTTCACCCGGATCAACGCCTCCGCCTGGCAGATACCAACCTTTAAGATACGTGTGTTTGACCAGCAGAATCTCACCGTCTTGATTAAACACAGCAATGCGCACCCCCAGGGTCATGGCCCGGCGGAACATGGCAAATGTGTGCACCAGTGTCCGAACAATCTTTGTTCTCAGGCTAATGTGACCGCTGTCCGCATCTACCACTCGGCATCCTCCCCTCTGACACCCTCGTTTTGCGCATAGCTCCCCTGCGCAATCAACAATACTCTTTTGCCGCGACTCCGCTAGAACGACGCTAGGTAAAGCTACAATGTAGCGCTATCTAGCTAATTCGCACAATTACCCTAGTATAAACCCCAATTATCGAGGCACATCATGTTTGCCGCATGGTTCCGTCACCGTCGCCCACATTCACGTTTCCGTTGGCAGCCAGCCCTGAATTCGTCCCAGCCACGGGTCATCTCTTGCCTTCGCATGGGCTACAACGGCTAACTGTTTTGTATGCGCGTTTTGTGGCCAATCCCATAAAATTCGGCTTGAACGCACATTACCACTTGAACTTGGGATCGCGTCAGTAAATATCCCAGATCATGTTCAAGCTTGTTCAAATTTCAGATCCGCACCTCGGCCCGCTGCCGGATGTAAGACCCATGCAGCTCGCGTCTAAACGCGTGCTCGGCTACATCAATTGGCAGCGCAATCGAGCACATTCCATGACCAACCACTATCTGGATGCGTTGGTTGAGGACATCCACGCAAGCGCTCCTGATCATATCGCGCTTTGCGGTGATCTGGTGAACATCGCCCTGCCCCATGAAATTGAGAGCGCGAAAGCTTGGTTGAGCACCCTTGGTAACCCTGAGGATGTGTCGGTAACACCAGGCAACCACGACGCCTATGTTCCCGGCGCACTCAAGGCAGCGACCACCGAATGGCGCCCCTACATGAGCAGCGACGCCGCCGCCGACAAACTGGCGAGCGATCCTGTTCCGTTTCCCTTTCAAAGAAGGCGCGGTCCAGTCGGCATAGTTGGCGTAAATACAGCGCGCGCGACGGGCCCATTCATGGCAACCGGGCACATGGAGGTCAAGCAACTGCTGGCCTTAGGCGAAGCGCTCGATTCAATGGCCAAACAGGGGCTGTTCCGTGTGGTGGTCATGCACCACCCGCCCGTGCGAGAGGCCACCAAGTGGCACAAACGCCTCGTTGGCTCCAGCCGCTTTAGGAAAGTGATTGCAGAGCACGGGGCGGAGCTGATCCTTCACGGGCATACCCACTACGCAACGCGCATGACCATTCCGGGACCAAGCGGTCCTGTGCCAGTAATTTGCGTGCCATCGGCATCAAATGGGCTGGGGCACAAGAAGCCCCCGTCCCGCTACAATACCTTTGAGATCTCCGGCACATCAGGGGATTGGAGGTGCAAGATGCACGAGCGCGGCTTCAAGGACGGCGCCCGAGGCATCATCGACATCGCAACAAATGAACTCGAGATCCCTCAGGGCTTGGCTGCAATGGCTTGAAGCGGCGACCTGGTGGCGCACCTCTGCAGTTTTCGCAGGCATAAGGGCAAGCTGGTCTGAAGTTTTCCGGTGGGTGGGCGGCGTTCTCAAGAACACCCCGCTTTATGGGATGGGAGGCCAGCCACTCCAGCACACCTTGGGGAAAGTCGGCTTGATGGTAGGAAGCAGGCCACACCCGCAAAGCCGCCATGCCCCCCCCAAGCAGTGCATAGGCGCCATAGAAAAGATGCTGGGGTCGAGATGTTCCCTCAAGGAGAGGCAACAAAGAACCACGCATAAACGACTAGGGCGGCAGCACCGGCCATGAGCCCAAGCACGAACAGGAACATGCCGCGCCAGAAAGAAGCGTTCGCCTCTGGTTTTTGCGTGGCCTTGTGCTGAGCCAAAAGTTCAAGCGCCTTCTGCTTGTCCGCGTCTTTGCCACGCAGGCGGTTCATCAACCAGTCCCCTTCGAGGAACAGGTCCTTCTCGATGATGCGCTCAGCAATGTACTCGGTGATGCAATCCGCCATGTCGTCGATGTTGGCGGTCTCCAACAGCACCACTCGGCCCATGCGCGTATCCTTGACAAATCGATAGGTGTGTTTGTCCCGCGCCATGATGACATGACTGGTCATATCAATCCAAAGCCGTGGCTGAGAGCCCCCCACGATGTGGAAGGAAAACTGGTCGTCGTCCTCCGGAACTTCCCGGAACACTTCCTGCAGCTCTTCACTGAGCATTTCCAGGCGAGCGCGCTCACTCTCCTGCAGGTCTACCACAACGTCCGCTCTTTCAATCTCGGCCAACCGCACTTTACGGATAGCTTCTCGCAAAGACCGAACACGCGCGTGCGGCACAACATTATCACGCACTTCTGACATTGAGCCCCCAGAGCCACATACAAACTACCCGAACCAGACCGTCATACTTATGCAATAAAAATCGGGCCGCAGAGTGGGTAGTCCGGTCATCCACTGACAATGATGCGCCAGTGGTTAACTAAAGTTAACCCCCGAATTAATACATTTTTAACAATAAGCACACAACAGAAGGTTTTTACGCAGCGAGAACTTGGTGGATCTCCTGTACAAACATTGTGAAAGCTATCAATGCACCCTGCAACCCAAGGGATTTCCCTCCCATTAGGGAAGGGTTTACAGCTCTTATTCAGCTAAGTGCTTTGCCTATTTGAGATAAGGGACATGGCCCGCGCAGTCTGCAGGAAGAACGCCAGAAACCCGAGGGTCATCTGCCACCTCAATTGCACGCTTAAATGGCACAAAACCACTACGCTGATAAAAACTGATTGCCTGTGGACTATCTCCGGTGCAGGTATGCAGCCATAAGCGACGGGTCTTTTCTCGGCTAAAAACCATATCGATGGCTTGGTTCATGAGCCAGCGCCCAGCTCCCCCGCCCACCACGTCAGGAATGAGGCCAAAGTAGGCAAGTTCAACGTTATGCGGGTCATCGAAGTTCAGCTCTAGAATGCCGACAGGCCTGCCATCTTTCATGGGCAAGTAGAGCTCCCGATTGGGCTCACTCAGGATATCGCGGAGTTCCTGGTCAGAGCATGTTAGACGCCCAAACCAGAGCCACTTCTCGCCAACAGCCCGGAAAAGATCCCGAAATGCGTCCGGCTGCATGTTTTGCGCCTGCTCCAGCGTCAGATCCGGTCGTTCAATCTGCTTGAGCTCCGGGCGCGCGTTCATTTCCAGATAGGTGACAACAAAGGCGACTTTATCTTTGGGCAGAACGGTATAGCCGTCCAAATGCAATGTCTGAGTGCTCATGAAATCTCCGAGGCTGGCAATCCCCTAAGAACTAAGCAGAACGACCTGCATTGACAAGACTGCACCTTAGATGGAGCTAATTGTCTTCAGGCGTGCTCGCGGATGGACCTCATTCTGGCTCATGACAAATGTGTGCGAGCGGAACCGTTCCACGATTGAGCGCACATATGGCCGCGTGTGGGCGGAACACAGGAGAACTGGCACCTCACCAGCAAGCCCTGCCTCTTCAAAGGCATCGCGCACCAGCCCGACAAACTCCTGAAGCTTGGACGGCGGCATGGCCAGTTGCCGGTCATCGCCATCGCCGACGATGGATTCCATGAACGCGCTTTCCCATTTGGGACTGAGGCTGATCAGAGGCAGGTAGCCACCCGGTGCTTGATTTGCGGCGCAGATCTGACGTGCCAAGCGGGTACGCACGTGTTCGGCAATCATGGACGGATTGCGCGTGGAACCAACGGCTTCAGCAACGCCTTCCAGAATGGTGCCAAGGTCACGGATAGACACACGCTCTTCCAACAACGCCTGCAACACACGTTGAATGCCGGAGATGGAGATCAGGCTCGGCACGATGTCTTCCACCAGCTTGGCCTGATCATCCGGCAGCTGCTTCAACAGATGCTGAACGTGAGCATAGGTGAGAAGCTCAGAGATGTTGGCCTTGATCGTCTCGGTCAAATGCGTGGACAATACCGTTGCCGGATCAACCACGGTATAACCCAGCAAACTCGCCTCTTCCCGATACTGGCCATCCACCCAAGTGGCTGGCAACCCAAAGGTCGGCTCGGTTGTTTGCGTACCGGGCAGCCTCACCTCGCCGCCAGTCGGGTCCATGACCATGAAATGGTTCGGATAGAGCACGCCCGCGCCCGCATCCACTTCCTTTACCTTGATCACATACTCGTTGGGCTGCAGCTGGATGTTATCCAGAATACGCACCGCTGGCATGATGACACCCATGTCGGATGCAATTTGGCGGCGCAGAGCCTTGATCTGCTCGGTGACCTGATCTGTCTCTTCCTTGTTGCGCCCATTGATGATCGGCAGCAAGGCATAGCCCAACTCAATCTTCAGCTCGTCCAGCTTCAAACTGTCGGTGATCGGCGGCTCCTTCGGCGCTGCATCTTCCTCTTCAACCGCCGCCTGCGCGACCTCTTCCTGAACCTTCTGCTCTTCGATCTGCTTGGAGGCTTTGCGCGCCAGATAGCCAGAAAGACCCGCCAGCGCGAGGAACGGGATCATCGGCATGCCAGGCAGCAAGGACAACACAATCATGACGAAGGACGACATGCCCAGAGCTTTTGGATAGCCAGAAAACTGCTTTACCAACTCTCGGTCTGCGGAGCCTTGAAGACCCGCCTTGGACACCAGAATACCCGCGGCCGTTGACACGATGAGCGCTGGGATCTGAGAGACAAGACCGTCACCAATCGTGAGAAGCGTGTAGTTCTCGGCAGCCTGAGAAAAGCTTAGGCCCATCTGCAGCACACCAATGACAATGCCGCCAATGATGTTGATGAAGGTGATCAGAAGGCCTGCAATCGCATCACCGCGCACGAACTTGGACGCACCATCCATGGCACCAAAGAACGTAGATTCAGACTCCAGTTCGCGGCGGCGCTTGCGGGCTTCATCCTCATCGATCAGGCCGGCTGACAGGTCCGCATCAATCGCCATCTGTTTGCCGGGCATGGCGTCAAGGGTAAAGCGGGCCGCGACCTCTGCAATACGGCCAGACCCCTTTGTGATCACGATGAAGTTGACGATGACGAGGATCGTAAAGACGATAATGCCGATGACATAATTACCGCCCATGACGAAGTTGCCGAACGCTGAAATCACGCTACCTGCAGCGCCCTCCCCCTCATGGCCATTGGCCAGAATCAGGCGGGTGGAAGCCATGTTTAGCGCCAGGCGCAACATGGTTGCGATAAGCAGCACCGTCGGGAAGGAGGAGAACTCCAACGGCTTTTGAATGAAAAGCCCCGTCATCAAGATCATGACAGAGAAGATGATCGAAATGGCAAGGAACATGTCCAGCATGACCGCTGGCATGGGGAGGATGAGCATCACAAGGATGACCATCACACCTATTGCCAAGCCCAGATCACCATGTCGGACGGCCTGATAAAGATCCCGGAGCGCACCGCCAAATGGAGACGACGCAAAGCCGCCCGCGCCTTGTTGCGCAGGTAGCCCAGAGCCTGAAGCAGGCTGCTGTGTTACGTCGTTGTCCGCCATGTGTGCCCGAGCGCCCCTTTAACCCGCGTCTTTATGTGCCCGCACGCAGCTCACCCGGTGCCGGAACCGAAATCCCCTCGTCGGCATATTGATTGAGCTTGTTGCGTAGTGTGCGAATTGAAATGCCAAGGATCTTGGCTGCATGGGTTCGGTTGCCCAGACAGTGATCCAGCGTATCAAGAATAAGATCACGCTCTACATCGGCCACCGTGCGCCCCACCATCGCATGGGAGACCGCCTCGGCAGCCTGAGCCGCCGCGCGTGACGCTGTATCCTCTACAGGCCCGGCCTGAATGGGAGAGCCATCCGGCATGCGGATCGCATCAGCGGTGATTTCCTCGCCACCAGAAAGAAGAACCGCACGATGCATGGTGTTTTCCAGCTCGCGAACATTGCCCTTCCACTCATTTCCCAAAAGCACCTTCCGCGCATCCTCGCCAAGTGCTGAGGCAGGCATGCCATTGGCCTTGGCGTAGATTTTCAGGAAGTGTTCGGCAAGCTCCAGAATATCCGAGGGACGACTGCGCAGAGGCGGCAGCTTCAGGTTCACCACATTGAGGCGATAAAGCAAATCTTCTCGGAACGTGCCCGCTTTGACCGCCTCTGACAGATCCCTGTTGGACGTCGCGATAATGCGGATATCGACTGGGACCGGCTTGCTGCCGCCAACACGGTCAATCACGCGTTCCTGAATGGCACGCAGCAACTTGGCCTGAAGGCGGATGTCCATCTCAGAAATCTCGTCAAGCATGAGGGTGCCCCCATGGGCCTCCTCAAACTTGCCGATCCGCCGCGCCATGGCGCCAGTAAAGGCCCCCTTTTCATGACCGAAAAGTTCACTTTCCAGAAGATGCTCAGGAATAGCGGCGCAGTTGATGGAGATGAACGGCTTGGATGAACGCGCAGACTTCCGGTGCACAAAACGAGAAATGACTTCCTTGCCCGTACCGGATTCACCCGTCACAAGGATCGAGGCCTCGGAAGGCGCAATCTGCTCTGCCAGCTTAACAACACTTGCCATGGCAGGGTCACGGAAAATGAGATCCCGGCGATCCTCTGTTACGGCAGACAAGACTGCGGCAATCAGCTCCGGATCAGGCGGAAGTGGAATGTATTCCTTGGCCCCTGCACGGATTGCTGAAACGGCGGCCTTGGCATCCGTCTCCAAGCCACAGGCAACCACAGGCACGTGAATACGTTCGCGTTCGATGTTCTCCAGAAGATCGGTGATGTTTTCGTTCACATCCACCATCAAAAGGTCGGCACCACGGCCAGAGCGAAGAACGTTCATCGCCTCGGAAATGTTTGCGGCATGGGTGACAGAGGCGCCGCGATCCATGGCGATCTTTGTCGCCGTGGTGAGCTGCCCACCCAATGTACCTACAATCAAAAGCCGCATTTATTCTTCCCCATGCATGCCGTCACGCTTACTTATCGGCTTTGATGATTTCCGTCATGGTCACGCCCAGTTTTTCTTCCACGAGAACAACCTCCCCGCGGGCAACCAGACGATCATTCACATAGATATCGATGGCTTCGCCCACCTTGCGATCCAATTCCATCACAACACCGGCATCCAGCTGCAGCAGATCGGAAATGTGCATCTTGGTGTGCCCGAGCACAGCAGAGATCTGCACCGGCACATCGAAAACGGCTTCCAGATCTTCAGCGGACTTGTTTCCGTTTGTTGTCTCGCCATTTTGGCCACCAATACCTGCGGCACCATCGAGCTCGCTGAAGACAACACCCTGCTTTTCTTGATCTTTTTCACTCATGAGGCGCTTTTCTCCATCTGTTCGGCGTGGCCGTTACCCTTCGGCGCTGCGTTCTCACGATCCGCTGCCTTAAAGTAAGCCTGCAAAACGCCCTCAATGTGTTCGTTGGTCTTGCGACGATCGCGGATAATACCACCTTCTGGCCATTCGATGCGGCAATCTCCACGCATCAATCCCGGTTTTCCAGAGACATGAATGCGCCCGGTGTATCCATTGACGCCTGCAATCTCACCCAACATCTTTTCAAGGGCAGGTGCGTCCTGCTCAGGCACTTCGATACTGATGGTCGGCACGCGGCGCAAAGGCTTCAAACACTCATTCATGAGAGCGACGACTTCACCCAAAGGCTCTCGTGCAACAAGGTGAGCGCAAAGGCGACGCGCAATGAGAAAGCAAAGGGCCACCGCTCCTTTTTCCTGCTCCTTGCTCACCTGCTCTACCCGCTCGATAAGGTCCTTCAGGGCAACTGCAATGTCCTGAGCAATCGCTGTCCGGCGCCCCTCCTCCTGAGCTTCCATCCCCGTGATGGCCTCGGCGCGCCCACGCTCAAATGCCTGTTCTTCAGCCTGCCGCAACAGCGCCGCATGCTCACTCATGGTAATGGTTGGCTCAGCCGGTTCAGCGAGGGCCTGCTGCGCTTCTGCCTCTTTCTCAGAGGTGTCAAAAAGGAACCGTTTGCGAACGGCCCCTTCCGGCATCACTGTAACCATGAAAACCCTCCATCAGGGAGGTAGAGCAGCTTAGTAGACAAGCTCATCATCTCCCTTTTTCTTGGAGATCATGATTTCTCCGCTCGCAGCAAGATCCTTACAAACAGCAACAAGGTGGGACTGGGCGTCATCAACATCACGCAAACGAACCGCGCCCATGTTCTCCATGTCTTCCATAAGCATCTTGGAAGCGCGCGCTGACATGTTGGAGGTAAAGAACTCCATGGCAGCTTCGCTGGCGCCCTTGAGCGCCAGTGCCAAGCGATCCTTTTCCACGTGACGCAAGAGGGTCTGACAGCTCGCGTTGTCGAGCTTGAGCAGATCCTCGAAGGTAAACATGAGATTGCGGATGCGCTCTGCAGAGTCACGGTTATTGTCTTCAAGAGACGCCATGAACCGGGCTTCGGTCTGACGATCGAAGTTATTGAAGATATCCGCCATCATCTCGTGACTGTCGCGACGGCTGGTCTGCGACAGGTTGGACATGAACTCAACGCGCAGCGTCTGCTCCACCTTCTCCAGGATATCTTTCTGAATAGACTCCATTCGCAGCATTCGGTTGATCACTTCCATGGCCAACTCGTCCTGCAACAACGCCAGTACGCGGGCTGCGTGGTCCGATTGGATCTTGGAAAGCACCACCGCAATGGTCTGGGGGTATTCGTTCTTCAGGTAGTTGGCGAGAACGTTCTCCTGCACGTTGGAGAGCTTCTCCCACATATTCCGCCCAGCTGGCCCGCGAATTTCTTCCATGATGATAGAAACACGGTCCTGCGACAGAAAGGAAGACAGCAGGCGTTCAGTCACATCCACGTTGCCGTTCAGCGAGCCTCGAGTGGACAGCTTGCGAACAAAATCGACGAACAGATCTTCCAGCATGCCCGGCGTTACAGGCCCCAACTGCGCCATGGCTTGCGAAACCTGACGCACTTCAATTTCATCCAGGCCTTCCCAGATCGTACGCCCATGCTCCTGACCGAGCGCAAGCAGCAGCACAGCCGCACGTTCAGCCCCGCTCAGCTCACGATGGTTCGCACCATCAGAGACTTCGAGAGACTTGCCGCCAGTGGAAGTGAGGGAGTTCTCTGCCACGTTATGCTGCCTCGTTCAGCCAACTGCGGACAATGTTGACCGCTTCGGATGGAAGTTCCTCGATCATGTCGCTGATCTCTTTGATCGAGTTTGCATGCAGAGCTGCTTCGCTTTTCGCGTCCTCAATCCACTCGGCAGGTGGAAGTGGAGCCTTGCCGCCACTGCCGCTATCATCAACGAGCTGCGCCAGATATTCTTGCTGCCCATCTGGACCCGTCGTCACCAATGCACCGCCAGTGCTTTCAGATCCACCAAACTCCGCCCCTTTTTCTGTAGGCGCGAGAATCTTCTTCATCAACGGATTCACCGCGAAGATCAGGAGCAATACAGAGATCACCAGAAGCACGCCGAGTTCAATGAGGCGCATGATGTCGTAGCGTGTGAACTCAAACAGGCCGCCAGAGACTGCTTCAACGTCGCGAAGCGCGTTCTCGGTAAACTGCAAGTTCACAATCTCAACGGTGTCCCCACGCTCCTCGTTGTAGCCAACCGCGCTGCGCACCAATGTGGCAATCTGCTCCAGCTGCTCTTCGGAGCGCGGCGTGTAGACCACCTCACCGCTCTCATTTTCCTGATACGTGCCATCAACGAGCACAGCTACTGAGAGACGTTCTAGCTCCCCAGCCTCTACCACCTCAGTAACGGTGCTCTTTGAGATCTCGTAGTTGATGACTTCCTCAGATGACCCGGCCTGATCGAAGTCACCTTCACCACCAGCGCCCGGATTGGCGTTAGGAAGCTGATTGCCAACGGTTACCGCGTCTTCGCCGGACCGCGAAGAAGAAGTCTCTTCCCTTGTCTGGGTGGAACGCACCACCTGACCAGAAGGGTCGAACAGCTCTTTGGTTTCAGTTCGCCTATTGAAGTTCAGATCAGCCGACACCTGAACACGGGCACGTCCGAAGCCGACAACGTTGTTCAAAATCTCTTCGATCTGAAGGCGGAGGCGATTTTCAATGGCCATCGCCTGATCATCAAGCGCAGTTACGCCGAAGTTGGCTTCATCCCGCCCGGTCCCGCTGGCCAAAAGCGCTCCGCGCTCATCAACGATGGAAACGTAGGAAGGCTCCAAACCTTCAACAGCGGAGGCCACCAAATGCTGAATGGCGCGAATTTGCCCTGCATCCAGGGTGCCACGAACAGCAAGGACGATGGAGGCTGTCGGCGGAATGCGATCCCTCTGAAACAACTGGCGCTCAGGGATAACCAAATGCACACGCGCTGCATTGATGCTGCCCAAAGAACGAATGGTGCGAGAAAGCTCACCTTCCAGAGCGCGAAGGTGATTGATGTTCTGGACGAAGCTGGTGGCGCCGAGCGTATCGGTCTTGTCGAAAATCTCGTAGCCGACACCGCCGCCAGTTGGCAGACCCGCTTCTGCCATCACCATACGCATGCGGTAGACATCTGCCTCAGGCACGAAGACAGCAGTCTCATTGTCGCGAACTTCATAGTCAATGCTCTGGCTCTCAAGCTGAGCCACAACACCGGCAACATCATCGGAGCTGAGATCCGTATAAAGAGGCACCATCTGCGGTGCAGTGGCCTGAAAAATGATAAATGAAAACAGGCCAATGAGGATCGTCGCCATGACCCCCATAGCACCAAGTCTCGCCGGACCGAGTGTTTTCAAAAAATCCAGGATACCGTTCACGTATTTTGCCCCACGCCCAGGATCGCTGCCCCTAATAGTTAACAACCGCTACTAAAATCGAATGCCCCTGCGGCTATCTACTGGGCAAAAATTGCCGCCAATGTGGTTAACAAATCCTTAACGCCACTTTGTGACTTTGCCCTACATCGCCCTGATTTGGCCAGAATCTGCCGTTTCGCCTAACAGCTTATCCAAATGTTTGTGAAAATTTTACCTAGCTAAATCCTCTAGGCGTCAGGAAAAACGTTAGTTTTTTGGTAATCTCGGTTAACGCGTATTTTGCCAGCACCGCAACCAAATCAGCGCGAACGGCCAATTGCCGCCCCATTTCCGCCATCTGCATATGGCGAAGCTGAGACAAGCGCTCCCGTAACATTGTTGGTTGAGAAGAGTATGAAGCGGCGGGCTGGCCGCTCTCGGTTTGCCGGTCGGGCGTGCGTTATAGTGCCAAATCCATGACCTGTGCACAGGGGCAACAGGCTTCAGCCTAAACCGAGAAATAAAAGGGAAAAGAAACCCCCGCCGAATGGCGAGGGTGATCTCTTGTTGTTACGTCCACCTGATGAAGCCTCCCAGACGGACAAGCAGTCTCATTATATTAGTTGCGATAGTCCTGAATGCGGGTGGCCCTGAGGCCAGCCAGACCATGCCTTTCAATTGAGCTCTGCCAGGAAAGGAACTCTTCCACCGTCAAAGTGTATCGCTGACAAGCCTCGTCTAACGATAAGAGGCCGCCGCGAACTGCAGCAACAACCTCTGCCTTACGACGGATCACCCAGCGCTTTGTCGTCGCTGGAGGAAGGTCGGCGATCGTCAAAGGACTCCCATCGGGGCCGATGACGTATTTTACTCGTGAACGTACTTGTTCGGTCATTCTACTCTCACACAAACCATGACCAAGTTGGAATGAGAGTAGACGAAGGGCTTTAAAAATTACCTAAACAGCCGGTGAGATTTCGGTAAGATTCATTACTGAAATTCATAGTGGATATTAACCACGATTATACTTGCTTTACTTTGGTAATGTCACTCACAGGGACTTCAAGATCGCCCAAGCGCAGCACTACCTCTCCCTGAGTGAAGTCAACCTCAGTGACAACCCCCGTAATGTTAGTAGAAACTTCAAACGGCTGGTTGAGTTCGTTCTGCATTGTCATGGAAATGCTGTAGACCCCGTCGGCTGCCTTGCTGCCAGACTCCGTGGTTCCCTCCCATTTATAGGTGCCATCGCCCTCTTTAATGTCGACTTCCTCGCGGTACACAACAGCGCCCTCGGAGTTCTTGATCTCGATCTGCACTTTGCCGTCTTGAGGTGCGACGTATGTCCACTTCGCTTCATCATCAGCCAGAATCGCCTTGTCCCCCAAGGCGGTAACTTCGTTGCCGATGTAGCCAACAAACTGACTTGCATTTTGCGTTTTCATTTGAACCAGAAGCTGGTCCAAATTTTCATTCTGCTGAATTTGTTGCTCAACCTGCGTATATTGAACCAGCTGTTCCGTGTACTGCGCGGAATCGAGGGGATCCAACGGGTCCTGATTCTGCAACTGAGTCGTCAGCATGGACATGAACAGATCATAGTTTGCGCTGATTGACTGGCTCGCTGCATTGTTTTGCGCGCTTGAAGAGCCCGCGGAAGCCAGATCTGAAATGGTGCTCATTGGGTATGCCCTTCACTTTGCCTGCGGCTTAAACGGAGATGTCTAGCGCACCAGATGCGGTGCTGCTGTATGCTTTGGATGCGGCAGCCAGCGTTTCGTCAACGCCGCCACCTTCTGCGATCTGTCCGGGCTGCGAAGACTGCCCGTGAGATCCATTTTGATCACTTTGACCGTTGCCCTGCTCGCCCCTGAGGGAAAATTGCAGCGCCCCTTCACTGCTGGTATCAAACCCTGCTTCTGCCAGCGCGCGCTCAAGTGTGCGTTGATCACGCATAAAGAGGTCCAGCGTTTCCGGTCGATCCACAGTCAGATGCGCCCGAACAGAACCGTCCTTCTTGAACTCGAGAGACACATCAATCTTGCCCAGCTCTGGTGGATCCATTCGGATCTCAAAACGTTTGTTGCCGCTTTGCGCCTGCATGACGATGGAAGGGATCGCGCTTTGGGCAACATGACGCGCCCCATCACGTATCATCGCCGAGGAAATGGCAGCACTACTGGCAGAGCTGGTCGTACCTCCGGAGAGTGTCACACCAAGCGCTTCGTCCAAGACCTCGCCATCATCTCCCACGAGACCTTCATCGCCCATGGCCAATGCTTGATTGAAGAGCAAGGGCTCACCGCCTGCCAAAGCGCTGCCCGCTGTGGCCTGACCGGCATTGGATCCGACGTTCGCGGACGGCAGCCCAGCGGAAGTGTTCGCTCCCATGCCCGGCATGACGTTGGTGCTCGACCCTGCGCTGCGCGCGGCAGTGCCCCCAGATACAACCCCATCCGAGAGCATGGCATCATCAGCACTCGCAGTTGGATCAACTCCCTCAGCCTGCCCACTTGAGAACAGGTTGATCGGCAACAAGCGCGGCTTGCTGCTGTTCTGCTGAGGAACCACTGGCACAGCGATTTGCGCAACCGCTTGAGCAGCGTTGTTCTGAGACTTTTGGGCCCCAGCTTCACTTGTTACCTGAGATTTGGCGGCCTGAGCGCTATCGCCAAGCTGCATCTGTGCCTGCTCCGCCTCCTGCGCCAACAAAATGTCGGTCACGCTCCGCTGGGCGGCAACCTGCTGCGGCGCGGATGAACCACTCTGAGAATTGGGCGCAGCTCCAGACTGAGCGGCACCGGTACCTCGTTCCGCTGAAACGCCACCCGCCACTTCACTTGTGGTTTTCGCGATGCTTGATGGCAGCCTCTCAACATCTACGGCGTCAATTTCGACCGTACCGGCAACGGCAAGCTGCGAAAGCGACCGTTGAGAGGACGCCTGGCTTGCCTGATCCAAGTCCAGCGAAACCTTGGCAGTACCGGGGGCAGCACCCGAGGCTACACTCGCCTCAATGGTTCCCGAAATCGGAACAGAACGCGCTCCCTGAACTTCAACGGCTCCCTTGGCTTGCCCCGTGTTCACAGGCGCTTCAGTAGCTGGCATTCCCGCTGAACGCGGGCTACCCTCAGGCTTCGCAACAGCGCTGTTGGCAGTGTTAGCAGGGTTTGCAGTGGAGACCTGCACCTGCTGTGCCACCTCCGCGCCCTTGCGGACTGAAACCTGAGCCGCTTCTGAAACAGCTTGTGACGCAGACGCCTTTTCAAACGCCTCAAGGGACGAAGCTGCTCCGCTTTGAGAGTGAGGCAACGCCTCTACTCTTATAGCATTCGAAGAACTTTGAGCTGTCTGCTGGGCGGCTGCCAGTACCCTCGCGCCGTCTTTGCGCGCCACCGCCGAGCCATCAGCTTGCTGCTGAGGTACCGTCATCACCTTCGGCGCGCTGAGATCAGCAGCCCCTCGCAGAAGGGACATCTCTGCCATTGCCTTGGGTGATGTCTTGCCTTCAAGGGCAGCGCGCAACTGAGGATCGTCGAAGAACCGCGGCGTCTTGAGTTCGCCTTCGGTCGCCTCCGAAACCTGAGCAGAAGCTAAGTGAACCTGCGGCGCATTCTTTAATGAAGCCGCCGGCTTAACATTTTCACTAGCCTTTCCTGCCCCCGTGGACACAGGCGCGGGGTCAAGCTCTACAGCACCTTCCGATGTGTTGGCTGCGCTCGGCAAGATCGGCGGCGAGAGCAACTCACCATCGACGGAACTCGACGGAGGAATACCGGAAAGGAGCTCAGCCGCTGCGGACTGAGTAGCTGCCTGTTGGGCGCTCAAAGTCTGGGCAAGATCGTCCGCCCCAATATCACCTCCGGGCGACTGAGGGGCCCCAACCAACGACATCTCGACACCAACAGCAGCTTCAACACCAGAAGTACGATTGGAAAGCCCACGAAGCAGGGCCGCTTGAGAAATCTCCCCAGATACCGGCAAGAGCGCATTTGGGTTGATTGTGGTTGATTGAGTACCATCGCCTCCAACGGAAGCTGCAGGGACCTGATCGACTGAAGCCAATTGCAGGAATGGGGATGCGGCTGCCACTTCGTCAAAACCAGGAGCAACCGTCTGCACCTCTTCTTGCTGAGACAGTGATTGAAGGAACTCGCCGCCGCCTTCACCCGCCAGCCTGACAGGCAAAGCTTGAGCCTCTTTCCCAGCATGCGGGAGCTCAACACCATCCGGACTTGCTTGAGCCTGCAAGAGGGCAGCAAAGACCCCTTGCACACCAGCAGGTTGCCCAGCCGCGCCAGAAGCGGTGCCTGAAAGCACGCTCTTTGCTGATGTTAGACTGATCGCTGACGGATCAAGCTGGATAGCACCGGCCATTCATTCCTCTGAGCCTGAAGACACAATTCCGCTCCCCATCAAGCAAGCAACGGGCCAGACCAAGAAAGTTGTAATAATTCAATAAATTCAGCGATTTAATAAACTGTAACAAACCTCATATCTGTGGCTTGAGGCAGAATATGCCGAGCGCGCCCGGCAACTAGGCAAGCTTTTCCATCGGACCAAACAACTGTGATTGGCATCCATTGGAAACTTGAGTATAGTCCCCTACAAATTCGGTAGCCGTTTGCTGAAGCAATCGGGCTTGAGAAAAAATCCAACAATTGCCATATGCGCACCAACGAGATCGAGCCGCCGCAAGCGCTTGATCCGCTGGAAAACAATAGAAGGTCAGTCGCGAAATGCTTAACAGTCTCGGCCTGCCCGGGCGTCCGGAAGACACTCGGGTGGTTGTTGCCATGTCTGGAGGCGTGGACTCGTCAGTCGTAGCAGGCTTGATGAAGCGCGAAGGTTATGACGTGATCGGCGTCACCCTGCAGCTCTATGACCACGGCGAGGCAGTTCAGAAAAAAGGCGCCTGTTGCGCGGGGCAAGACATCCATGACGCACGCCGCGTGGCAGAGAGCCTGAACATCCCCCACTACGTGTTGGATTATGAATCTCGCTTCAGAGAACAGGTGATCGAGCGCTTCGCTGACAGCTACATCAACGGTGAAACGCCTATTCCCTGTGTCACGTGCAATCAGACAGTAAAGTTCAAGGACCTGCTGGAAACAGCTAAGGATCTTGGCGCTGACGTGTTGGTCACCGGCCACTATGTGCGCACCCAGCTGGAAGGCAACCGCAACGCCATGTTCCGCCCGGTCGATCTGGACCGTGACCAGAGCTACTTCCTGTTCGCAACCACCCAGGAACAGCTGGACTTCATCCGCTTCCCTCTAGGCGGCATGACAAAGCCTGAGGTACGGAAGTTGGCAGAAGAGTTCGGTCTGGCCGTTGCCGACAAGCACGACAGCCAGGACATTTGCTTCGTTCCACAAGGCCGGTACACGGATGTGATCGCACGCCTTCGGCCGCACGCAGCGGATCCAGGTGAGATTGTGCATGTAGATGGCCGCGTCCTCGGCCAACATGAAGGCATCATTCATTTTACCATCGGTCAGCGCCGTGGCATCGGCGTTTCCACTGGCGAGCCGCTTTATGTGGTTCATCTGGACGCTGAGAACCGCCGCGTCATCGTTGGCCCCAAAGAGGCGCTTGCAACGCACAAGCTTTTGCTGCGCAACGTGAACTGGATTGGCCCCGGCCACCTTGAAGACATTCCGGCGGAAGGCCTGAATGTTTTTGCGAAGGTCCGCTCCACGCGCCCGCCAACCGAGGCCGTCGTGCGCAAGGAAGGCGACGAGATCACCGTAGAACTGATCTCCGGAGAGCTGGGCGTTGCCCCAGGTCAGGCATGTGTTTTCTTTGATGAAGACACCCAGAACGCACGCGTCCTCGGCGGTGGCTGGATCCAAAGAGCAGAGAAAGATCAGAAGTCTGAAGAAGCGCTACAGGCACTCATTGGAAAATCCTGGGAAGCCGCGAGCCTGCCGGGCAACTGAGCAGAAGAGCTAGAAAATGCAAGGCCGCCGAAACGTCAGTACGTTTCGGCGGCCTTTTTATGTATGCGCGCGCCCCGTTTTCAGGCAGGCTTTTTGAAGGCGGCAAGTTCCGCCATCATCAGCTCATGTATCTTCTGAACTGCCTTTAGCGGCCGCAACATCACTTTGAACTCCGCTATCTTGCCCTCATCGTTGAAGCGGATCATGTCTACGCCGTTGATATGGATGCCATCGAGCTCTGTCTCAAACTCCAAAACGGCATCAAGGCCCTGTTCGATGATGCGCGTGTACTTGAATGTACCTTCTTTGAGGAACACTTGCGAAGCACCATACAGATACATGAATGTCAGCTGCTTGCCTTCTTGCGGCGTATGAACCACTGGAGAACGGAAGACGCAGTCATCAGCAATCAACTGGTTCAACATCTGCGCTTTTTGGTCGCCCTTTAAGCCGGTGAGCCATGCCTCAAGCCCCTCCGAGTATTTTTCCATCTTCTCCTCCTCGCGCCGCGCTGCGCCCTCTCAACATTTCATGAGGCAGCCTAGTCCTGACCCGGCCATAGAGAAACCTGACCATTGGGCGCGATATTCTGGATAAGCCAAACAAATGTCGCGCGGCGCGAAATTCTGCATCAATGAGCGTTTTGAAGTGCATAGTGCTCTGATGGAACTTGGTGGTCACTTGGGGCGTTAGAAACGCATCTCAAACCTCCTTTCTAACACCCCTTCTAGAGCACCTATTAATTGCTGATGATTATCCAGATGTGGCCCGGTGCCCAGAGTGTTTCTCTGGGCCTTCCGCTCCATAATTAAGGGGTTTCAAATACAAAGCGCCGGATGTCTTCCGCCTACAACCCTCAACCAATCTCTTGCTTTAGCGCGAAGTCGAAGGCGGGCTTTAAGGCCTCCTTTGTGTCTAGAGCCCCGGAACGGATCTGGCGTTGCACATCGCCTTCCGCTTCAAAGCAGGCCTGAACGTGTGCCAGAACCGCTTGAACGATCCTGAGCATGTCGGCATTGGTGATCTTGCGAGAAACGTTGCTCTTGAACTTGAAGGTGCTTGGATCGGGACGCAGCCCCTTGTCGATCTGTGTCAGAATTGAGAGCAGCTTGGCCTGGGCTTTGTCATCGCTGTCCACTTCATCCTGTTCACCAGATGCAAGCGTGATTGGGACACCTTGCGCTTCCACGGACTTGCGAATGGTGCCCAGCTCTTGCAGAAGCTCGTCCGTTGTTGGTGACGGCGGTGTAAAACTGCGTGTTAAGCCCAATTCCTCCGGATCGCCACAATCCAGAATTTCAACGGGTTCGCCTCTTTCATCGAACCATGCTTCGCCGCGATGATCAGGCACCGTGTGCCATGAAGCCCCGGCCCACCGAGCTGCCTGATTGGCGGAAAGAGCGGGAGGCGGCGTTTCCACGGTTCCCGCTGGCAGATGATATACCCCAGCCTCCAATGGGCTTTCATGGGCCAAAGCTTCGCCAACGAGATAGCCCTTGTCGTCGAGCTGATAGACAACTTTCGTGCTCATAATTCGCCTCAGTACTTGATGATCGGAAGATAGGCGGTGTTCACCATGCGGTTTTCGTGCGCCGTGGGGACTTGTTGTGAGGCGTCTAGGGCGAGATCATAGCCACCGCTTGTGCCGGAGTTCAGCATGGCCATGTGCCCATTTCTCATGCTCCCCTTCTTGAATGCGCCACTTTGTGCAGAATCACCATGCACAAGCCCGCCGCTCGAAAAGAAAGAAGATGAACCCGTAATGTTCCTGATCGCGTCACCCTGGTAACTGCCGATCACACGCCCTGGGTCGAGCCCTTTACCAAGATCAAGCCCGCGATCTACCCGGCCTCGATCATCAGGCAGGTTGAACGTGGTTGAGCCGTTGCCGCTACCGTGTCTCGTGCCGAGGACGTTAAAAAGGTCAGAGTAAGTCGCCCTGGAAACCGCTGCGCCATTTCGGATGAGCCAGCCATTAGGCGCGGACGTGCCATCATAGTGGGCGACAGTGCCGGGAGGCACGGCAGAGCCGACAAGCCCCTCCACATAGGAAGTCGATTTGGTGGCCAAAGATCCCAGACCAAGCTTGTTTCGCCATGCACTGGAGCTTGTTAATGCCAGCACGGTGAGTGAGAAATCACTGACCTTGTTGGCATCGAGTTTTGCGCCCACAGAATTTAGTATATCCGTTGCAAAGTTGGGATTGTCCCCCAACGCGGCGGCGAGCTCATCAAGCGTATTCAAAGCCCCCGGAGCGGCGCTGATCAGATCAGCGATTAACTGATCCACCTGCGCCTTGGTGTAGACATCAAGCACACCAAGCTCATTGAGTGTGGTCGGCTTGTCTTCCAACTGGGCATAGCGGTGAGTATGGTCCCCACCAGATTTTGCGTTCAACGCCGCGATCAACCCAACGATCTGGTCCATCTGATGGGTGTGATCGCGTGGCGGCATCACCTCTGCCAGAGCTTCATGCAGCCGTTTCGGGTCGATCACCTTGCGCTCAACCGTCTCATCAGCAGCTTCCGCTTTTGTTGCCCACGGATAGGTCGAGACCACCCAGCCTTGGGTGGCATAGCCATCAAGCGGATTGACCACGAGCTGGATGGCGTCCGTGTTCGTGATCTGCAAAACGATCTGAATGGTGAGCGTAGAAGCCGTTCCGTCAGAAAGGATGGCCTTATAGGTTTCGGGGTACTTCGCAATGGCGAACATGTTGCCTTGCGTATCGAACACCCCGGCCTCGCGGATCCACCAGCCGCCCACATCTGGGGGCACAATTGCTTCAATGACAAGCCATGCCGGGTTCTGCACATCCTGCGTGATGGAGGTGATCGGCACACGATGCAGCTCATTGCGTAAAGCGGCTTCGGAGCCGTCAGGGTCATAGGACGTGCCGTTGGCATCTCCAAGAGCCAACTGGCTCAAGGTAATACCACCGCCACCAGTAATGGCATCATTCAGCGCTGCCGAGCCATGGTCGGTCAGGCGTGTGTAATAGGTCGGACTGCTCATAGAGGCCTCGGATAGACGGTTGTGGTTACAAAACGGGCGCGCACGTGCGCCGCTGCCCCGGCTGGGCCATGACTTGAGATCACGTCAGGCCGCCATGGCCAGATGCGCAGGACGTCCCCGGTTGAGGCGGCTGCGCCGATGCCAAGCGGCATGGCGCTAGATAGCTCGGTGGAGATCGGAGGCAGGACCTTTGTTTGATGAAGGTCAGACACGAAGCCGCGAAAACGAATTGGCGTGCGCGTAATGGACAGCCAGCGTGTGGCTGTCTCCTGCGAATGGCGCTTCGTTGCTGCGACTGATTTGAATGCGCTTTTTTGCACCTCAAGGCTGAGCGGCACCTCAGGCGGCTCATCCAGATCGCCCAACCTCAGCGTGATCTCATGGGTATCATGCGGGCCTTGCGGGCTCTGCTGCCACCAATGCTCAATGTCAGCGGCGATACCAAGCAGGCTTTGTGCAAGCTTGACACCTTCATCACGCCCCTTTTTCTCGTGAAGCTCAAAAGCCCTGTCGACCAGTTTGCGTGCCAAAGGCTCTGGCAGTCCATCTTCACCAATGAACTCTTCCAATGAGCGGTCGTGAAGGGCAAGCGACAAGGCCTCGGAAGAAATCTCTTGCCCGTTGCGCTGCATCAGCACCGAAAAGTCAAAGTCAGAGGCCATCGCCGCAAAGGCGTCGAGCACAGCGCGTGAGCGGGGCTCGTTGATGCTTGGTGGGATCAGGGTATGGGGAAAGCGCCGGTCAGCCATGGCTTGTTTCCGCGCTTAACGTAATGTCTCGGATGACGGCGAACTGTGTTGATCCAAGCTGCCTGCCAGAAAGCCCGCTCACCTCCAACTGAACATCAATGACGCCCTCAACAACTCGTATTGCTGGTGTTAAGGCCGAAAGTGCCAGATATTCCCCAAGCCGCTGCGACCAGATCATACCAGCGCTGCGAATGGCGTCTTCGGCGGCCTGCCGAATGCTCTCGAAATCGCCGGTTGTCTTCAACGTGCCTGTAATGTCCAGCACCACTTGGTCTGCCGGGTGAACACTCAAATCATCGCCCTGAGGGCGCTTGGTTTCCGGGTCCATGTAGGCCAGCAGGTCACTACAAAAAGCGGTGCTTGGTGCCCCGGATTTGGTCAGCACATAAAGCTCGATTCTCCCTGGCTCAGGCCGCAGTACCTCCACATCCAGAATGTCAGGTGAAAACCCACGGGCCTGTTGGCGGTAGCTTTCCTTTGGTCCCGCCTTGGAAATACGGTCAAAGGCATGAGCTGCGCGCTCCAGCAAGGAAGCGTCTGTTTCGTCCTCGGTGCCACCTTCGCTCGCGGTGGTATTGACCACCTTCACATCCGGGTAGCCCTCTGGCATCTGGGTCAACTGGCCCGCAAGCAGACCGTTGGCCTCGACCCCCGGCGTAACAGCGGTTGCACGGCCAATGGCTTCCGTTTCTCCTGCTTTCAGGATCAACTGACTATCAAGTGCAAATGAAAACGCCCCGGAGCCCACCGAAAGCCCTTCAGGCAGAGCCAGATCGCTTGTGCGCGGTGCTTCAAGCGTAAACTTGAGTGTCACTGTGGCGGCCTTGGCCTTCAGCCGAAAGGTGCCGTTGTTAGCCGCTGCCACATCCAGAGAATGGCCGGAGGCAAACAACAGCCAGCGCTTGTCCGCTGCATCTTGACCCTCTTTGCCCAACAGCGAAAAGCCATAGGCCAGCACGTTGATGAGCAGCATTTCATAGTGACCGGGATAGAGCTTGCGCTGCGGGCCGTCTGGATGGGTTTCCCACCACGCCACAAGCTTTTCCTTCCACGCTTTGGCGGAAGTAGTGAAGTGCTGCGGCGGGCCTCGCCGGATCAGCTCAGATGGGCTAAGGGCTTTGATGAGATCGACCATCAGGCAACCCTCATCAGGTCAACATCGGTGCGCTGAAGCTCGGCAAGCACGTCAGAACGGGGACGCCAGTAAATGGAGGCAGTGAAGTAGGCAAAGCCCGCCTGGGCCACATCAACCCGATCCAACACCACCCGTGGCTCCCAGCGGCTAATGCCCTCCCAGATCTCTTTGGAGATGCCCGGAATGGCCTCAGCAGGCACACGGTCGACGTAGCTCAGCGCATCGCAAAACTGTTCTGGTTCGGTTGGGACAGAAAGCTTAGGCGTCAGGCAGATCAGGCGGATGCTCTGGGCAAGGTCATCAAGGCCGATTGCAGCCTCGTTCCAAGGCGCATCATCTTCCTGTGCCAACCTAATCTGCCAATGGAGAGGATCTAAAACCATCGCCCGCAAACGTCCTTGCCAAAACCTTTAGTTGTCGGCAAGCTACCGCGCGGGCGATGTAGAGGTTACGGAAGTGTTCCGAACGTGTATCATCTAGTGAGGATTGAATATGAGCGAATTTAAAATGGACCGCGACATGGATTATGTTCGCGACCTTCTCTTACAGATGAAGGACGGAAAGCGAACATTTGTTGCCCGTTCCGATGAGGTCGGTGATGTTCTTGGTTTAGAGCCAATAGGCATGAACAATGAAGAGGCCAACAAACTAGAATATCACCTCAATCTTTTGGACAAGGCCGCCTTCATTGAGATTGGCAGTAAACCTGGTGACGGGACTTACATCATCGATAGCATTACTTGGGATGGGCATGATTTCCTAGATAGTGTCCAAGACGACGAAATTTGGGAGAAAACCAAAGAAGGCGCTAAGAAGGTAGGAGGCTTCACCGTTGACCTTTTGGTTGGCATCGCCAAGAGCTACCTAGAGGCGAAAGCCAAAACACATTTAGGTCTTTAGTAAGGGTAGTAAACTTTACACCTCCTTCCCTTAAACCACTGGCCCGGTATTGGCAGGTCCCGGCAAAATGCCGCTGTGAGCGTGCGTTTCACCCACTTCCTTGCCGTTGTGGGTGACACTGGCACCTTCAATCTTCACTTCACCTCTTAGCTCGATCAGGCTTGCGTCCAGAGTAATCTTGGGCGCGCCTTTGATCTTCATCTCGCCTGTGGTCTTGTTGACGAAGATTTCCAGCGGCCCGAAAACTTCATGAGTAATGTTCGGATCTTCAGAAGGTGGCGCGTCCTCGTCTGACCAGACCGCGCCGCCGATGACCCCGTCCTCTCCATAGGCATCCAGAAGGCACCACACCTGCGTGCCAACCGCAGGCATGTCGTAGCTCTTTTGCCCTTTGGTGTTACGCTGGCTGACGGATAGCCAGGCAGAAGCATTACGGTCCTCATCCTGGAACGCCACCCGCGCTCTGCCCCCCGTACCATGTTCTATAATGATGCCGCGCTTGAACGGGCTTGTGGCTTCGCCATCGGTTACTCGGGACATGGTGGCTCCTTAAAACGTCTCGCCTGCTGGTCTGGAAAGATCTTGAACAGACCCTGAGAACAGACCAGTGCTGCTGGCAGAACTGGCGTTGCTTGTTGCGCTGTCTTGTTTCTTCACAGCACCATCCTGGCGAATGGCCTTCAGCTCCAGATCAGTGGTGTAGGAACCGCGCTTGATCCTGTGAACCGCCTTGTGCACCAGATAGAGCGCGGCATACTTGCCAAAGGTTGACCCCAGCGCCACAACCTGTCCCGCAATCAGCAGCGGGTTACCGACAAGGGTCAAAGAGGCCGTCAACCCATCCTCGTTCGCCTTGGCAAGACGGGCCTCGGCAATCTTCTGCGCTTCCTCTCCATCCTCAACACGTTCATCAATCGTGAGCGTGTCTCCGGATGCAACTGAAGGGTCTTCCGCTTCACCGGTGATCAGCTTTTTCTTCTGGCTATGGTGGTACAAGACTTTGGCCTTGCCAAATGTCTGGGCTGTCTGATCCTTAGCCCGCCACCTGATGATTGGGGTGCCGTCTACCAGGTCAAAGAGATGAACCGGGGCTCTGTCTTCCAGGTCCTTGCGTTTGTGGAACACGAGCTGCTTGTCTTTGATGGTGAAGAAATAACCGTAGTCTTCAGAAAGTCGCCGCAAAAACTGAAGGCTCCGCTCGCGGCGCTGGCGTTTGTACTGGAACGGGATTTCTTCAATTTTGCCCGAGACGGCATAGCCCAGCTCCGTGGCGATCTCGGAGATCACCTTTTTCAAGGTTGTGTTTTCAAAGGCCTTGGACTTCCTGGTGCGTTGCTCTTCGCTGAAATAGGCTGAAGTTGCCCGAAAGCTGACCCGATCATTGAGGCGCGCACCGGACGCTTCGGGTACATCCACTTCAAAACTTCCGCAGGGCATGGGCGGAAAACCAACATATCCGATGGATGCAACGACCTTGTCACCGTGCTCAGGCCGCCACGGCCCGCGCCACAGGCCTGCATCGTCGCGCAAGGTGACGGCGACTTCGTCTGCCGCCCCATGAAGGTGATCCGTCCAGGCGAACTCCAACAAGTGCGGGGCAAGGTTTGCCGCCACCTCGGTGCCGTTGATCAGCAAAGACAGGAAGGGCTCACGTAGATCCATGGCGGCCTCTATCGCTTCCACGGCGGCAGCAGGTTCACGTCCAAAGGAGATTGTCCCACGACGGGAATGCGCAAGGGTAACCGAGGCGGTAAAATAGCTGGAAACTGTGCGATTTCACCGGGAAAGAGATGCCGGTTTTCTTTGATCAGCAAATCCATCATCCCTGCATCCTGATAGTATACCCATGCAATGGTATCCCAGCGCTCGCCCGGCTCGGTAACATGTTCCAGATAGTCGCCCGTTGTGTTGGTCATCAGCGCAGCCTCTTCAACAAGGGGTTCAATAGTGCAACCGCCGCGCCAGCAATACCCGTCGCCCCGATGCTGAGAGCGCCATTCGGCACTTCAACCAGTTCAAGAGTTGCCGCAATGCGAACCACACGGCCGCTCACGCTCGTTTTGTGAGTGGTGCCCTTGATCTGCTTGATGAAATAGTTCTTGCCGTTAAAGCCGCCTCCACCAGGAATGAAAGGCATGACGTCGCCAGCAATCTTCGCAGCAACAAGGCGGGCATACTCTGCTTCGGGATTGCAGAAGCTTTCGTCAAAGAAAAAGCTGAAGCTGCGCCGATCAAGTGCTTCGCCGCCGCGTTGGGGAACTGGCTTGCCGCGAACTACCTTGTGTTCATGGAAGTCATTTACAAGCGTCTCAGTTGCCGCTGTTGGGCCAGCCATGACGCTGGATGTACCCAACTGAATGTTCCCCAGGCGTGCAAAAATCATCTAGAACTCAAGCCTCCGCCGCTCAGCAAGTTTCTGTTCAATCAGGTCAACCATGCGGTCGGCCTGCTCCTCCAGGACAGCGACAATGTCATCCTCCGTAAGTGAGGCTCCTGAGCCTATCGTGATCGTGGGGCTGAAGGTGACGGATATGGTTCCGCCAGGGGCTGCTGCTCCCATTGCGCTGGGTCCGCCAACTGCCTGAAGTGCTTGAGACGGAGGCGTGATGCCCTGCGGTGCGGACGCCGCCAAAGATGGCGAAACCGATGCGGTTGAAAGCGTTGCTGCAGCCATAGTCGCCGCTGCGGCCTTGCGCATGGCATTCACCATAGGAGCAGGCTTGATGGATGCGGCAATGGTTTCCCCGAACTTGAGCCGATGGATATCCGAGAGGGGTCCCAATTTCGCGGGAGAAGAAGGCAAATGATCTCGCAGGGTTTGGGTAACCCGGCGCATCTCGTCAACCAGCAAATGAGCGCGTGAACGCATCCCGGCGGCAATGGTCTCCATCATCCTTCGGCCATGACGCGCAAAGTCGAGGCTATCCAATCGAGCTTCCAGCGAGGCGATGACATCGCGCATCAGGTCTGGGAGCCTAACTGCGAACTCCCGCAGGGCGTTAAGTTTGGACATGGCCGAACCCATATCGGTTGCTGCAACCGCGCTCAGTGTTCCTTGCAGTTTCTGTGCAGCGGCATTGGCACGTTCAAGGCTAGCCGGATCTCGAGCCGCGATGGTAACAGCGTCATCATCACCGAACAGGCTGGTGACCTTGTTCCAGGCCGCACCGGCGCTTTGCGCCATGTTCTCAATCATGCCGCCTATGTCGGGCAGCTCAGGCAGAGGGATCTCAGGCCATTCCCACTCAGGAAGCCAGTCCAGAGAGAAGAAGTAAATCAGGCTTTCCCGAATTTCATCGAAGCTCGGAAGATCCAGAGCAGGTAATTCTGGCCACTTCCAGTTGGAGACAAGAGCCGAAAGATCTGCCCAGAACTGAGTGAACCACGTGCTGATTTCGCCCCAGTTGCTGATGATCATGCCGAGCGGGGTCCATGAAAACAGTGTTTTCAGGCCTTCCCAAGTGAGGTCCGCAGTTTGCTTGATGCCCTGCCAAAGCTGACCAAGCCACTCCTCAACGGCACTCCAGTTGTTGATGATGATGCCAAGCGGCGTCCAGGAGAATGCAGTTTCAAGGTAGTCCCAGAGTGCGCCTGCGGCTTGTTGCATCCATTCCCAGGCGCCAACGAGCCATTTTGAAACCACATCCCAATTGTCATAGATGAGCCAGGCGGCAGCAGCCAAAACCGCTACCACAGCAACAATGGCAAGGATCGGCCAACCGACCGCGAGAATTCCGCCGCCCAAGGTCACAAGTCCCGCACCAAGAGAAACAAGCCCGGTTGCTATGCTTGTCAGCGCAGACAGAACCGGCATTGCGATTAGGATGCCAATAAGGTTGTTCCACCCACCAAGAGCATCCGCCGCGTATGCCAGCCAGGATCCGACTTCTTGCAGCACCTTCGACGCTTCCGCTCCAAAGGCCCAAAGGCTTTGCAAGCCGGAAATGATGTTAGCACTGATTTCTTCTGCGAGTTGGAGCAGTGATCCATCGGCCTTCATTTGGTTGAGCCTATCCAGAAACCCTTGAAGCTTGTCCTTCGCCCAGTCGAAGACACCTGCGTCCGCAATGAGAACTCGAAAATCGAACCAGTGCTGGCGCATGTTGGACATCATACCGTCCCAGGTGCGGGACATTTTTTCCGAAGCGCCAACGGCCCGCTGTCCCATGAGCTCAACAAGCTTTGAAATTACGTCACGCCCCAACTCTCCGTTTGACGCCATTTTCATAAGTTCTGAGGCGGATTTTCCGGTTGCGTCCGAAAGCATGTCCCATACAGGAATCCCTCGTTCCAGGAGCTGCATGGCTTCCTCACCTTGCAGCTTTCCCTTTGTCCAGGATTGACCAACCGCCATGATGACGCCCTGCAGATACTCTGCATTACCGCCGTTCATCGCCATTGTGTCTGTAAGCGCGAGCAAAGACCCATTCGTAGGATCAATTCCGAATGCCTTTAATTTTGCGTAGGATTCGATGACATCATTAGTTTCGAGCGGCGTGGTAACAGCGAAGTTTCTAACCCACTCCAATGCTCTTCGACCTCGTTCAGCTGATCCCTCCAGAGCATTGAGCTGGATTTGATAGTTTTCAATCTGGGCGGCCGGGCCAATCACGGCTCCTGTTGCACCGCCGACAAGCCCTGAAGCCCCAGCATAAAGACCAGCACCAAGAGCCAAACCTCGACCGATCTTTCCCGCACCGCCCCTGATGAGATTGCCTCCGGCGCGGATCTTGTCTGCCTGAGCCTTGACCTTGCCGAGGGCGCGAGAAAGCAGTGCGGCTTTGCGCACCGCTTCTCCCGTTTTGCCAACAAAACGGCTCATGGCATATCGAGAGCGTTCTGCCTGACGGGCGGTATCATTTATCCCTCGCGCAGCCGCTTTCGCGCCTTGAGCCGCCTTTTGTTGTGCCTTGGCCACCTTGGCGGTGGCCTGTGCTGTTTGCCCCGTTGCTTTCTCGAGTTTTTCGGTGGTCTTGACCTGCTTCTCAGATGACTTCAGTTGTCCCTTTTGAAGCTTTTCCTGAGCCTTGAGCTGCTTTTCCATCCGGGTGTTGAAAGCCAGCAGACGCCGCATCTTTTTTGATGCGCGATCTTTGAACTCAGCGGTAATGCCAAGACGCATTGCAATCTCCCCATCTACCGCCGAGACGCTGCCTCAACAGCTTTCCTTTCGGCTTCTGCTCGTGCTTCATCAAGGGTGACTTGCTCGTCAAAGTGAGAGAGGAATTCGACTTCGCTCAGATCATCCAGGTAGCCGGGAGACCAGCCCCGATTGACCATGTATGTGTGACAGGCAAGCGTTGACAGCGCTAAGCCGCTGCCGTGCTCCCGTTTCCCTCATCGTCCTCTTCAAGGTCTTCATCGGGGCCGCCGAAGATTTCTGCCAACAAGGCATTGCCATCGGTGTCCGGGATATAAGCATTCCAATCGGCCTCGGTGATTTTCTCGCCGTCAAACTGGCAAATGTTGCAAATGTAGAGGATTTGAGCCCGGCCAATCTTGTTTTTGGCCAGCGATAGTGCTCGCGTCCAGGCACCATGCTTGCGGAACTTGGGAAACGTCACGTCCACCCGTGTCTCCGGAAGTACAAAGCTCTCGGTACCGTCATTGGCGGTCCGGTAGGCTTTGAGCTTTGCGATAACACCCGGCGTTTCCGGTGTTGTAACTGTGTTTTCTTCAATCTTCTTCATGGCGCACCTCGCAGAATGGGTTTTGCGTTAGACAACAAAAAAGCCCTCCGCGCGGGAGGAGCACGGAGGGCTTAAGGTCGCGGTCTACATTGACCGTTATGCGCTTATCTGCGCCACATCTCGCCGGAAGAGTTCCGAACCGAGCTTGCAAATACGTCAACTTCAATCAAGGGCTGATTGCTGTCATGAATGCGTTGCACCAAACGGGAGATAGACATTTCGTGGGTTTGCTCTTCCGCATCCCCATTCTTGCTTTCACCAAGTTCATGACCGAAGAAGCGCGCCTGAATGACAGTGACGAGCGTATATGAGCGCTCCAGGTCGGCTCCTTCCGAACCATTGACATCCACATACTTGTGCAGCTGAAGTGTGTGGGTGACCGTTGGATTTAAAAACGCTTCTTGCAGCTCGGGATCGACACTGCTCATGGTGAGCTCACCAGTGAGTGCTTCCAGCGTTCGGGTAGGTGCCTTGTAAACTGCTACCTGTCCCAGCGTTTCAATATCGACCGTCTTCCACTCAATCTTTGGCATCTTGAAAGTCTTGGCCAGACCCACAAGCGTGTTGTCACCCAAATAGATTTCAGCATTGGTGATTTGCCCGAAGCGACCGCGATAATCTGCCATGCGCTATCCCTTTCTCTTAGCCACTTAGGCCGCTTCAGACTGGGCCAAACCCAGTGCATCGGCCAGAAGATTGATGTTGATGGAACGGCGCACGGTGATTGTTTCCATGATACCGATTGGAGCGAACTCAAGCGTGTAGTGATACCAGCCATCGGCTGCATAGGCGGCGCTCATCTTCTCGCGATCAAAGGCAAACCTGAACCCGGAGAGCTCAGGATCATTGCCCCCTGTCTTGGCAATACCCCAAGCATTGATAGCGTCTTCAACTTGCTCAATACGCGCCAGTGAGCCATTGCGATCCTTCTTTTCATCCAGAAAGTGAAGGATGGCTTCATCAAGAACATCCTGGGTGTACTGGGCGTGAAAGAAGGTGAGCATGGACGTTTGGGTTGGGTAACCAGCATTACGGTTCCCCGAGGTATGAGGACCTTTGCCGAACCGCTCTTCTACCGAGATGATACCATTTGAGCGGGTGACTTGTGTGTCACTGGACCCATCACCCGGTACGTACAGAACATCCTGCGCTGCGCCTTCAATCCCTTTAATGGGGCGGTTGGAGGGGCTGTGGTGGTAGCCATATTCCATCACGCTCATGAGTACGATACCCATCAGATAGGCTGAGTAGTGATCTGGGATGACCTTGCCAGCTTGATCCGAGGTTTCATCAAGATTGACTGTTTCCATCATTGGCCAACAGAGATTGACCCGCGTGTCATTTGTCTGGAAGTCAAAGGATCCCATTGGCCCACGAGCTTCCTGCAATTGCTGAAGGGTGACGCCATATGGCGCATCCCAATAGCAGCGGGCGCGAATACGTGCACAGATCGCTGCCATTTCAGCGCGCACACCAGGTAGGCCGTCAAAGCCAGGCGCTGCGATGTTTTTGGGGAACCAACCAAAACGCTGATAACACGAATAGGCCAACTTCAAGCCGCTGGGCTTGCCAGTGGCATCAAATGCGCCAATGATATCGAGTTGATCGACCTTACTTGGATCGGGCTGATCGGCATCGTCCTTGTGCTGTTGCGGGTCGAATACGTTGACAACACAGATGGTTCCAATCCCGCGTGTTCTTGCCTGCTTGAACATGGCCCGAAGCTTTTGCGGCAGAGTGTAGCCCTCCCGGAAAGGACCAAACAGCTTTGCTATGTCCGCTTCTCGCCGGATCAAGATGGGGCGGTTGACATATTTGGCCTGCTCTTCGGGCGTGTCGTGCACTTCCTGAATTGGCGCAGTGCCGACGATAAACGCAGTGGCGGCCTTCAACTCGCGAACAAGAACGCCATCTTCATTGGCATCTACAATTTCAGCGCCAAAAATTCGTTCAGCCATTGGCCTTCTCCATCGCAGTCTTCAAGATGCCGCCACATACCCAAGCGCTTATTGTTGGGTGGTTTGTGGGCAGTGTGTATGTCTTGCCAGGGAAAAACGTGCCTTCAAAAAAGACCGTGTGCTCTCCGTTTTCGCCCTTCGCCTTAAGCTGAACCGACTGGATCGGGCCGCTGTAGACGAAGTCAGAAAACTCGGCCGGTATCTGGTCATGAGCGCTCATGCTCTAGTCCTCCTGTCGTGGAATTGAAGGGACCGGACGTTGCGGTCCTTGGTGTTCGGAAACGCTACGCACAAGGCAGCTCACCTCGATTTGCCAGCGCCACAAGCCAGGTGCTTGGTCCACAAGGTCCTCACGCTCCATCATCAAAGGGGTGGAGCCTGCCAACGGGTAATTTTGAAGTGCAGCTCGACACCGTTCGAGACACACATAAGCGCCATGTTCGCCATTCAGGCTGGTAAAACTCAGAGCGACAACAAAGCGCATTTGACGGCTTTGGGTGGCGTTGTTTAGCCCATTGTCGCTTGAGTAACGGGATCCTCCGTAGTGAACCAGAGCTGCCATCTGAAAGTTGGCAAGGTCAAACTCTTCCGGCTTGGAAGGGAACCCGTCTACATGCGCTACAGACGGCAAGTAGAGCTTGAGCCGTTCAACGATCTGGTTCTGGAGACGTTCAATCAACGTCATTGATACCCCTCCAGTACTTTGTCCGCGCGCCCTTCACCAAAGTCGGCGGCTATGGATCCAGAGTGATGTTCCGCTTCGCCGCCATCGCTCAAGCCCAGAGAAACCCGGCCCGCTTGAACATCTTTGAGCCAGGAAAGGCAGTCCCGATAGCGATTGCGGGTCTCTTCCTCAACCGCGTTCGTATGGTGGATCCGGTCTCGCAGGTAGTAGATCGCAAGATCCGAGATCACGCCCTTCAAGGCTTCAGGAGCCTGGTCTGGCGTGATCGTTTTCAAAGCTGGATAGCGGCTATAAAGATAGCCGGACGCCATAGCCTCGGCGCGGGCAAGCTGCGCTTCCAGACGGGCGCGGTCCAGCGTTCGACCGCCAACAGAGTTCGGTCCGCCAATCCCGGCAAGGGAGAGCAGATTGCTCTCGTCATGTCTCAGGATGAACTCATCAATCGTTAGAAAGCGCAGGCTTGCCATCGTAACTAACGCTCCTGCCTACGCGTTTTCAGCGGTCGCGATCAATGCCGCGTGCGCGGCTTTGACCTCATCGGCAGAAACATCAAAGCCTGTGATCCGCTCGACGGCCTTAACGCTTGGTGAGCCGTCTTTGTTGAAGTCAGCCTCTGGCGTCAGGTCGGCGATGGCCTCACAAATCAGCTCCTGGCGTTCCTCGGCAGAAAGCGCGGGTCGGTCCTCGTCAGGATCTCCCAACACGCCGAGCGCCTGTAGCGTTTTCGCCTGGGCGGCTGTCATCTCGATTTTATCGCCCTTGGCAAAATGCTTACCGTTGTGCTTGAGATTGGCAAGAACGGGAAAGGAATGGGTTTCCGGCTGCATATCAACTGGCCTCTTGTTTGATTGAAAGACAGAGCGGAGCAAGACCCCGCCTTAGAACAGCGAAAAAGGACTAGGCGGCTGTGGCGTTTCGGATGAGAAAGCCTGCACGTGGCGCTACAATAAGCTCACGCACTTCTTCTGCAGAGCGAATGAACTTGCCGCCGCGAATGCCCATATTGGCCGGTAGAGAGCCCGCAACCTTGGTGCCGTGAACTGCTGTGAACCCGAATGTCATGCCGCCGCTGGTATCTGCAGTGCGGTCGATGTACTGACCTGTAACCACATTGTCCCAGACACGGGCAAGAACGGGATCTTCGCCAGGGCGTTTCAGGTTCACGCGGCTTTCACCAACCAGAATGCGCTTGACCTCAAGAAGATCTGCCACCTGTTCTCGGGTTGCGCGTCCCTGATCTCCGGAGTTTCCGTGGACGGCCTTGACCACCTTCGGGTGCTTGCGCAAATCACGCCAGACCTTGAAGCCGAAAGTGAGCTGGGTTGGTTTCACCCAGCACGTTGCCATCATGTCTTCGATGATCGAAATGGGATCACTGGCTGGATCAGAGAAAAGATCAGAACCGGAAAGCGCTTCCACGTTATCCGCATGGTAGTTGGCTGGATCGGAAAGGATCGCAGCCACTCGGATTTCGCGATCCAGATTGACAATGTTGGTCGCCCGCTCGGTGGCCTTGCCTTCCGGGTTCCACTTGTTCTTCTTGGCTTCCTCAATCGTTACGTTGTCGAGCGGAATGTCGATGCCATAGGGTTCGACAGATGCATCTTTTTCAGTGCCTTCAATCTCGACCTGGTTAGGTGCCGAACGGCGGCCTACACGTGTATCGGGCACGGTGAAGTCACCAGCCTCATCATACCTGTGGTACTTGAAACTGCGGGGTGTCGGGACACGGGGCAGCACATCATTGGCAATCAGTGATACATCCGGGTTCTTGTAGCCGATTGCGATGGCCGTAAGCGTTGGGCTTTCGGTAAACTGGTCAGTTGCAGACATCTAAGAGATCCTTGGTGGGATTGGGAAACGTGGAAAGGGGCCGCTTTAGCCTGTGATGTAACCGGGCAGCACATGCATATCGCCCACCGCGCCTGCGGTTGCCGTGCACATGGCATGTCCGCCGATGGCAATTGTTACGCCGCTGGCAGGCTCGGCTTTGATTGCGCGCCCCTGGGCATCACTGGTCAGGGGATCACCAAAGGCCACATCACCACCAAAGGTGACGGGACGGATGCCATCCAGATAAACGTCAAGACGCTCGCCGTCCTTTGCGCCGCGTACACCGGACGTACCGAGGATCTTCTCGTCCAATGCAGCACATTTGGTATGTCCGCCCTTTGTACCAGGAGCTATGAGACGGTACTTTTCTGTCGCACCTTGACTGGTGAAGTTCTTGATGAGCCCGAACTGCTGCATCTTTTCATCTCCGATTAGCTGATTGAGTAGGGAAAAGAGGCCTTAGTTCTTCAGGCCATGCTTCTTGCGCACCGCCGTGACAGCATCCGTCATGGAAACTTCAATGCCCGCTTCCCGCTTTGAAGCCTGAAACTCGACGGCCTCTTGTGCGATGGTTTGTTCATCAACTTCATCGCCTTGTGCCGGTTCTCCCAGGTCGTGGGTACCGAACTCGACGATCTTCGGCTGAGATTTGAAAAGCCCTTTTGCCAACTCCAAAAGGTCTTCTGTTTTGGTCTCATTGCCTTCAGCAAACTCAACGGATCCGGCATCGGCTTGTGCAAGCCCGTTCAAAAGTGCCACGACACGAGGCTTGTGCCCGGAGGCGAGACGGCCTTCTCCGACGAGATTGTCGGCAAAGTCCTCATGCTCCTTACTGCGCGCTTGCCTTTCTCGCGTCTGGAGCGCCGCCTCTCGTGCAGCAAGAGCGGCCTCACGGGCGGCAAACTCTGTGCTTTCCTCTGGTTTCGGATTTGACTTTGGCGTTTTCGGATTTCTCACCGGATCGTCCTCTTCAGTTTCTGAAAATTCGCTCAACTCCGCCGCTGGCAAGGTATCTCCCGCCTCATCGATCCAGTTGACCTCCCAGTTGGGGATTACCTTGTCGGCGGTTTCCTTGCCGTGCTCTTCAATGAAAAACTCGCGGATACGGCGGAACAGCCCAGCCACATCCTTGAAGGCGCGCTCACCGAACTCGATGGTGACAACGTCATCGCCCTCAGCGAACTCCACGGGCTTCAGGCCGGAGACAGCAGGTGCAGCGCCTCCCAGAAATCCAACATGGCGGGGATAGAGCTCATTGCCCGCTGGATTTGATGGTGCGCCCGGCTGGAAGAAACTCATGGAGATCTTTTTGTAGCGGCCAGCCTCCACGGCCTCGGTAAAGGCTGGGTCCAGGTCGCCAACTTCAGCGACGAGACGCTCGGACGCTTCGTCATAGGAAAAGCTTTGCACCCAGCCATATGCGGGCGCGTTCGTCTTGGGATGGCCAACAACGACGGGAACTGGGTTCACCTTGGCATCATATCGCTCCGCAAGAGCGGACAGCTCATCACCCGTGATGGAGAACGAGGTGCCCCCCATTGACAGGAAGGTACCTGGACGAAACACCTCAATTTGTTTGGTCGTGGCTGACGATCCTGTTTTGCCCATCTTGCGTTTACTCCAACACCTGAGTTCAAGTTGGAGCCATCATCGCAGCCAGATTAAAAATGAGCGCCGGAACACTTCCGCCGCTCTTTTGGGGTGTCGCGCATAGCTTTGCGAGCAGCATCTCTGGAATGCATGTTGGGCAAGTTGGGGAGACCAGCAGCACGGCCTGCGCCATTGTCAGATCAAACAGGCTTCCTGAGCGTTTCTAACGGACCTCTAACGCCGCCTCTTCAAAAAGTTGGGGCCGTGCTACCTGTAGAGAGCCCTTAACGCTCTGTGCGCCTTGAAACGCAACACCCGATTGGAGGGCAGACGCTGATGAAACCTGAGCCAAAGAGGAGCGCGGGCACTCAACCAGATGTGCGGTACATCCAGTGCCCTTCATGTAAAGGTCATGGAGTGCTGGACCCATATTGCCTCGCTATAGTGGAATGCGAGGACTGCAAAGGTCGAGGGTACAATCTGGAGGAAGTTGAAACCAGACAAGGTGGAAAGATACTGCCCATGGCTGATGATGGAGGCTTTCGCAAGTAGGCGGCTTTGGATGTGGAAGCATTGTATTGCAAAGCATTGCGGGAAATAGTCTTCGTTTAAGTGGTCGCTGCCACTTCGAAGTTGGCTAAACACCTATACCGATAAATCCTCGTTAAAACGACTGTACTACGCACAACTGCCATATGCTGCCTTTAAGACGTGGGTTGATGATAGTCGCTTACAGCTTTCTAAGTTACCGCAGAGTACAAACTACAAAAGATGAAAAAACATCTCACTTGGGTCTCACCAGGGCCAATTTTAACACGCGGTTGTCTTTCGGATAACAATCGGAAGCAAAACCAACACCTCTGCTACAGTCAGGCTTTTGCCGCTGCCCCTCTCGCGAAGAAAAGTAATTTTGATTGAACCGTGCTTTTAATGCCCACTTGAAATCGATTGCCCATGGTCAGATGCACATTAGTACTACCGAAGATGCCGTAAGCCTATGCGCGCTCTACCCGGTCAGCGAAAGTATTGGAGAAGGCTTATTAGAAAAGAACTTGTGCGATTTATTCATACTGAGAAAATCATCTGGAATTTTTCATGTACCTTGTAGCGGCTGAAGCAATTTTTACGCGTACCTTTTTAATAAAGCTATTCAAACGCTCCTTACTATTCAATGCTGGGATCTCTATGAATCTTCGACTTGCCACCGCCAACACGGTCGATACACCTAGTGACAGAAGCATAAGACAACCGAAATCCACCGTTTCGTAAAACGCGTAACTTAGAGCTTGCTGAATAGGGAAGCCATAAATATAGATGCCATAAGATATATCTGGCAAATCCTTTAGGTGGTTTGTGTAGGGAATTCTTACAAATGCTAGGTAGAAAACTAGGTATGGCAAGCTAATTCGTTTGGCCCATTCTGAAAATCCAAAATTCAAACCAGCGACATAAAGCATTAAACAAAACATTGCGACTATGATTGATTTGGGAATTCGTTTTTCATTAATAAATAAAATTCCACCCATTGAAAAATAGTAGCCTAGCGATAAGTAATTGTACTTTTCTTCAGCAATTTTTTTTATTAGTTCAATGTTGGCTACAGTTCCGAATAAAAGAATAAAGCAAATAAAGAGCAAGCCGTATGAAATTTTGTCTCGTGAAACACCAAAAAACCTGCAAATCCCAATAAAAGCGCCAAATGCAATATACATTCGAACTTCAACTTCCATCGACCAAAGTGAACCGTTCACCGCGTGTTGGTAAACATTTCCTCCAAAAACACCTGGCAGATCATATTGTATCGAAAACAACAGTGTGTTTCGGCTGATGTAATTCCAGACTCTGTCACTTAGTAAATAGTCCAAGTAACTTAGCGTTGTAACACTAGTTCCGATCACAAGAGCGCAGAAAATGGCGCAGATAAACGCGGCGGGATAGAGCCTTAAAACCCGTGAAACAATAAAGGATTGCGCCGATTTACTCATAAATGCGGAGCGAATAATCAACATGCCACTGATTACGAAAAAGGCCTGAACGCACAAGCCGCCCAATCCAATCAACTCATTCAGATAAGCACCAATCTGATCTTGTCCAGCGAACAAAGCATAGGAATGTGAAACGATGACACCATATGCAAAAACTAATCTAAGCAAATCGAAGTTATTGTTTTTTTGTTGCCAAACGTCATGCATTTTGTTTAGATCTCGCTAAAAGCTGAAGTGCATATGCACTCTTTCGATTAGCTTGCGAAGTCAATTAGGGACTAAGATACTCCACACATATTCTGAAATTAATGAGAGCACTTGAAAGGCCTGAGCAGCTTTCCGTTGCAATAGAAAAGTCCAAGCTCTCATCCGAAATACCCCTCCAGCGTTTCCCTCACCAAATCCTCATCTCCGCGTCCGATGCCGATGTATGGCCGCGCGGGGATGGTAACGCCCTTGGACAAGACAACTCCGCTCTTGCCAAAGGGAATTGCCAGAAACGGCACCCGGCGCGGCTTGATGGTCGCGCCATACTGGTTGGCCCAGACCTTGGGATGGTTGAGGTTGGTGCCGACTTCAGCTTTGGTCGCTGACGTGGTCTTGTGAATGGAGCGGAACAGTTCCCCGCTGTCTCTGAGCATACCGGATCCAGATTGTCGGTTCTCGAGTGTGATGGGATGCAAGCTCGGCCACTTGGAGCCGTCAGGTGCTTGCTCCTTGCGAATACGCTCTCGGGTCTCATCAAGCAGCACTTCACCGATGATATCGTGAACCACGTTTGTATCTGCAACGCGCTCTGCAAGCCGAGTGACGCTGCGCTCAAAATCATTGCTGTCGAGAATAAGAGAGATCATTGAACCTCAGGCCTTTCGGGCTTATGTTGAGAGTGAGTGGTGACAGCGCTTTTGGTGTATGAACAGCGGCGATGGCTGTATCTTAAAGACCAGAAGGGCGGCGGCCGACACGCCAGACAGTTCGCCCATCACTCGTTTCTTCCAGCTCTTCTGTAAAGCAACGCCCCCGAACGGTGGTTTTCAAGATACTTGGGACGCGGGTTTCCTGTTCCATTGACTGGTGTGAACGCCGTCTGCCCCTCCCAACCTTTTCGGGTATAGCTGAACGAGATGAACCCCGCAGCATCTTCAAAATAGCGAAGATAGCGGCGTACCAGGATGATTTCTCCAAGCTCGCCCGTGCTCCAGTCCACCCAGATCTCGTCTGGATCCGATAGGGTTGCGGCCAGATAGGTCATGTAAGCCTCACGGCCAAACTTCTTTACCTTCCACGCCCCCGTGGCACTCTTGAACAAGGCCTCGGAAACCACGAGGACGTGGCCGGCTTTATCCCGCACCAGCTTTGGCTTGCCTTGTTTTGCCCCAAACGGGCTCAAGAACGCATCAACATACTCACGTTCTGAAAGGTCTGGTGGCATGCGCTCCAGTTTCGGAGCCGGAGCGGCGATCTCGCCAAGTTTTGGCAGGTCGGGTTCTGGTTTGGGTTTAATCCGGGTTGTTTTGATGGAGCCGGTTGCATCGGAAATAAGATCTGGCAGTGCCGGTTTGGGTCTGAGCGGTTTTTGTAGCTCTCTCGGCACCAAGACGTCCGACCAAGTCTGCCCTGGGGCATACCCCCAGCCCATACCAACGTCCTTCGGGTACTCGATCATCTCACCAGTGGCGGGATCCCGTGTGATGATCTTTGTGATGGCGGGGGACTGATCCGGGGCCTGTTTGCCCAGGCGTTTCAGCTGGGCCTTAGAGATCGGTCGAACCCCACATGAACACAGCCAATCGTTGGGCGGATAGTAGACATCCCACCAAGGGTCGGTAGCAGGCAGGATCAACCCATCCCATGCCTTGTGCGATGCCCGCGCTTGTACCGGAACCCGCTCATGTGCGTGAACGTACTGCCAATATGGGAAGACCTTGAGCGTCGCAGGCTCGCGCATCTGCTTGTAGCGCCCGGCGGCATAGGCTGTTTTCAGATTGGTTTCATAGATCACCCGTGCCCGCCAAAGCCGTTTGCCCTTATGGTCCCAGCCGTGGCGTTTTACGATTTCGTCGAACTTGTCGAGAAAACCGGGATGGTAGATATCGTTCTTGTCCAGCCAACCCTTCAGAGGGACACCCTTGCCAATGGCATCATCAATGGCTGTGCGGAAGTCTTCCAACAAGGCGTCTTTGGTGGCTCCGGCTACAACAAAGGCACGATCATGCGCCTGGTGCAGGTGATCGGTCCAAGCCTGGGAAGGCAAGTTTACCTTCTGGCGATAGAACTCAAGGGCTTCTTCAAAGGGAGCTGCAAAACTAATGCTTTGATCGCGCGTTTTCAGTTTTTTTTTGAGCCGTTCTCCTTTGAGATGTTAACGACACCGGTTTCGTCAATAACCTCCAGTCGGCCTATTGCTTCCGCCACTGCCAAACCGTCCCCAATCAGGCTACCCAGTGGATCGGCGGAGAAAAGCGGATAGGCTTCAAGGAGAGCGTCGGAGGCCTCTTGATAGGTGCCCGCAGCAGAAACCGTCTCTCTGATCTTGTCTATCCAGTCATGAACCTCTGGTCCTGCCAGTTCCTCCAATTGGCGCGTGAGTTCTCCCACTGGGTGGGGGTCTCCTTCAGCGAAGTCTTGTGTGTCAGATGGGCCTTTATCCAACGGCGCATTCATCTGCACAGGCGTTACATTGACGCCCGCCAGGTCACTCAACCAATCAGCTACATCCTCGGGTTCAAAGCCCTCACGGCGCATGCGGCCCAACATCTCCAGCCCCTTCTTCTGGCGGTCATGGCGCTTGCTCTTGTGTTCCTCGTCAAGTTGTTCGTTCTTTGGACGTGGCCGCCAGACTTGCGGCGCGCTTTGGCCAGGCCAGTTGAGCTCCACAATCCATCGCAGGAGTGTGGCATTCAGGGTTTCAGATAGAGCGTCCGCATCATCATCAACCAAAGCATCGGTCTCATCGGCATGGGTCTGGCTGGCAGCTCTTGATCCTTGCCCCTTTACGCCTGTGGCAAGGGTTGAACCAAGCACGACTTCGCTGGTTTGTTCATCCCAGTAGCGCACCCACGCTTCGTAGCCCGCTTCACCAGCTCTGGTCGCTTCGAGAAACTCCACTTCTGTTCCAATCGGAGCAACGAGCGCACCTTGCGAGACCATCTGCTTAAGCACGCCCAAAAGCTTGTCCTGTTCCGGCTTGGAAGTGCCATGTGCATAGCGCCCAAATGGAATTGGAGAGGCGAATTTGTCCATGAACTTCATCCAGAAGCTCACGCCCTCTCGTTTGAAGAGCACGTGCCAGAACAGCACTGAGCCCAGCCCGTGGCCATAGGGGTTGTTTCCCGCTTCATCAAACCGATGCACGATGAATTTGCGCGGTGGCAGAGCTTCGCCTTCAAAGCCGCTCGTTAAGGTGAGTAGACGCGGGTTCCAGTCACGGTCAAAAACAAAGCGAGACGGGTCAACATCCTTGATTTCGATGGGAACAATAAGCCCATCCTTTCGACCCCAAACGATCTCCGCAACCGCAAAGCCCTTGAGAACCGCCTTCAGCAGCCGCTTGCAGATCCTGTCGAAAGGCAAGTCCTTCAAAATGCCAGTTACGCTCTGGGCAATTTCCAGATCCTTGGCGTTTTCGCTCGCGGGCTCCACATTCCATTCCCGGCGAGTGACCTTGCTGATGCGTTTGTTGATTGTGGTACGCGCGCGTCCATCCTGCATGACCTCATCATAGAGTTTGAGGCCCTTTCCGCGTCCTTTGGCATCGATTGTTGGATCCTGAGGCACCAACACATCTGAGTAAAACGGAACGGTGATATCGTTTTGAGCCGTTGCGATCAGCTTGCTACTGGCGCGGGGCAGCCTTGCGACCTTTGCCTGGTCGGTCTGCGTTGATGCGTTGGTACGCCGTGTACGTTTGTTCTTGCGGCTCATAGGCGGTATCCTCCAAGCGGGCTGGCTGAGGGGAGCGGTGCACTGCTGATCGTCGTGGCGCTCAACGTGGTGAAGGCCATGGAAAGAGTTTGCGTCCAGAGCATTTCAAGACAGTCAGGGCCATCATCATGGGCCGCATTGGGCCACTGCTGCAGTTGTTCGATCAAAGTCTGGTGGGCCTTGTTAAAGCGGATCAAACCGGCCGCGACTGGTGGCTGCAGGCGTTCAATGCGCAAGTTCTTGTCGACAATGGGCGTTACCGGAAAGCATGGCATGGCCAGACCAGCTTTAGCGGCTGCTTTCATCAAGTCTGTGCGTAGCAGCTCCTGAAACTGGACAGTCTCAACGAACCAAGCCTGACAATCATACAACCGTTGCAAAGCGATAGCGTCTTCAATGATCATGTCAGGCAGGCGTTTGCGAATGGATGCTTCCACCACGTCCAGAACCTGTGTTTCCCGGTCAAACCCCGCTATCAAGATCGCGCTCGGGTCTCGGTTCTTGTTGTTCTTGCCAAGGGAGGGATCGATCGCCCCAAAATGCAGCCAGTCGCGCTTCATCTGAACATAGTAGACGAGCGAGCGGAACGGATTGTCTTCGCTCATTGGCTTGTTTTGGTACTCGCTCTCGAAAGCGGAATGAGAAGCCGCACGCTCTTTCATCAGATAGTCGAGCGGATGAAGTTCCGGCCAGTTCAGGACGGCTCCTTCATTCATCATGGCCGAGTGTGCAGAATAAAACGCATCAGCCGCCAGCTCTCCATCATTAAGATAGAGCTCTTCCCATTGGTCCCACAGGTCCATCCGGTCGGGCCACTGTAATACGGCTTGATACTCGGCCACACGCCAACGCGGCTTCTTCGCGAACCGAACGATGACCGCATCAAAATGCAAAACTGTCCCGGCATAAAGTACATCCATACGCCCGTCAGCGGAGCCGAGTTTCAGAACAGCCTTTTCAACCCAGTTTTCGAGCTTCCTGCGCTGCTTTGGGCTCTCCACGTTCTCGTCGTTTTCAATGTCGTCCAGGATCACGAGATCGGGACGAAACGGCCCGTGCCGCCGTCCTCGCAACTTCTTGCCGGTACCAAAACCTTCCACTTTGATGTTGTTGCGGGTGATCAAATCACCTTCGCGCCAAGTTCGGCCTTGTCCACATATCTCCGGGAAATCATAGGTTAGACGCGGGTTGTTCTCCAGTTCGGCCTTCAGAGCTTCAATCATGACAGCGGCCTGCTCAAAGGCATCCATGATCAGCATGATGTAATGCTTCAGACCAAGCACGATGCACCAAAGCGGGAAGATCAACGAGACGTGGGTGGATTTGGCTGATCCGCGCGGCGCAGTAATCAATTCACGGCGGCCGTTTTCGTCCAGGACGATTAGCGGCAGGTTTGCATAAAGGTCCAGATGCAGCTTGCTGGGAGGGCTTGTAAGGTAGTGCGGGAAGTAGGTCTCAGCGAAAAAGCGATAGCCCGTTTCCGGATCCGCGACCTTCGCAATCCGTTGTGCGCGGGCTTTGTCGTCAACCGGAAATGCGTCCACCTCAAGATCGATTTTTTGCCGAAAGGACACCGCCATTTCGGCCAAGGATTTTTTAAAGTCCTTGGCGCTGAGAGCTGCTCTTCTCTCAATCATCCATAGACCTCCGCCAGGTGCTCACCAAAAGGCTCCAGCACTTCCAAAAAATCTTCCGCATGCGATGGGTGGTGTTTTTGAATAAACACTCCAAGTCGGTGAAGAACGTCCTGGGCGACACCCAACTCTGAAAGTTTCGGAGCTACCCGGCCAGCAGACGAGACCATTTTGTTGAAGGCATCGGAAAGAGAAGCCATCATTTTCACACGATCGTCAGGAGCAATTTCGCTTTGTTTTATTTGCTCAATAGATGACTGAAACAGCACTACAAAGTCTTCAACGACCGAGGTAACCACGGCTTCAAGGCCATCGCCAGCAAGCATATTCGCCGAACGGGCTGCATCCCAATCATCGCCTGCCGCCTTAGCTGCATGTTTCCAGCGCCGGATGGTGCTTTCAGACACACCAAGGCCGAAGGCTATCGTCGGAATTGCCTGACGCTCAAAAATGAACTTGGAGCGCGCTTGCCGTTTCTGCTCGTCTTTTGACGCCTTCTTCATTTAAGCCCCAATCTTGCCCTTGATGATGGCAACACCGACTGAGACCACGGAAGCCGTCACTGCTGAGTTCAGAAAGTTCTTTTGTTCAACGGCGCGCAAACGCGTGTCCTGCTTTTCCTGACGCGCTTCAACACCATCCAGCTTCTTGTCGATGCCTTGCAGCAGGCCCTCAATCCGGCCAAGACGGCTATGGATTTCTTCGTTCATTTGGTTCTCCGGGATGTCATGCCCCGCACGGCCTTTTCGAAGGGACGAGTGAGAAAGTAGGCGCCGACAATCCATCCGGCCCAGGAGTTGAGGGGTTCGGGAAGCGAGGCAACGTTCCATTCAAACTGAAAGATGCTGTCTACAACGATCGCCCCCGACCAGAGCACGATCGGCCATGCAAAGGCGGGACGGATCATTGCGGTCACCCACCAACCTTGTTCTGCCAAAACGAGATCGCGAGCCGAACGTCTTGCCTCCAGTTCAGCTTTGATTTCGCTGGCCGCCAACTGTGCGCCGATACGGTCGCGCTCATTTTGGGAACTGGCGCGCGCTTCCAGATGCTTCAGCACGCGGTCAAGTACGTTGCCGCCCAAAAAGCTCAAGCCTTTTACTGCAAGAGACAGGAGTACGCTCATCCCAAATGCCTCCAGTTCTGAGCATCTTCGAGCCGCCGCTGCTTGATCTGTCGCGCCAGATATACAACGCCCAATCCAACAATGAGGAGGATTAGCCACTGGTTGTCCGTCATCAGTTTCAAGAGTGGGGAGAGCTTTGAGCGCAAGGATGCAAGTTGATCTGCTCCGGTCCCAATATGGGCAAAAAAACTTTCTGCCTTCTCTTCAAGTGCGCCAACGCCAACTCCGGTTCCAAGCAGCAGTTGCCCGATACGCGTCAAGCCGTCAGCTTTTTTGACGGTCACCGAACCTGTTTTGCGAAGATCGCGGAGAGATAGGTCTTGCCGAGCTTCCCCCTGGCGCTGAGCAATCGGCACAGCCTTTTCTAACGCCGCTTCAGTCGCCTCACCAACAATGCCATCAGGACTTAGCCCATAATCGCTTTGGAACGCTACAACCATTCGCTTGGTTGCTGGTCCGAAGTCGCCATCTGCACGGCAGCTATACCCCAACTCCGAAAGACGGGTTTGTAGAGCTTTGACGCGGTAGCCTGAACTCCCCATGCCGAGCAACTTCTCGCTGACCCTGCTTGTTCTTGTAGCTCCTTCCTGAATGGCAAAATCATAGTGAGCACCCGCAACACGATTGTATGCGGCTTCAAGCAGAGCAGCGTAATGGTCAACTTGGCCTGGGCCGTTATAGATCCGTGCAATCGATCGCCAGTCCTTTTTGCGCAGTGCCGCGCTTAACCCCACGCTTTCGAGAAACATTACAAACGACGTAATCTGATTGTCGCGCGATTGCGCCAAGTGAAGCACGAAGTCCTGAACCCGTGCAAAGCCACATAGCTGGAAGTTGAAACCCATGATCTGAGCAAGGCCATAGCTGCAAGCCTTCAAAGCTGCGGTTTCGTCAATCGCCGCCATAGCTGAGAGACGGTCCCACCGTGCATCAGAGCCTGCTGAACCAAGCCCCTTGTAGTTGGCGCTCTTCCATCTTTTGCTGGCAAGGCCCATTGCGATGGCTTGGGTGCGTTTGGCTTTTGGCAGTTCACGAAAGAATATGTGCTTTTCAGGAAGAAGGACTAAGCGACCCTCTTCATCAAACGGAGCTCCCTTGCTTTCTACTTCAAGGACCGCTTGCAGCGCGGATAGCTCGCAGCCAAGCCGTTCAGCTCCTTGCTTTAGCAAATGGGTGCCAGAGGTACGCTCGCCATTCATGCGGCGTAATTGTCGGATGATAGAAGACATAAGGCCCGCCTCAGATCGTCAGTACTGAAGCGAGCCTCATATTTTTTCAGGTTCTGTGCGACGGAACTGTTCCGCTCGGAACTCACAAGTCTCTCTTGAGGAACTCTTCAAGATCAATTTGTCTGTCATCGACTTTGCGTGGACGCGGTAGCCGTTTTCCAGAGAGCAGATTACGGACATGGCGTTCCGAGACATTGAGCGTCAAAGCAATATCGATAGTGTTCTGACCATCCTGTGCCATTTGGCGGGCAATCTTGCGTGTGTCCAACCGGTCTGCATGTGTTGGGACGTAGAGTTTGTTACCAGCAAAATCAGCGATAAGCCGCTCCGCTTTGTCACGACTGATGCGAGAAAGCGGATTAGCCTCGCTCCATCTAGCAGGGACCTTTACCTCCACACCAGGGAGTTTCGTCAATAGCTCCAAGGCGACATCTTCACCGCAGATCTCGTAGACGTCACGCATATCCTCGGTAAGCTGGTGGGTATCAACCATGTGCGCCACCCGATATCACAGTAACGACCTTCCCGTTGGCAAAAACATAGCGCACATCATTGCGCAAAAGACCTGCGGCACCAGCTGTCAAAGCGGTTTCCGTCTCAGCATGAATCAGATTGCGAACCGCACTGACATCAATGTCCAGAACACGCTCCATATAGCGCAGTACCGCGTGATCCGTTACCGGGTGAAGGTCATGCATAGATGCCTCCCAAGGTTGCAGTTGAGGCTAAGCGATGATTGAATAACTCGAGCAGTTTTCCTTTCACCACGGGGTGTTTACGATGAGATATCCATGGGCAGTCGCAGCGTGCCTGCTCGCCACAACCGTTTACGCGCAACCAGCAAGTCTTGAACCTTGGCAGGCAAAAGCGCTCGCAACGGTTCTTGATTACAAACGAGTTGAAACTGCGCAATGGAACGCACCAGATCAGTTGATGCTCAAATCTTCTGCGGCGGGTATTGCTTGGAATACTGTCCTGGACCAAGCGTTTTGCAAGACCAGTCTTTCTGATCTCTCGAAGCCAGAAGGACACGAGTTTACAATTACAGTTTTTCATAGCAAGACCATGCAATTTTTGGGTGCAGCTCGCTGTAAGTAACCTCATCCCGATAACCTCCCTTCGATCTCTTTGAGTGCTTCAATCAAGGGGTTGGCTTGCGCATATGTCAGCCACTCCGGGTTATCGACACCGCATCTTGCTCTCACAAAAACGCGCAGCGCGTCTTTATATGGCGCGTTCCAATACCCCAGTTCATCAAGTCTCTTAGCCAGAGCGTATAGTTTACGCACATAGGCTTTGTTTGAAGCAGGGCGGAAACTCCCGCCCTGCTTTTTATTGGTCCATCCAACGCGCTTGAACTCCGTAACAACGCGCAGACGTTGTGCTTCGGTAAGATCCTTCGCACTGCACTTTCCGGTTACCCGAAATAGAATGGCTCGGTAGCTGTCCTCATCCAGCGCCAATTCCTTCTTTGCAATATGGATTTGAGCAAGATAGCGACTCACCTTTGCCTCCTAAACCGCTGCAAGATCAAGCGAGATCGGGGTTTGCGTGCCTGTCATCGGATCCCGCTCGTAAATCCGCAGGTATGTCTTAGAGCCAGTGACCCGCACAGCATCCGAGATGGCATCCATGGCTCTTTGCCAGTTTTCATCTTCAATATTGGAGCGGCGTAGAGCCAGAACTCGGGAGGTCGAAATCTTGCCTTCCTTGTCCACCTGGAAGGCATCATCTACCAGGACCTGCAAGTTTTGGTTGGCTCCTTCGCTCCATTTGCTAATACACTGGTCGATAAGCGACTTCGCGGCTTCCAGTTCAGGGCCGAAACTGATGTGCTCTGATATCGCCACCTGAACGGCCAGCGTTCCGTCATAGGTTAGCAAGGTCATGTTGCCCTTCTTGCCGCCTCGTTTTGCGCCGTATTTTTCTGCGATCAGATCGCGAAAGGCCTGCACATCCCCAGGCGCATCAGATTTGAACTTGGCAAGCGACCGATTAAGGTGCCGTGCCGTGCCAACGATTTGTCTAACCAAGGCATCTTCTTCTTGATGCTCGAGCTTGATTGTATCCAGCGGTACATAGGCACCTTTGGGGTTCTTCCAGTAGCCTTCGGGTATGGCCATAGCGTTGGTCTCAAGTGTCATTTTCTGTTCCTTTCAGGTCTGACTTTGGGTCCCGGCTAATGACCGGGAATGGCATTATCTTGGGATCGTCGAGGTGCTGTGGCTCAAGCACCTGGGCTTTGCTTCTTGCAAGGCGCTCCAACTGCTCGGCTATTTCACTGCTGATCTGCAGAGAGCTCGCAATGAACTCATAGGTCTCTGGCTCCATAGGCTCTGCAGGCCGGTGAAGAATGAACAACGCTCGCAGTTCTTTCAGCATTTCACTGAGCATGTAGCCTCTTGACTGGCGCTGGCCGGGTTCATTGGGCAGCGCCGACATGCTGTCCAGTGTCGAAGAGCCTCTGGATCTGATGTGGGGCATGGGCGTTCTCGAAACGCCGCGCAATCCTCCTGCGCAATGTCTTGGTGGAGGTGAGGGCAAAGCACCCTGTCGCAGAAGCATTCAATGGCTCTGGCTTCAAACCGGTCGATCCGCCCGCCGTTTGCCTCCAACCTTCCTGTCAGATAAAGGCTTACTGCTGTACGGGAGACGCCCATCTTGGAGGCAACGGCCTGCTTGCTTCCAAGCCTACGCACCTGATCCTCAAGTATGCGAGTAACGCTCATCTGCATGGCACCACCTCACCGAGATTGTGATCGAACATGACGTTGCTACCGGGGCGCAAAACAGGCGCAATCGGCCCAGTGTCATTGAGCAACTTCCAGCGTTTGTACCCATTGGACGTCACCTTGGTACCAGCCATGCGGCGTGGCATTTCGAGAAGATAACCGTGCTTCGTCAGCGCCCGGATATAGCGGTGCAAGTTGTTTGCAGCTGTTTTTTCTCCTCCGGTCTGAACGACCATCATTAGGTCAGGAACCGTGAAGGCATCCCCCATCCGCATTATGTTCCAGGCGCGCTGTCTCAGTGTATTGCGCTGAGGCTTACGGCGTTTGCCTCGATCCGGCTTGATAGGGCCGCTGGTGAGTTGGACACCGTTTCGGACAGCTTGCTTTCCAGCGTCGGTCAACCGGTAGCAGCCTGCCTCGACGCGTTCTGCTAGACCGCGAAAAATCAGTTTGGTTGCTCCTTTGGAGATTTGATGGCGCGAGAGGTCGAGTGCCTCATCCAGTTCATCCATGGTCCTGCACGCACCATCTCCTAAACTGTAGAGAATGGTTGTGGGGATTTCGCCAGGAAGCATCATGCCAGCACCTCCGGCACATTGATTGGGCGGTTGGATGTTCGATCGTTGATAATGGTAACGCCCACCATGTCGGCCATGGTCAGGCCCCCTTCGCCTGGTGGGTTCAACAGTCCGTGGCGCTCGATATTGGCAATGGCTTCCAGAATTTCGCGGTTAAACCCGCTTGAAACCTTATGCACGAACTTCAGAAGGTCATCGGCCACCGGCACTTCGCAGCGTCCCCTAAGCAAGGCTCGCACATCCTCTTCAGAGCACTTTTCAAACCGCACTTTTTGGGAAACACGGGAAGCCACCTGAGGAAACCGGGTCAGGTTGTCGTTCACCTTGCCCATGCCCACCAGAATGACCGGAAGCTCGATCATGTCGGAGATATCGCGAATGGTTTCTAAAATGGCGGACTTGTTTGAAATGTGGTCAGCTTCATCAATAACCAATCCAAAGGTGCGCCCCTCAATGCCCGCTGATTGCTGACGTCCCGCCAGTTCTTCCAGAGCTTTGCGGTACTTTTTCTGAAAAGCGTGAGGCGGATGGACACGCAAGGTCTCCAGCAGCTCGTTCATGAACCATGAAGGGGTCCATTCCTTCTTGGCCCGCAGGTAAATAGAACCGGTCTGGGCCACCCACTTGCGCAAGGTTGTGGTCTTACCAAGGCCCGGCAGTCCGTCCACGACCACCAGACAAGCCTCTTGGGCACCGCGTTCATTGAGCGCTGTTAGCGCATTCAAAAAGCGGTTCACGTTAGAGGTCTTTACAAATTCATTCCGCATCTGATATTTCCTATAATGCTTGAAGGGTGTGCTAGGCGGCGGCACGGAGGAGGTTTCGAAGGCCCTCCATGTCGATGCCAAGCGCTTCAAAAAGATCCAGATAAGTCCTGTTGGTGAGACATCCCGACAGGATTTTTTTGTCCTGTTCGGTCATCTTCTCAGGGTTATCGAGGACCCAGCTGGCAAGCTCTTCCTTGGACTTAAATACTGGCCTGCCTGATCGAGATATTGGTTTGGGAGCCGGAACAGGTTCCGGTTCTGAAATGGAAACCACGTTGGTCTCGGCCTGAGCCGGCTGCATAACAACGCCAACCAGTTCATCGTCATTGGGCTCCTCAAAGCCGGGTGCTGAGGAATAGACTTCCATGGGCTGCTCACCGGAATACTCCAGCAGGAAGCCCGGACGCTGGTCCTGTTCCACGCGCCGCAACTTGTCCTGCAGCCGCTTCCTTGCCGCATCCGCCTTTTTCTCGCGGGCGCTTTCAATGACGGGCTTTGGAAAGTAGGCCTCGCTGTTGCCTTCGAACTTGGCTGTGCAGATCAACGCGCCCGGCGTCTCAATTCCGTCTACGAAATCCAGCTCCCGAACCCAGACTTGGCCAGCATCCAAGATGTCATAGCAAACCATGACCTCTTGGCGATCATAACGCTCCAGCTCCAGCGCGAAGTAGCGGTTCTTCTCGACGGTAACGAGCCCGCGGGAGACCTTGCGGCGCATTGCCGGGCGGGACAGATCATCACTGTCTTCACCGCTGAGCCGCACCGCCTGAAACCCGTTTGCCTCAAACTGCGCCCAGTATTCATTGGGCGACATATGACGCTTGTTCTTGGTGATCGCATCACGGGTCTCCGGCAAGCCGGAATGCGGGCGGTCATTGTAATACTGCAATGCCGCGTCAAAGACCTTCAGGAACTGGTCCCAGCTGATGAGCAGCTCGGAAGAACCTTGTTCCTTTAGGTCATTCTTGATCGTTTTGTGCAGCTTCAGTGCCGCCTCCCGGTCCAGATCGCGCCCTGCATAACTTGGCAGGGTCTTGGCAAGGCGGGTGTAAACTGAGCCATTGAAGCGTTCTATGATCCCCCGAGCCTGGGAGTTGTAGGCGCGGCTGTGCTCCTTGTGAGTGCCGAGGCGCGCAAGCATACCCACGGCAGCGTCATCAAGAAGAAGGTTTTTATAGCCTTTGCCGTTGTCGACGTAGAAGATCGCCGCCACACCTGCTGCCCTACTTGCGTTGCGCAGTGCTTCAGCCACGTCATAGGCTTTCTCTTTCAAGCCAATTGAGTAACCAACGCACTTACGCGTCGCCACATCCAGAATGGTGGTTATCTCAGGTCGGATCGGGTTGCCTGAAAAAGGATGAGCTACAAACGCATCGAACGTTTTACCGTCAGCTGTGTAGATATCGGTAGGCTCAAGGCCTTCCGTGGATCTGCTGACATAGACCTTGCGCGCTTTAAGCGCCAAGATCCCTTCGCGCCCTTTAAAGGCGGAGATTGGATCGGCTTTCTTGAGCTTTGCCAGATAGCGTTTTACCTGGTCATAGCTTGGTGCCTTGGAAGGATCCGGCAGGCTCGCGCGATAAAGATCCAGTGCCAGCGCAACAGTCGGTTTGCGCGGATCGGCATAAAACTTCAAAAAGCCCGGAGCCCATGCGTATCGCGATGAGTTCAACTGATCCTGTTGGCGTTTGCCAGGAATGAGGCCCGCAAAGCCATTTGCCCTGAACGCTTTACGCCAGTTGTAGATTGCGCGGCGAGAAATGCCTTTGCCCTTGTCTTTGGCGTTGCGAACCAGCTGCAGCAGATGCTCCTCATCTTCAGTAAGCACGTCCTGATCCAGCAACACCTTCACTTTGGCTACGAGACCAAGGACTGCCTTGTCATAAGACATGCCACGCACCACAAGTTGCTCGACCATTTGAAGGATCTGCTTTCGTGCTTCCGCAGACTTGCGCTGACCTCCGTCGGCTTTTGCAAGTTTGACTTGCTCGGATGCGGGCGAATTTATCTGCACTGAGGGCAGTCCAGCGTTAAGGCGCTCGATATTGAAACGGGCATCTAACGCTTTCCGTGCAGGCTCAGGTAGCAGGTCTATGTGATATTCCCATCCGCCACCGCGGCCTCTTCGTCTGCGGGCAAGTGAAGTGGATTGCCAATTGTTGCGGTTTGCCGCCAGTTGAACCGCGCGCTCTGTTTCAGGCATAGATGGCAAACTCAAGTCCGCGTATTCCTTGGCCGTGAACCACGAACGCTGACCGCCGTTTTCTGCGAGGGCTGGAACAGTTCCAGTCATTTCTTTCCCCTCCATTCACGGTCAGCTTGTTGGATCATTCTCTTCAGCCTGAGTTGGGCTTCTTCCATAAGCTCACGCTCGATTAGCGGTCGGTACTTTCGGTCCACCACGATCATGTCCGTTCCGGTAAGGAGCTCGTTAAGCAGTTCTTTTGAGTTTAGAACTGCAACCAACGCCATTAGGCGGTAGGCCGATATATTGCTGCTTTCGCGCGCTTCACTGGCCCAGGCATCCAAACTGTCCCGGCGAATGGCTTCGCCAAGCCGATCCGATAGAGCGGCAGCAACTTCTTCTCTCGAGCGACGGTCGGTCCTCAGAGCTTCTGAAAGTGCACGTGCTACTTTTGCTGGTAGAGATGCTGCCCGCACTCTGTCGGGATCAAAGCGTGCCTCCACTTTGGGAGGCTGCCAGCTCAGCAGATCTCCTGTATGTTGGCAGCGACGGGTCCTCATGAGGCAACTCCCGTTCGATATGCCATGACGATCACACACAGCGCCCAGACCCATGTAGAAAGTGCAATGCATACTGTGGTGATGGCGACGATACTGGCGAGGTCTTTCAGGTGATTGTCATTGCTGCTGCCGTAATCAAAGCGGCGATAGAACTTCAAGGCAGCAGGTACTGTGAGGCCAGACCATTTCATGCTGCAGCCTCTGCCGTACGCTGTCCACTATCAGACGGAACACGGTTTTTCTGACTAGCGCTTGGCCCATGTTTAGCGCTATCGTATATCACATGAGGGGAGCGTTTCTTGCGATTGGGCCACAACTCCTGAACGGAAATACTGAGATATTTGGAGATAATATCCGCACCGCGACCTGTGCCAGTATCCAGAGCCTTGGTCAGCGTGGTACGGTGCATACTTTCTCTGGTCGCAATCTCAGTTAGGGTCCAGCCTTCTCGGTGAAGCTCTGCTTTGATTGAATGTTTGTCCCAAGTGCGGGGCTTGCGTTTGGCCATTGGATCTCCTCCGAAAAGCGGACTGTTGCAGCAGCCGCTTTTTTTTCACCGCGCAATTCACCTTGGTGGTTTGCGCTCGTTGGTAACGAATGAAGATACTGTAACTCCATTTATGGAATTTTCAATTCCATTATTGGATTTCGGAGTTGTTTAAAGCTCTCGGATGATGCGCTCGGGCGCAACTATTTGGTTTTAAACGATTAATGGCAAACTCCGAAATGTGGATACATGTCCGAAGTCTTGTTCGGAGTTTTGAAATTGAAGTCCGAAATTGAAATTGCCTTTCAGCAGCGCATGAAGGACCTGATTTCGAAAACAGGCAAGGATCCATTCGTTTGGGCGAAGGAAGCAGGAATTCCTGGTGCCACTTTCAACCGAATTTGGAATGAGGCCAAAGTTCCAAAATATGACCATCTAATTCGGATATCGGAATTTGCTGGCGTTTCTCTGGATTGGTTGCTACTGGGCAAGAATTCGAAGCCAATCATCGGCTTGGCTCAACCGGGAGGTCATGAATTTATCACCATACCAAGAGTCGACGTTCGATTGGCCGCAGGTACTGGCGCACTGAACGGAGACCATCTGGAAAAGGTGGAGGAGATACCGTTTACCCGGGAGTTTTTAGGCGGCAAGTTGGGAAGAACTTCGCAGGAGGGGTTAATCATTCTCACCGCGCAAGGGGATAGCATGGATCCCCTTATCGCAGATGGTGACTTGGTGATGATTGACCGCAAGCGAAATGAACTTTCGGATGGGATCTACGCATTCGTTTTGGGTGGAATGGCGCGAGTAAAGCGCTTGCGACCTACCGCCCTCGGCGATCTTGAGCTAATCAGCCAAAACCCAGAATACAAGGATGAGCTGCTCAATCGGTCTGATTTGGAAGACTTTCATGTAATCGGCAAAGTCGTCTGGTGCGGGCACCGCTTCAGCTAGTTGGGCCTGCGCATTTTTGCGCGCTCTATGCACAACTTCGCGCCCTTATTGACCATAAGCCACGCAGTGTTGTGCAAAATGGTTTTTTATCCCGAAATTAGCATTATTTAACGTTTTCAATGGGTTCGTAAGAATTAACCCAAATTTTCACCTGTGCAGAATAACAGTCCCCCCCACAACAAACTCGCCCGCCTTTCAAGACGTGAGCCCACACCACGGCGGAGCCGCTGGAATTTCACAGGATTGAATACAAATGGCCGTTCAAAAAGGTCACAAACAAAACTTCTCGACCCAGCAAAAACCGCGCAAACCTGCTGTTTTTAAAAGTTTTTTCACAAGCCGGGCAATTTCCACAAATCTTGGCGAAGAAAGCTTGACGAGTTCACTCAAGAGCCTTATACACCCCTCACACAGCGCGACGGCGACACGCCGAAACACAGCGCACCGGATGGCGGGGTAGCTCAGTTGGTTAGAGCAGCGGAATCATAATCCGCGTGTCGGGGGTTCAAGTCCCTCCCTCGCTACCAAATTTTCTTTTAAATTTCAGAGTAATAGATATTAGAGCCGCTATGCGTTTGTGCGCGTATTGGGCGCTAGGTGCCGTTTGGGTCCCGAGAAATGAAAAATGCTTTTCTTTTATCGGCGATATATACGCCTGATATTGCTCGCAGCGCGATATGCATCCGTGACCTGCACACGATACTTTAGCAGTTCCTCACTTACTCCATATTCTTGTTGCACATCGGCCAAAGATATTGAATTTAGAACGATGTATATCGCAGCTTTTTTAGGAATTAAAAGCGCAGCTCCCAACCATTTCGCTTCATCTTCAATGTGCTTATCATATGCTCTTTCTCCACTAGGCTTGATAGGAGCTGATAATGGATGACCTAAAATAACATGAGCTAATTCATGAGCGATATTTGAGTTCTGTCTTCTTTGATGATGATAGTCGTTGTGCACTATTTCCTTGTAACTACCATCATTCAGAATGAGCCCAGAAAACGTACTTTCTTCACAATCTCGCCAATAATCCTTAACATCCTGATCCAAACCTGGATGCGTAGATAGTTCTCTAACTGGAATACAAAGATGCTCAGCTAAAATTCTTGGGCATAGAGGTTCATGAGGCTTTTTTCCAAGTTCCTCTCTGAAAAGAGTCGCATAGTTTTCCGCTTCAGCCTTAAAGCCGTGCCTAAACCCCTTACTCACGTCTTTTCCTCAACTCTTTATATAAAGATGATACTGTTCGCTCCAACATGATTGCCGCTTCTTCACCGAGTTCCTTATCAGCTCGAAGTAAAGCCGTGATTTCAGCAAGTGTCTCAGGCCTTTCTCGCAACCCTTGATCTGCAATATAAAACTTTTTCACATCTATTCCAGACCAACTTGCTAATGCTGCCAATGTGTCAACATCAGGCCGTTTTCCCTGCCCCATTCTGGTAAGAGTCGAAGCTGAGACCCCAGCTTTGTCAGCAAGCTTCTTCCACGTTATGCCGAGAGAAGTTCTATGGGCGTCAAGGGCTGAATAAAAGCCCTCAGCATCAAAATAATTCGACATGTGACCTCCAATTGCACTCTTGCAATTTTATTCGAATCGATTATGTTTTAGTTAGATTGCAATCTAGCAATCGATTTTCATAAGTGCAAATGGAGATACCATGGCACGCTACTATGTGAATAAGAAGGCTCAAGCTAACGGTGACCACGAAGTCCATCAGGAAGGATGCTCTTGGATGCCGAGCGCTGAAAACCGAATCTATCTAGGACAATTCCTCTCCTGTAGCGGAGCGGTCCAAGAAGCGAGAAAACACTTCACGCAAGTCAACGGGTGCTACTATTGCGCTAACGCTTGCCACACATCATAAGGAGACTTTCTATGGCCACTAATCCTCCCAAAGGCGATGGACACCGCAACGGGGCTGTTCGCCAACGTTCGCAAACCCAAACACCTTCAGGAAACTGGGTGAAGAGGGATGCAAACACAGGCAAATTTTTAGACGTCAAAACATCGAGCAAAACGCCATTCAAAGGCGTTCGCAAGGAAAGATGAGGAAATGAGTGGCTGCGAGCATTTTAGAGTCGCCCGCAGCCACAATCAGTTTATCAACATCGCCCTCGCCTCCTTCTCCCCGGCGGAACCTTTGACACAACTCCACGGTGCACGCGGCTTATGAAGTTTCGCCAGTTCGGGGTGCTTTTTGGGGTCACGGGCAGCGGCTCGTAACTTTTTGGGGGCTTCAGGCGGATCGAGTTTCAGTTCGGCGCGGAGCTCTTGAGCGTGATGATATCGGTCATAGATCGTCTCCTTCTAAGTTCAAGACGATCTATCCAATAAGACGACCAAATCGGCCTTGTCAGAGAAAACCCAGATCAGCGAGAGCGCAATTTCACGATTGCCTCAGCACAGGGTGCAATGATCTCCCGGCCCCTCTCGCTCAGCGCCGAAACTGCCGATCCGATTTTTGCAGTGATGGCATCTCGGATAGACCAGCAACGAAACCAACCAGCCTGAAAACAAAAAACGCTGGCGCGGGATCTAACCCCTCACGCCAGCGTTTGTCTTATAGGATCATGGTTTCAATCTTAGAAGTGAACTGACTTGGCGTCCAAAGGCTTTTGCAGTGGAGGCGCGAACTTGGTCAGGTCGATCCCTTCCACGGCTTCCTTGTACTCCTCAATAGTTGGTGTTCTGCCCAAAATGGCGGAAAGGACTACAACCGGGGTAGAGGCCAGCAGAGACTCGCCCTTCTTGTCATCGGAATCTTCCACTACGCGGCCCTTGAACAGACGCGTGGAGGTTGCCAGCACGGTATCACCTCGGGCGGCCTTTTCCTGGTTGCCCATACACAGGTTACATCCTGGACGCTCCAGATACAGAATGTTCTCATATTCGGTACGTGCAGTGCTTTTTGGCGCCGCATCGTCGAACTCGAACCCGGAATACTTCTGCAGCACGTCCCAGTCGCCCTCTTCCTTCAGCTCATCGATGATGTTGTAGGTCGGAGCAGCAACAACAAGCGGCGCGTTGAACTCCACCTTGCCCTTTGCTTTCTCTAGGTTCTTGAGCATACCGGCCACAATCTTCATATCGCCCTTGTGCACCATGCAAGAGCCGACGAAGCCGAGGTCGACCTTCTTCTCACCACGGTAGAAGGAAACCGGGCGGATGGTGTCGTGGGTGTAGCGACGTGACACGTCCTCGTTGTTGACGTCCGGGTCGGCGATCATAGGTTCATTGATTTCATCCAGATCAACGACGACCTCCGCAAAGTACTTCGCATCAGCGTCAGGCTTCAACGCTGGCTTCTCACCGGATTTAATCTCGGCAATGCGCTTGTCCGCCTTGTTGATCAGACCTTGAAGAACTTGCGCTTCGTTATCCATGCCCTTGTCAATCATCACCTGAATACGCCTCTTGGCCAGCTCAAGAGAACCAATCAGCGTTTCGTCATTGGAGATACAGATCGAGGCTTTTGCCTTCATCTCTGCAGTCCAGTCGGTGAAGGTGAAGGCTTGGTCGGCCAGCAGCGTGCCAATATGCACTTCAATCACGCGGCCCTGGAAGACGTTGTCGCCATGCTGCTTCAGCATTTGGGCTTGCGTTGCATGCACCACATCACGGAAGTCCATGTGCTCGGCCATGGAACCCTTGAAGGTTACCTTCACTGATTCCGGAATGGGCATGCTTGCCTCACCAGTCGCCAGCGCCAGTGCCACAGTGCCGGAATCTGCACCAAACGCCACGCCCTTGGACATGCGTGTATGGCTATCGCCGCCAATGATGATATCCCAATCATCAACGGTAATGTCATTCAGCACCTTGTGGATCACATCGGTCATTGCATGATATTCACCCTTGGGATCGCGGGCTGTAATCAGGCCGAACTTGTTCATGAACTTCATGAGCCGAGGAATATTTGTCTGCGCCTTCAGATCCCAAACAGAGGCCGTGTGACAGCCAGACTGGTACGCACCATCTACAGTTGGAGAAATGACGGTAGCCGCCATAGCTTCCAACTCCTGAGAGGTCATCAGGCCCGTTGTGTCCTGAGAACCGACGATGTTTACCTTCACCCGCACGTCGGAGCCTGCATGCAGAACCTTGCCCGGTGTAGAGCCGACGGCATTTCTGTTGAAGATCTTCTCAACGGCAGTCAGGCCCTGACCTTCATGGGAGATTTCTTTGGAAGGTGCAAAGACCTGCGGTGCTTCAACGCCAAGTGTTTCGGCCGCAAATGTCTGGAGTTTCTTGCCGAACACGACAGCGTAGGAGCTGCCAGCCTTCATGAACTCAACCTTCTGTGGGGTGAAGGCAGAGGACACATCAACCAGTTCTTCGTCGCCGTCTTCGCTGAGAAGCTTTTTCGTCTTGGTGTTGATCTTGAACACAGTTCCAGTCTCAACGGAGTACTTCTGCTCCAGAATCGGGCTGTCATCATTGTTCAGGATTGGCTTGCCATCTGGCCCCAGCTTTTTCACCCAGTTCTTGAGGTCAATGCCGATACCACCAGTCACACCGACGGTTGTCAGGAAGATTGGAGAGATGCCGTTGGTTCCAGCGACAACAGGCGCGATGTTGACGAACGGTACATACGGGCTGGCGGGCTTGCCAGTCCAAAGCGCTACATTGTTAACACCGGACATGCGGGAGGACCCAACGCCCATGGTGCCCTTCTCAGCTACGAGCATGACGCGCTTGTCTGGATGCTGCAACTTGAGCGCTTCAATTTCTTTTTGCGCCTGTTCGGAAATCATGCACTTTCCGTGAAGCTCACGGTCAGAGCGAGAGTGTGCTTGATTGCCCGGGGACAAAAGGTCGGTAGAGATATCGCCCTCAGCAGCGACATAAGAAACGACCTTGATCTCTTCTTCGACCTCGGGAAGTTTCGTGAAGAACTCTGCCTTTACGTAGCTCTCGAGAATGTCCTTTGCGATTTCGTTGCCCGCCTCAAAAGCTTCCTTGAGCCGGTCTGTGTCGGCATCATAAAGGAATACCTGTGTCTTCAGGACCTCGGCCGCCTCATTTGCAATATCAGCATCATCACCCAGAGCCAGGTCCAACAGAACTTTAACTGAAGGACCACCCTTCATGTGCGACAGCAGCTCGAATGCAAATGCACGTGAGATTTCCGCAACAGCAACATCACCTAGAATGATCTCTTTGAGGAACTTGGCTTTTTCACCTGCAGCGCTGGTGGTGCCAGGAAGAGTGTTATAGATGAAGAACTTCAGAGAGTCTTCGCGGTGCTCATTCCCGGCATCCTTGATCTGCGCAATAAGCTCACTGACCAACGCGCCATCGTCAATCGGCTTGGGGTTTAGGCCCTGTTCTTTGCGGCTTTCGATTTCTTCCAGGTAGGCGGTGTATAGACTCATGATCATCCCCGAAAACTCGTGTTGGTCTTTTGTTCATCGCCCCTTTTGCGAAGAACGCAGAGTCGGAGCGATTTAATTGTATGCAGGGGTATACTAAAAAGTCAGCAAATTGCAAGCTTCGGCGAGCGCAAACAGGCGTTTCTACACGACACCATAACGCTTCAGCCTAGTTTCTAGAACAAACTGGTCAGAAGATCCACGTATTCGTGTAACCATCCTCAAATGCCGTTTATCTGTCAAATGCAAAACTCGCCGCAGGCACTTCGGCCAGCGACGAGACATGGCATGAATAATGGAAGCAGTCTCTATCCGTATAACAGCGTCAGAAATACCACTGCGCAGGCTGTCACGAACATCGGTATGACAACGGTTACCACCCCGAAGTCTTTGTAGGCTTCTTTGTGCGTCAGACCCATTACCATAAGCATGGTGATCACCGCGCCAGAATGCGGCAAGGAATCTAGACCACCAGCAGCGATCGCCGCAATACGATGGAATATGTCTGGATCTGCGCCACGCGCAATGAACTCCTGCCCCATACCTTGCATGAAAATAGTCAGGCCACCGCTGGACGAACCAACGATGCCAGCAATGATGTTGGATGCCAACGCGATGGATGTATAGATGCCGAAGTCCAACCCCATAGCAAAGTCTACAAAGCTCTGAAACGCTGGCATGGATTTGACCACAAAACCAAATGCGACAACACTCGACGTATTCAGAAGAGCAAGAACACTGTTTTGCGCGCCAGCATTAAAGCTCTGCACTGGATTCTCTAAATATTTCCAACTCGTTGCGAAGATTACAAGGATGCCACCACCAAGCGCTACACAAACAAGCTTCACCGTGTCTATATCACCGGAGAAGGCCACAATGCTGCCGATGATCACAAAGATTGGCAGGACGGAGATCATCCAGTTGGGAAGCGCCGACGCATCAGGGTCTTGCTGGTTCTCTACTCCTAAAAGCTCCGGATAATCATGAGAAGGATTGAACTCAGCCGCTTGCAAGGCCTTGGTCCCCTCCCGTTGAAGGTAGAAGTATCCCATACCGAACATTGCCAGACTGCACAGGATACCCAAAATCGGAGCAGACATTGGCGTGCTATCGATCGTCTGCGCCGGAATGATGTTCAAGAGAGATGGGCTACCAGGAAGCGCGGTCATTGTGAAGGTACAGGTACCCAGCCCCAAAGCGCCGAGAATGAGACGCTTGGGCAGCCTCGCCCGGAAGTAAAGCGTTTTGGCAATGGGGAAGATGGCAAAGACCACCACAAAGATAAGAACTCCACCATAAGTCAGGAGCGCAGACGCCAGAATTACAACCAAAATGGCATGTTTGGTACCAAAGGTCGTTGTAATCTTATAGGCAATGGCCTCAGCTGCGCCGCTATCACCCATGAACTGACCGAATATGGCACCCAACGCGAACAACACAAAATAGCTGCCAATAAATACTTTGAGCCCTTCGATATAGTCTCCCGTAATGACGGTCCAAACGTCACCACCATTGGATAGGATTACTATCACCGAACATAGAGCCGTGGCTGGCATCATGCCCCAACCTTTGTATGCAAGAAAAATAAGAAGTGCCAGTGCACCGATAATGCCAATAACGCCCAGCATTATAATATTCCCTAAGTGTATAGGGGCAGAAATATTCAGCTCTCCCAGTATTCAAATCGTATCCCGAAAAAACAGCAAATTTACTGGAAGTCCAACTCAGGCAATCTAAGCAATTGATTGAGTTTAAATGTGCGACTGAACGAACCGCGCCCTAAAAAATCCTCCATAAGCGCTAGCAGCAAAGCCACAAACGCCCACTCCCAGAAGACTTGATCTTGGTGAGATGGCGGACAACCGATCCCCCCAGACTGCCGTCTCAGCTTGGCAATGTGATTACGCACCCATTTGGACAGAGCCGTCACACAGAGACTGGCTGACCATCTCTCGAGGAATGTCTTTGGGTGCCACGATGTCAGTGATCATTGTTCTTCTCCTGTAATCTCTTCAGGAAACCTTGAATTGATTTATCTTCCATACCACCAGCCAAGATGAACAAGGGCGTTGCTTTCAAACAGCGTCGCACAAACTGGGCCAAGGTACAGTCGCAGGCCCCAGTGGATACCAATCTTCTGTCAAGTTGCTGGACACTATCGCCAGACCTCCCTGGACACACTTGGCAACCAACAGGCTACAAGTGATATTCTTGACACGAACAAGCACGAATGATTACGAGCAGCTACGCAAAACAATAATGATGAAATGGGATTGGGGGGCTCAGCGCTATGCCCAGCGCCGGACTGAGCGCAAGTTCAAGGCTATCAGTCATTGCGCAACAGCCTGCCAAAATATCTAGCATCGATAAATATATATTGCGGGTATAATGTAATTTTCATCACTTATACCCCAGCGGCACCCTTCATCGATTTCACACCTTGTTAACCTCTGCCTACCTAATGCTTTCAAGTATTAGCATGTGGCAGCGTGGGACTAATCATGAAAATCAATGGCATAGCAGTAAATATAGTGGCGATGCTGGCCCTGGAAATTCTACTTATTACAGACTTCTGGTATATCAACACTGAAGAGGCGCATGCTGCGACGAGCACATCTGAGCTGGTGGGTGTGGCAATTCTACTGCTCGGCACCATTCTAATTGCGACCTCAATTTGGGGCCTAGTAAAAGCCAATAAGTTTCAAGTCTGGCTGCAGTACTTCGCTCAGACCCTGAAGGACGGAAAAAACCTTCCCGAATATGGTGACGCTCCCCGGACAGGCGTTTGGGCAACGGCTGTCGAGCTGCTCATTCATCTAACCAATGAACGCAACGAGGTAAACCAACAGCAGCAACAAATGCAAAGCCTTCAACTACAGGAAACAATGGATCGTAGCGAGAACGCCCGCAAGATCGTTGCCGAACATGATGAGTTCGCAACAGCGCGCTACGCAAATCTCAGCACCACCATTCAAGAGGTTCGGTCTTGGGCAGAGGGTTTCCACAGTAGAACAGAAGAGGCCGAGCAGCACGCAGCGGCAACTCTGAGGGAAACCGAGAGAGCCGATCAGGCAGTACAGTCAGTGGCTACGGCAGCGGAAGAGTTGTCCATGTCCATTGCGGAGATTGAACGGCAAGTGGACCTCAGCTTGAAGGCCGTTGATCAAAGCCAGGAAGCCATTGGCACATGCCGTGAACAAGGCGAGCGTTTGAACCACTTGGCATCTGATGTTGCCGAGTACTGCAACAACATTGCTGAAGTTTCGAACCAGACCAAGCTTCTGGCCCTCAATGCATCAATTGAAGCGGCGCGCGCTGGTGCGGCTGGCGCTGGATTTTCTGTCGTGGCAGAAGAAGTCAAGCGTCTGGCGGAGTACACTGAGCAAATCGTGGAAGATCTGAATGCACACCTCAGCCAAGCTGGCGCGGCAACGGCCGCAAATCTTGACGCAGTGGGCACAATCAGCAAATCCATGGAGGATGTTTCGGTCTACTCAGCCGCGATCAGCACGTCAATCGCTCAGCAGACCGCCGCAGCTCATGAAATCAACCTGGCCTGCAAGGATATGGTTGAGCGCGCAGACATCGCTACCAAAGACGTTGCTGCAACGGCTGAGCGCGACCGGCGCACCATGGAAGAATCCGGTGTGCTGCTTGGCAACCTCGGCTGCCTTTCTGCTTCCATACTGGAACTGCAAGCCGAGACTGCTTGCTTCTTGAAAAAGGTCGAGGCGGTTTGAACGAGTTGTGAGGGCGGTCTAGATGATCTCGTCCTCATCATAGAACGGATCGTTCTCAAGCTGCGTAACGAGGCTCTCGATTGTATCGATGGCCTCGTTTTCACTTTTAGCCTCTGCAAGATGGTAGAGCCCATCCCCCTCATAGACCACCGGCAGGTTTGTGCGTCCGATGATTATACCGTCAATCTGAGCTTTCACTTGCTGTTCAACTTCGCCAAACGGATCGGAGATAATGCCAAGCACTTCGCCCTTTTTCACGAAGGTCCCTGTACGTTTATAGCTTCGAAGCAAGCCGCCGGCAGGCGAACGCTGCCACCTGCTGCGATAACAAATGACCGGATTTTCCTTTGGCTGGGCAATACCGCGCCCGGATATCATATCCAGATGGCGCAGCACGCGCAGAATACCGGAGGTGCCTGCTCGAATGGCCATTTCATCAAACCGCAGACTCTCCCCCGCTTCAAACAAAAGCACCTTTGTGCCGTGCTCCGCAGCAGCATGACGCAGTGAGCCTTCGCGCACCTTGGCCAGTAGTGTAACCGGCGCCCCGAAAACCCGTGCCAAATCCATCCCCGCTCTGTCTCTTGGCGCAATTCGAATTTGCGGCAAGTTCGTTCGATGGATCGCGGCGGAGTGGAGATCAATACCGTAGTCAGATTTCTGAACGACCTCGGTGAAAAACAAGTTGGCTATGCGCCCCGCCATAGAGCCGCTCTCTGTTCCCGGAAAGGACCTGTTTAGATCCCGACGGTCCGGCAGATAACGAGATTGGTTCATGAAGCCGAAGGTGTTTACAATCGGCACCACCAGCAGCGTGCCACGAAGGCGCGACAAGGCCTTGTTTTGCAGAAGTCGGCGCGCAACCTCAACACCAATGATTTCATCACCATGAACAGCGGCACTAACGAAAACAACCGGACCAGGCCTCTTTCCATGAACCACATGCACTGACATCGCAATTGGGGTGTGATCAGACATGGTTCCTATTGGCAGCTCAACGGTTTGCCGAGTACCTGAAGGAACAGACTCATCACCAATTCGAAAGCTTTCACGCAGCACAGGCTCTACCCCTTGCCTTTGGTTTTCGTCTTGCCGACGCTTGCGTTCCGCGCAATGAAGTCAATGATCTTGCCCGCAACATCCATTCCGGTCGCCTTTTCTACGCCCTCAAGTCCCGGTGAAGAGTTGACCTCCATAACGACAGGCCCTTCCTTGGAACGCAGCATATCTACGCCGCAGACATTCAAGCCCAATGTCTTCGCCGCACCGACAGCTGTTGCACGCTCTTGAGGCGTGATCTTCACAGTACTTGCTTTGCCGCCCCTGTGCAGATTGGAGCGGAACTCACCCGGCGCACCTGTGCGCTGCATCGCGGCGACCACCTTGCCACCAATGACGATTGCGCGAATATCGCTGCCTTCGGCCTCTTTTACGAACTCCTGTACGAGAATGTTAACGTCCGCACCGCGAAAGGCCTCAATAATTGACTTCGCTGAACGGTCTGAATCCGCCAGCACCACACCAATTCCTTGCGTTCCCTCGAGCAGTTTAATGACCAGAGGAGCCCCCCCAGCAAGACGAAGAACTTCCTCTGACTGTTTTGGATAGTGCGCAAAGGCGGTTGTCGGCAGACCAATGCCATCGCGTGCAAGCAACTGCATGGAACGCAGTTTGTCACGAGAACGGCCAATTGCGACTGACTCATTAAGCGGAAAAACGCCCATCATCTCGAACTGACGCAACACAGCCAGGCCGTAGAAGGTAACTGACGCTCCAATTCGAGGAATGACTGCATCGTATGCGGGCACTTTGGTGCCACCATAGTAAATCTCAGGACGTCTTGATGCAATGTTCATTGTACATTGAAGTGTATTCAGAATATCAAGCTCGAAACCCCGCTCTTCAGCAGCTTCTTTAAGACGCCTGTGAGAGTAAAGGTTCGGATTTCGGGATAACATTGCAATTTTCATCGATACTCTCCACGCAATAAATCAAAAATCGCCAATGAGGCGACCAGTCTTTGGGGCTTTGTTATTTAAGAATACGCTGCTGTCAGCTGAGGGCAACCGGACGTCCGGATAAAAATGACTTTGAAGCATTCACAAGGACGTTGCGCCCCTTAAAAGCCGTACGACCAAGGATCATGTCAAAGCCCATGTTTTCACGATTGGCCAGAGACACCTCAATATGCCACTTGTGCCAACCGAGCATGAGGCTAGTCTTTACGATGTAGCGCTCTTCAGGCACACCGCTGGTATTTTTGATCATACGCTGATCATGAATAGCAGCTTCTAGTGTAATGGCACGGTGCTGGCCCTTGAGCGCCGGTATGGTGAACCGTAGCCACGGCACGCCGTTACGTGTAAATGTCTCATCTATCCGGCTGTTAAGAGCAGAGGTTCTAGCGCCAGTATCAATCTTGGCTTTCATTTCTGAGATCTTAAAATCCGGGAGGGCGACGTACTCACGCCAGCCAATAATATCTGGCTGCAAGTGCCCTGATTTGACGCCACGCTTCATGGAAGGCTTCCTTTTCACAAGAAAACTCCCTTGGTTGCCGCAGTTGTTCCCTAAGTAGTCGGTGAATCAAAGCGCAATTTGGCGGAGTGTTCGCGTCAAATGACGTGAAGTTCAACAAAATGAAATACGTATGAATACGTACAAAGCCTTTAATGGCACGATCCCCACGATCGCACAACCTGCTGGTACAACTCCTACTTACAGATAGTGGGCAAGCTGGTGGTGCGGTTGTCACCTATATGTACCCAGTTCCGCGGTGAGACAGCGGACTGGCGACAAGTATATCGATAGGGCGTCGCATACCACGGCAGTATGGCAGGGCTTTTGCTGTCCAGCACAAGGTCGCCTTGCTCTGTCACCACCGTCAAGACTGCATGACCACGCTTTTCTCGGTCAACCCCGACAGTGACAAGGAGTGTCTCCATGGGCCAACCGAGAGCAAGGAGCAGCCGGCGTTTTTCGAGAGCAAAGTCCTCGCAGTCCCCCGCACCCTGCTTTGGGAAGGCCCATTGCTCTGCAATCCCATAGAGCACCTGATCAGGAACACGATTTATTGCTGCATTAACCTCCCGATTGACCTTCTGAAGTTGCGCCCACCGCCGAACATCAAGCCGCATTCCAGTTGGAAACTCACCCGCGCCAGCACTTTCACATTGCGCGGGGTTGTCCTCGCAGAATGCATCAAAACCTTTCGGGGAAGGAGCAGCACCCTCAATTGGCATGAACCTTTGGGTGTCAGTTTCTCGTTCTGAAGCATCAGCAGAAGGTGTGCTCAGCAATTCCTCAGCCAAGGCTGAAGCCTGAACCTGCAGAAAATGCAAACCGGAGATATCAGACCCCAAGAGCAAAGGCTGCCCAAGAGAAACTGAGAAGGCGAGGATTGGGACAACCAATAGGAATCGAGGAATGGCGGACACGAGGCACCTCTGCTGCTCGAAACCGGCTTCGGACATACGTATCCGACGCCGGTATCGGCAGGTTAGCCAAGCCGCCTCACCATCACATTAAGGAGTTAGCGGTGTTTTGAAGCAGGTTTTAAAGACTACCCTTTATTTATCAGAGAGGGATCATTGTTGGCCCATGCCATCACTTTGGGATTCATGATCCGGAACCACAGCGGGGGAATGGCGGCCAAAACAAAACACCCCGGATATCCACTTGGCAGCCTTGGCAGATCGGGGAAGTTCCGAAGCACCTGGTATGGACGAAGTGGATTGGAGTGGTGATCCGAGTGGCGCTGCAGATGGAAGGTCGCCAAGTTGGAATAGATATGGTTCGTATTCCAGGAATGCCTGGGCTGACACGGCTCATATCGACCGTTTTCCATTTTCTTGCGCTTCAGTCCGTAGTGCTCGACATAGTTTGCCTGCGTTAGGCCGTACCATCCAACCACATGGTGCACAATGATGAAGGGCAGAACCCCCGGGCCAAACCAAACAACGAGACCAGCCGCAATGGCAAGCGTGATGGCGTATCCTTGGAGAATGTCATTGCGCCACGACCAAACAGAATGGCCTTTCCTCTTGAGACGCTCCGCCTCATGATGCCAGCCACGCACAAAACCACCTGGAATTTCACGGAGCGCAAATCTGTAAATGCTTTCTCCGAAACGCGAGCTCGCCGCGTCCTCAGGTGTTGCCACTTGAACGTGATGACCTCGGTTGTGCTCGATGCAGAAATGTCCATATCCAACCAGCGCGTTGCTGATTTTCGCCCCCCATTGATCAACCTTGTTGGTCTTGTGCCCCAGCTCGTGTCCAACGGTCAAACTATTCGCGTGAAAGGTGCCAACGCCCACTGCAAAGACCAGCACAGCCCACAACGGCGGGCTGTAGGTGCCAACAACCCAGACAGCCGCGAAGAAAGTCAGGTAATAGATCGGAATGATGCAAAAGAGCAGCACACGAAAATAGGGATCCTGTTCAAGACGGGACATCACGTCATCCGACGGGTTGTAGGGATCCTCTCCAAACAGCATATCCAACAGCGGCATCCCAACGAAGAAATAGAACACAGGGAAACACAACGCTGCCAAAAACCCTGTCTCTACGTAGACCAGCATTGAGGCAATGGGCAAAAATGCCGTTACAAATGCAATCAACCAGAGATAGCGCTTCCCATTTCGATATCGAGCGGCGTTATTCGTCAAATCATTGAGCTCTGCATGCATAGATAAACCCTCCCAAGATCACCTATAAATCACATATTACGCTAGGTTATATATTAAACACATCAAATCAAGTAATAAACCAAGGGGGAGCATCACTACAAAAAGAGCGACCAATACTTTTGGCTTTTCTGCATTATAACTGTGAGTAATGACAAGCCACCAAGTCATTGCCTATATTCAGTGAAGTTGCAGAATCCAACCAAGGAACGGTCTGCGTGTTTAAAGTTGATACCTCAGCTCCCATTCTGGTCACCGGTGCTTCAGGCTATGTTGCCGGATGGATCGTCAAAAGCCTTTTGGAGGCGGGCGCAACTGTCCATGCGTGTGTCCGCGATCCCGGAAATCAGACCAAGCTGCAACATCTCAGCAACCTTGCTGAGCGCACCAACGGCAAACTGAAGTTTTTTGCTTCTGACCTGTTAGAGAAAGGCTCATACGCAGCCGCCATGAAAGGCTGCAAATTTGTGTTTCATACTGCCTCGCCGTTCACGATCAGTGTGCAAGACCCCCAACAGGAACTCATCGATCCTGCCTTGAAGGGAACCACCAATGTTCTTGAACAGGCGAACAACACGCCTTCGGTGCAACGTGTCGTGCTTACAAGCTCCTGCGCAGCGATCTTTGGAGACAACGCCGATATAGAAAACACACCAGGTGGGGTATTCACAGAAGAGGCATGGAACACTTCGTCATCACTCTCACATAACCCCTACTCTTACTCCAAACGCCTCGCGGAACAGAAAGCATGGGCAATAGCCAAAGCGCAAGACCGCTGGGATCTCGTGGTCATCAATCCCTCTCTTGTAATTGGGCCAGGCCTTAATCCAAACGCCACGTCAGAGAGCTTCTCACTCATCCGCCAGTTCGGCAACGGCACACTGCGGCATGGGGCGCCCAAATGGGGCATGGGCGTCGTTGACGTCCGGGATTTGGCAGAGGCTCATCTCGCCGCAGCCTTCACACCGGAAGCGCATGGCCGCAACATCATAAACGGGCACAACACCGATTTCTTCGAGATGAGCAAGATCCTTCATGGCACCTATGGAGATAGCTTTCCGATCCCCAAAGCCGCTGCGCCAAAGTGGTTGATCTGGCTTGCAGGCCCGGTGGTCAACACATCCATGACACGGAAGATGATTGCTCGAAATGTGGATGTGCCCTTTAAGGCGGACAACACCAAAGCAATTAGGGAACTGGGTGTTACCTATCGCCCCCTGCGCCAATCACTGGAAGAAATGTTTCAGCAGCAAATAGATGCAGGTGCTTTTGCGAAAAGCTGACGCCTAAAGCATAACGATTGCTGTTCCAGCTAGTGTCAGAAGGACATTCGCCAACGCATAGGTACCTGCATATCCCAAGGCAGGAACTGTACTCTTGGCCGCCTGCTGAACAATTCCAAGAGCTGGAGTACTGGTCATGGCTCCGGTAAGCGCCCCGAACAGAAGTGCTGGGTTCATGTTCAACGCAAAACGGCCAAAGGCATACCCCACGAGAAGCGGAACACACGTTACCACCACCCCGCAAGCGAACAGGATCGGGCCGAGGGAAGCAAGCGCGCCGACAATGCCACCGCCCGCATTAAGGCCAACCCCCACCATGAACAGCAAAAGTCCCAGCTCCATGAAGATGAAGCGTGCGGCGGCGGGCATACGGCCAAATGTCGGCCGATTGGCGCGCAGAAAGCCAACGCAAATGCCTGAGAGCAACAACCCGCCAGCGTTGCCCAGCCCAATATCGATACTGCCGATCTTGACGGTAATCTGACCAATGATGAGGCCTGCAACAATGCCCGCGGCAAAGGTCAAGAGATCCGTTTCAACGGCTTTGCGGTCTTCTGCTCCTAGGTGCGCGATCAATCGGTCCAACGCCAAGCGCTCCCCGGACACAATCATCACATCGCCTCGCTGCACGACAGTACCTGGTGAGACCGGCATTTGGATCTGAGAACGGGTGAGACTAGAGAGAAAGCACCCGAACTTGTCGTAGATACCGATCTCTGCCAGCGGCTTGCCAACCGAAGCCGGGTTCGTAATGACAATCTCCGCCACATCAATTTCCGCGTCGATAAGATCCTCATCAAGAATATCTGCGGTCAAACCGGGAAGCTTGTGGGCCTCGGCATGCTCCTCAGGTGTTGCAAATACAGCAACCTTGTCGCCCATCTCAACAATTGTGTCAGAACGCGGCTCGATGAGTTCAGAGCCGCGCTTCAAACGATAAAACGCCCTGAGGTTCGCCGACTGAGCCTCGTGTCGTGACAGAATCTCATCAAAAGTCTTTCCCGCCAGATCAGGATCATCCACCGCATACGCCCTTAAAATGGGACGTTTCACCCTGTACTTCTCCCGGTCGCTTTTGATCCCACGCTCCTTGGAGAACTGAAGGGCCGCAGCCACCAGGTCAACTCGAAGAATACTGGGCAGGATCCTCACCACCATCAAGAGCCCAACAGTACCGAAAATGTAGGTAATGGCGTATGCAACACTGATGTTCTCAATGAGCGAACGGGCAGTTGCCCCCTCGGGTACCCTTACAAGCCCAGAAGTTACGGCGTTTTGTGCGCCCACAAGAGTAGGTGTACTTGTCAGACTACCCGCCATCAGACCCGCGGCGTAGCTGCTCGGCAGGTCAATCACGGCGGCAAGACCAAAGACAAGACTGAAGGACACCGCCGTCATGAAGAGGGTCAGCACCAGATAACGCGGCCCGTCAAGGCGCAGCACGTTCAATATCTGTGGTCCAGCCTGCCAACCTACCGAATAGATGAAAAGCGTGAAGCCAAGAGACTGAACAATCGGATCCAGCTGGAAGTTGTAGTGCCCAAACACAAGGGCGCACAAAAGAACACCGCCGGTAACGCCGATCTCAAACCGCGCAATCTTGATGTTGCCTATCAGATAACCAAACGCAATGATTGTGAAAACGACAAGAAGGGAGTTGTTATGAAACAGCTGTGCAAGATCAATGATCATAATGTCTTTGCTCTCCTGCGTGCCTGTACCAGCTCTGGTTTCCGAAGCTGAGAGTTCTCTCAGGGGGCACCCGGAAAACTACCACGCAAGAACCTTTAAATTTGTTGGATCGTTCAGATCAAGAATTGATGCATTCGCGCTACACCCTTGTGACACCTATCAAACCCTCCCCAGAACGGTAACCAGTGCCAACAGGAGTTTGCTTGCTCAATGCAACGTATAGGCAAGTTTTGTTAAGGAGACGATAACTTTCGCGCGTATCTTGCAGCAACTACACAACTGGTTTTGCAGTATCCCATCTTTCGAACATCATGCGCGCCAACAAAAAGCGCAGGCCCATAACTTGCCTGCGCATGTATCGCGAATATGCTTGCCAGATTAGAGGTCGCTGTGATCCACCTGATGGATCAAGACTTCCTGCCCCTTATCGACTTCAAATAGGGTGTAAACAGGATCTTGGGTCTCGTCCTCAGCTACAGGGCTTTGCTGCTGGTTCCGCTCCATAAGCTCCGCAACAATGAATACTCCAAAGACCACCGCAAGGGCGATGGTGCACACAGCAATCTTGTCACCGATATTTAGCGACATAACGCTTTCCTTCATGATTGTTTTAGTGCTGCCCACCTGAAGTTCAGGACGCGGGCCTGTGGCTCCTATTTGCATCCAGCGTAGTTAACGAAAACCTACTTCACATATCAATACTTGAGTTGATAGAGATAAATACTCAACTAAAGATAGAATAAAGGTTACATATCTGCAATATAAACCATTTATCTCTTTATAATCACGATGTAATGATGTGGAGATTAATATTCAAAAGACCTATAAAACATCAATGTAAACTACCAATAAGCTGACGTAATAGTAAAGTAATAACGGTAATATTGGGGATTATGAAGAAAGCTTTGCCTGAATCAAATATCCATGTTCAACAGCAGCTCTGAACTTCATGCCGTTGAACAGCTGCACACAGCAACACATCCTTGTGGCGAGTTCGAGATGTAGCTCTCTCATGCACTTTGAGAGACGACTATTGCCAAAGGTAGCGGCACTTTCAAATGAGCACCTCATCAATCAAATGAACAAAGAATTCGAACAGGGGCGCGCGCTATACTTACTTAAAATTGTAGTATTTGCATCCACATATACAAAATGGAGGGAAAGCTCTATCAAACCGGCAGCATATTAATATACCACAACCAGATTTTAACCATTGATTAGCAAAATTTACTGAGTGTGGAAGACAAGCCTACGAATTTTCACCCATATGATTTGGTAGAAAAATATGTCGCTGTCCAGACTCCCACTCGCTTGGAAGATCGCCCTTCCCTCTGCTGCCGTCTTCATTTTTGCTCTTCTGCTTGCAGCCTACAATCTCAACGCTCTCTACTCTTCAATGGTGTCAGAGCGCCAGGACACCATCAAGCACATTACACATACCGGCATGTCTGTCCTAGAGCACTTCCACAAGCTGGAGACCTCTGGCCAGCTGACACGTGAGGAAGCACAGGCAGAAGCCAAAGCAACCATCAACGAGATGCGGTACGACAACGGAAACTACATCTTCGTTTACAAATATGACGGCACAAACCTTGTAACTCCAGGCAGCAATCTGGAAGGCAAGAACCTCATCGGACTCAAAGACGAAAATGGCGTCTTGATTGTCCGCGAGCTGATTGAACGCGCGAAGCAAGGCGGTGGTCGTTTGGCCTATGTCTGGCCGAAAGCCGGTGGCACAATCCCCTACGATAAAGAGAGCTGGGCAGAAGGTTTCGCGCCATGGGGCTGGATGATCGGAACAGGCGTCTATGTTGATGACATTCAGGCTGCCTTCTGGGAGCAGGCCGGGATCTCACTGGGCCTTACAGCGCTCGGGTTCGCCGTGGTCGGTATCATGGCATGGAGCACAATTGGTGCAATCAATAAGCCAGTCCTGCGTCTCACCGACAACATGCAACGCCTGGCTGAGGGTGATACCTCTGTTTCTGTCGAGGACACCGATCGAAGCGACGAAATCGGCCGCATGGCAGCAGCAATGCAGGTCTTCGTGGAGAACGAACGCAGTCGAAAAGTGATGATGGAAACTCAACAGCGGGAACAGCAGGAAGCGTTGCAGCGCGGCGAGGCAGTGCAACAACTCTGCGCGGACTTTGATGTCGAAGTTTCCGAAATGCTTCAGTTCGTTGCCGCCTCTGCACAAGAACTCAAAACCGCATCCACTCACATGGAAGGCAATGCTCAGAACACAACAGAGCAGAGCCACCGCGTATCCTCAGCCTCCGCACAAGCCTCTTCCAATGTTGAGGCGGTTGCCTCTGCAGCAGAGGAGCTGGCAGCCTCAGTGAGCGAAGTCAGCCGGCAAGTGCAGAAGTCCAACGAAATGGCGCACCAAGCCAGCAGCGAAGCTATAAGCACCAACGACCGCGTCTCCAAGTTGGCCGAGTCCGCCAAACTCATCAGCGAAGTCGTCACCCTCATTCAGGCCATCGCTGAACAAACAAACCTTCTGGCTCTCAACGCCACGATCGAAGCAGCGCGCGCAGGCGAAGCAGGCAAAGGCTTTGCGGTGGTAGCAGCAGAGGTGAAAGAACTGGCGAACCAAACCTCCAAGGCGACGGAGGAAATTGACAAGCAGGTCTCTGACATTCAGCAGGAAACAGAGCACACTGTGGCAGCAATCGAAGTCATCTCCCGCACGATTGAAGACCTTTCCTCTACCTCTGCCCAGATAGCGGCGGCTGTCGAACAGCAGCACGCAGCCACACAGGAAATTGCAAGCAACGTCACTCAAGCATCACGGGTGACACAAGAAGTATCCGAAAACATTGGCTCCGTTGCTCAGTCCGCAGAACATACCCAGCAACAAGTCGGCATAGTAAGTGGATCTTCAGAAACCCTGCAGCAACGCGCCGATGCACTACAAGATCGCGTGAAAGGCTTCCTTGGCGCGGTACGGGAAAAGTCAGTCGTGAATGGCTAAAATGAAGTGTTCTTAGACTTCGGGGCCGCCGGATCTTTTCGGCGGCTTCCAATCCGGATCAGTGTGATTGCCTCATGTGCACACACCCCACCCTGCAACTAAAACGATTAATTTTTACCAATCAATAAAATAAATCTCCCTCTTTTATTTTTGGTTGACATACGCAACCAAACAAACTCCCTCGATTTCAGGTGAGCAAATCTCGCCATTAATCAAATATTGAGCAATTTTTACTCATCATACCCAAACTACTTGCTGCAACCTTTGGGTAAAAACATGTCACTGGCAAAACTTCCGCTAGCGTGGAAGATCTCTCTTCCCGCTGTTATCGTTCTCATTTTGGCTATAGGCCTTTCAATTGTGAACCTCTCCGCCATCCGCAGCTCCATGGTCGCGGAACGCGTCGCGAGTATCAAACACCTCACCGACAGTGCGCGTTCCATAGCCGAAAGCTTCCACAAAAAGGAACTTGCGGGTTCTCTGACACGAGATGAGGCCCAATCCCTCGCGAAGGAGGCCATCGGTGACATACGCTTCGACAATGGAAATTACATTTTCGGCTACGAGTCTTCAGGTACAGTAATTATTCTGCCGAACAAGAAGCTCGTCGGCAAAAACCTGATGAACATGCAAGATCCGAATGGTGTTTACCTTATTCGGGAGCTGATCAGCGCGGCTCAAAATGGCGGCGGGCAAGTGAGCTATATGTGGCCCAAAGCGGGATCTGACGTGCCAATCAACAAGGAAAGTTGGGCGGTTGGTTTCGAACCATGGGGCTGGATGCTCGGCACAGGCGTTTACACCGATGATATTGACGCCGCATTTTGGGGTCAGGCAACACGTAACATCATTATTGGGCTGCTCGGCTTCGCGATCGCTGGCGCGCTGGCTTATGTTACTGTGCGTTCGGTCAACAAGCCAATTTCTGATCTCATTGAAAACATGCAACGTCTTGCAGACGGCGACAGCAATGTAGAAGTGAAGTACGAAGACCGAACCGACGAAATCGGCCGGATGGCGAGTGCAATGCGCGTGTTCATCGAGAACGAACACAACCGAAAGGCTCTTGAGGAAGCGCAACAGCGTGACCAGCAGGAAGCTCTGCAGCGCGGCCAGGAAGTTCAAGAACTATGCGCAGGTTTTGATCTAGAAGTCTCAGAAATGCTGCAAATTGTCAGCAGCGCGGTTCAGGAACTGCAAGGCGCTTCCGGGAGCATGGCAGGCAACGCTGAAAACACAACCACCCAGAGCCAGCGCGCCTCAGCAGCGTCCTCGCAGGCCTCATCCAACGTTGAGGCTGTGGCATCAGCCGCAGAAGAGCTTGCTGCTTCTGTCAGCGAAGTCAGCCGTCAGGTGCAAAAGTCCAACGACATGGCCCATCAGGCCAGCAAAGAAGCAACAAGCACCAACGACCGCGTCGGCAAGCTTGCACAGTCAGCAAAGCACATCAGCGAAGTGGTCACCCTTATTCAAGCTATTGCCGAGCAGACCAATCTGCTGGCGCTGAATGCAACCATCGAAGCTGCCCGCGCAGGGGAAGCCGGTAAAGGCTTCGCAGTGGTGGCAGCTGAGGTCAAGGAACTTGCAAACCAAACCTCGAAAGCAACTGAGGAAATCGACAAGCAGGTCTCTGAGATCCAGCAGGAAACCAACCACGCTGTAGCTGCAATTTCTGCAATCTCTGCGACCATTGAGGATCTGTCTGGCACATCAGCTCAAATCGCAGCGGCGGTCGAACAGCAACACGCAGCAACGCAGGAGATCGCGAGCAACGTGACACAAGCCGCCCGCGTGACCACTGAAGTGTCTGAGAGCATTGTCTCAGTGTTCAACAGCGCTCAGGAAACGCAGCAACAAGTGGACGTTGTAACTGGCTCTTCGGATACTTTGCAGTCTCGTGCAGACCAGCTACGTGACCACGTCAGTAAGTTCCTCTCTTCAGTTCGGGATCGCTCAGCAGCATAGTTCTCCGCTATCGAAGACCAGAAGACATCAGAAGCCGCCCCCAACGGAGGCGGCTCAGATTGATGACAAACCCCGTCATATTTTTGGCGGGGTTTTCGTTTTTTAGGTCTGCGGCGCGGCCTAAAACTACCCCTTGCGACTTACGCCGCCGTAGCTTGTGTTTTGGTGTTC
>NZ_JAWXVZ010000012.1:0-135734 GCF_033843645.1 Nesiotobacter zosterae | reverse complement strand
ACTCTCGAGACTGACCATCTCAAAAGCGGTCTGCTGGGGGGAGGGTTTCTTCAACATACCCCATTGAATCAAAAGTCCCCGCATAAAGCGAGGACTTTCAATCACTTTGTCAGCAGTCTGAAAGGCCGGAAAACCGGCCTTTGTCGTCGTGTCTCAAAAGGGCTCACTCGCGCCTAGTAAGTGTGCGGTGATTTTGCAGCATACTCGAAGTACAGTTCCCGAGCGCGCTCAGCAATTGGCGTCGCCTTGAACTCCTTGTCATCTAGGCGATTTACTGGAACCACCTTGGAGTAGTTGCCAGTTGAGAAGATCTCATCAGCCTCCTGGAAATCCTTGAAGCTCAACGTACGCTCGTGAACCTCGTAGCCAGCTTCTCTCAGCAGCTGGATGGTGCGCTGGCGTGTGATGCCATTAAGGAACGTGCCGTTCCAGAATGGGGTATGTACATCGCCGTCCTTGACGAGGAACACGTTTGCCGACGTCAACTCCGCCACATTGCCAAGAGTGTCCAGCATGATGGCATTGTCAAAGCCCCGGTTCTTGGCTTCAACAGAGGCGCGAGCGTTGTTTGGGTAAAGACAACCGGCCTTGGCATTCACCGGCATGGTCTCCATGGTAGGACGACGGAACGGCGACAGGGTCAGGCTGATGGACTTGTCTTTCGGCGGCATGGGCGCTTCGAACAAGCACAGGCAGAAGCGCGTTGAGTCCGCCGCTCCATCAATAACGGTTGGGCCATCGGCTTCGGCCCAGTACATTGGCTTTACGTAGACCGCCTCGTGGCGCTCGAACTTCTTCATGCCTTCGATTGAGAGTTCAACGATCTCTTCCCACCGCTTGGTCGCAGACAAACCAAGGGCTCCGGCAGAGTTATTGACACGCTGCGCGTGCAGGTCGAGATCCGGCATCACACCATCAAACCCGCGCGCGCCGTCAAACACGCTGGATGCAAGCCATGCTGCGTGGGTACGCGGCCCCATCAGCGGCGGATTACCTTCCAACCATTCGCCATCAACCCAAGTCCATGTCTTCGACCATTCGGCCATTTTTATCTCTCCATTTTTTCAGCGCACGTTGTCAGAGCGCTCGTCCCACCTGTTTTTGTTTAGGAGGGATCGAAACTAGAAAATTGATTGAGGTCAACTGTTTCTAGCCTAAACAACAAAACACGCATAAGATATCCGCCCGCCCAGATAGTTTCATGATATGTTCTCACGATAGCTGGCGAAAAACGAAATATTTAAGCGTGCTATCTCGCAAATGCAGCATCACATGTTGCAACCGGGACGATTCTCGACAGGTCGTTTCCTTTCTCCTTTGTTTTAATGGAAACGCGCTGTGTTTCCGGTTCATGCGTCCTCCCCGCGGAAAAGCAACAGAAATTTCAACAATCCCGATACACCGGTGCGAACAGCCGGTGCGCATCGGGCTCGGTTTCCTGTTTGGCATGGTCTTGCTGGCAGCACGTTCGTAAGGACTTGTTTCTGATATGGTTTTGACCGAGCGCACCGTTTGCGCATGTTCACCTTCAAAGCTCAAACTAGCTTCAGGATGTGTGTCGCACACATTTTTATGCTTATCCCTTGCGGAAGATACATCACACTAACAAAAGACCTAGTAAATTGAATAGCTTGACCGACTTGACGAATAAGCGAGATCGCGGTTTCCTAGAGAGGAAATGCAGCGAACCCCGAGAGTTTATCATGAGCCATTCAGCCTATATCTTTGATGCATACGGCACGCTTTTCGATGTGCATGCGGCGGTTCGCAAATATGCTGCGGCCGTTGGACCAGACAGCTCTCGCCTGTCCGCCGTGTGGCGTGAAAAGCAGCTAGAATACTCATGGACCCGATCCTTGATGGGCCAGTACGCAGATTTCTGGGAGCTCACCAAGGAAGCGCTGGATACGGCTTATCAAATCGTTCCGGGATGCGATCCGAGCGTGAAGAAAGATCTGCTGGATGCGTACTGGCACATGGATACCTACCCGGAAGTGCCTGAGGTTTTGAAATCCCTGAAGGAACAAGGGGCGCGCCTTGCGATCCTTTCCAACGGCTCCCCTGCGATGCTCGAGGCGGCTGTGAATGCAGCTGGCATGACCTACGTTTTCGACGAGGTGTTCTCTGTCGATACGCTGCGCAAGTTCAAGCCAGACCCTGATGTCTACGACATGGTGACCACGCATTTCCGGCTTTACCCGCAGGCTTGCTCCTTCCAGTCGTCAAACCGCTGGGATATTGCAGGTGCGTCCAAGTTTGGCATGCGCACCGTCTGGATCAACCGATTTAACGTTCCTGATGAGTATCAGGATCTGTCCCCGGCAGCTGTACTCACCTCACTAGATGGCTTGATCGCGCTGGGTTAACTTCGCCTTTGAACGCTTGCGAACCGGCCACATCTGATGTGCGCACCACACACCTGTGACGGTTTTAGGGCATGCTTCAGGTGTATCCACCGGAAAGATCCGGGCTTCGGTTGAACGGCATTTGTTGCTTCTGGTAGCACTGTCGTCATGATACCGGAGCCCTCGCTTCCCCATGCACAAAGATCGGAAACTGGCGTGCTTGCTGTGCTTGCGAGCGCGGTGGGTTATGGCAGCATTCCCTATTTTGCACTTGCCGGATACGCAGGAAACCTGACGCCGGAAATCGCCGTTGTGGCACGCTACGGGTTTCCCGCGTTGCTTCTTGGATGGCTGCTGCCTCGTGCACTGAAAACGGGAACAGGCGGCAAGCAATTCCTGCTGACCGGGGCACTTATGGGGCTTGGCGCGTGGTCCTTCTTCAAAGCCCTGTCGTTATTGCCCGTTACGCTGGCGGTGCTGCTGTTCTTCTCCTATCCTCTATTCTCGCTGGTTGCTCGCAAGCTCTTCGACAAGAAGGACATCGGAAAGTCCGGCGCCATGAGTGCTGCCCTTGTGCTCTTGGGAATTGGCCTCGTTTGGTCTGGAACTTCCGCAACACAGCCGCTCAGTTTGCAAGGACTTGCCTACGGTTTTCTTGGACCCGCTTCCTATGCCCTCGTGCTCCACAAGATGAACCAAGGCGCGGACTACCTTGCGCCACTTCAGGTCGCAGCCTGCCTGTTCACCGGTACCATGCTGGTGATGCTGCCTCTGTTGCTTTTGTCATCTGCTACTCAAGTGATGCCGGAGGGGCTCAACGGTTGGGGCGCGCTTCTGGGCCTTATGCTGCTTACAGGCATTATTCCGCAGATGCTTATGGCCTATGGTGCGCCGATCGCTGGACGGGTGATGAGTGCGAGTGCTGGCGGCCTTGAATGCGTTACCGCATTGATCTTGGGCAGCCTTGCGGCTGCGCGCTGGCCCTCTCTGCTCGAATGGGGCGCAATGGCAGCCATTGTGGCTGCGCTTCTATTGGTCAGTCGCCTCGACAAGAGTTACCTCGACCACTGACCAAAATCACTTTTTTAACTGCTAAACCAGACTGGCATCAGGTTTCTGCGCGAGTAATCCACTTGGGCACGCGAGGTGGCTGATAGGCATCAAAGGCGTCCAGCATCGCCGCTGCCGTGTCCTTTACGAGCACCATTTCGCGCATGTCGGGCTTCAAGAACTCTTCCTCGACCATCAAATCAAGAAAGGCGAGCAAGCGCCCATAAAAGCCATTCACATTCAGAAGGCCGCATGGCTTTTTATGGTAGCCAAGTTGAGCCCAAGTCCAGACCTCAAACATCTCTTCCATTGTGCCAGCACCGCCAGGCAGGCACACAAAGCCATCGGACAGGTCTGACATCATGGCCTTGCGGTCATGCATGGACCCTACAATGTGCAATTCACTCAGGCCCGGATGCGCCAGTTCTTTCGCTGATAGCGCTTCTGGCAAAACGCCCACAACCTTGCCGCCTGCTTCCAAGGCTCCATCGGCAACCATGCCCATGAGGCCTACCTTGGCACCGCCGTAAACCAGCGTCTGTCCGCGCTCGGCGATGCTACGCCCAAGCTGGGTCGCTGCCACCTTGTATTCCTCACGCTTTCCCGGGCTTGAGCCGCAGAACACACAAATCGATTTCATAGTCGCTCCCATTTCACTTGATTGGAGCCGGGTATTCGCACCCGGTCTCCAACCTGCAAATCATCTTTGCTCAGTCCTTGGAAAGCGCATCCAGAACGCGCGCCCAGCTGCGAATACCCTTGTGGAAGCTGTTGAACTCATACTTCTCATTGGGTGAGTGGATCTGATCGTCGTCAAGACCGAAGCCGATCAGAAGAGAATCCATTTCAAGAACGTTCTTGAACAGCCCCACAATTGGAATGGAGCCGCCCGAGCAAATCAGCGCTGCTGGCTTGTCCCACTCCTTTGTTAGCGCCTGACGGCCCTTGTCCAGTGCAGGTGCATCAAACGCCATGCGCAAGGCAGGATCGCCGCCGTGCGGGTGCAGCTCCAGTTCAAAGTCTTCCGGGGTCTTGGACTTGAGGTAGGAACGGAACGCCTCCCGGATCTTCTGGGGGTCTTGATCACCCACGAGACGGAAGGAAATCTTGGCGTAGGCCTCGGATGGGATGACTGTCTTGAAGCCTTGGCCATTGTAGCCACCCCACAAGCCGTTGACTTCGCAGGTCGGTCGGGTCCAGATCTGTTCAAGAACCGTTCGATCTTGCTCTCCGCCCGGATTTTTCAGCCCGACGCCGCCCAGAAACTCCTGTTCGGAGAAACCAAGGTTGCCCCACATTGTCATGACGTCTTCCGGCATTTCGATTACGCCGTCATAGAAGTTTGGCAGCGTGATGCGTCCGGTTTCATCGCGAAGACCGGCAACCATGTCGGACAGGACGTGAAGCGGGTTACGCGCCGCACCACCATACATTCCGGAGTGCAGATCCTTGTCTGGACCACGCAGCGTGATTTCTTCTCCAACGAGGCCGCGCAGCATCACCGTGATCGCCGGGGTCTCGCGGTCCCACATGTTGGTGTCGCAGACCAGCGCCAGATCAACAGAGAGTTCGTCCTTGTTGGCATCTAGAAACGGTTTCAAAGAGGGAGAGCCACTTTCCTCTTCCCCTTCCAGCATGACGGTGACCGAAATCGGCAGATCACCAGTCTCGGCAATCCAGGCGCGCGCTGCTTCCACGAAGGTCATCAACTGGCCCTTGTCGTCGTTTGCACCGCGGGCAACAATGATCTTGGAGCCATCATCACGCGTCACTATCCGTGGCTCGAACGGATCGTTGTCCCAAAGCTCAATTGGATCAACGGGTTGCACGTCGTAATGGCCGTAGAACAAAACGTGCGGACCGGGTTTATCATCGGCCACGCGGTGACCCACCACCATTGGGTGACCCGTTGTGTCGCGCACTTGAGAAGGAATGCCAATGGCGGTCAGTTCATCCGCCAGCCACTGTGCTGCAGAACGACAGTCCTGCTTGTACTCAGGGTCAGTGGAAATGCTCTTGATCCGCAGCAGATCAAAAAGCCGCTCCACGCTGGCGTCGATATCCTGATCAATGCGGTTCAGGACCTGATTCACAGCGCTCATTTTGGCCATCCTTTTTGAATTTCATCGCACTTGAAGACATCTGATCCGACACCGATGCGGGGACCATCAGCGAAAAACGGTCAGATAAGTGTTTCTGGCCTAACACAACTCACCGTCAAATTCTCTGATTTTGTGAATGAAACAACGCTTATGCAGAGCTTGAACCGCAATTTGAAACATTAGCTTTTGAAAATCAGGCGCTTACTACCTTTGGGCGGATTGACTACCAATTATGATGCCTTGCTAATTAGCGCAGAGAAACTTAATCTTAAGGTAGTCATCCTGAACGGGAAATCCCGCACTCGCTTCTTTCCGATCCACACGATCGGTTTGGTCAGGGGGCGGATAGGGAGAGAGATATGCACGTACTTATTGATCGGATTGTCCAGAAGACGGAACTGGACGAAGAACAAGCCAAAACCGCTGTGGGTGTCATCCTGAACTTCGTGTCCAAAAATGCGGGTCAGGAAGATATGAATGCGCTTTTGGAAGCATTTCCGGCCGCACAGTCCTTCCTGAATGCAGAAGAGACCAAAGAGAACTCCGGCCTGTTGGGCGGGCTGGCCAATCGCATGTCTTCTTCCGTGGGGATGTTGGCTGCGCTGAATGAGCTGACAGGCGCAGGCCTGAGCATGTCGCAGATCCACACAGTGGCTCGTGAGACCGTAAAGCTTGCAAAAGAGCGCATTGGCGACGAGCGCGTTGATCAGATCATTGCGAAGGTACCAGGACTGAAGCAGATCGCTTAAGGGCACCTGCCCCGCCTCGCGGACCTTTCCCGCCCCATGAATGAAAGCCCGGTCGCAGCTTGAGAGCGACGGGCTTTTTTTCTGCCTATTTTCTGCCTGTAGAGTATCCGCCCAAGAGCGATCTTTTCCTGCAGCCTCAACGCGCGGTTGTTTTTTTAAGAAGGCGGAATTTTCGACGCCTCACACCAAGGGTGCCTCTGCACTTTCAATCCAGCACAACTGCTGTTTGCCTGCCAGCCAGCCTGCTGGCCCGCCAGTGCCAAAAAGGCTACCGCCCCCCGGACGCCTGCGTGTGTTTTCGGCAAGAACGCCCACTACAATGCCGGGATCATGTCCGCAGCCAATGCCGCCAACAAGGCAAGCTTTGGCGACAGAGGAACGGTTTAGCGCAGCCAAACACATGCACTCCCGATCGACTTATTCACTCCAGAAAGGAGGATAAGTCAGCGCTCAATAAATCACCTGACCTATGAGACAAAAAACTGTCCCCGTGCCTCAAATCTGAATTTGGCCGTAGCGCAGCGCTTCAACCACGGTGTGGGTCTTGTTGGAGGCATTGAGTTTAGCACTGGCATTTTGAAGATGGGCGTGCACGGTGCGCTGAGAAATCTGCAAAAGATCGGCAATCTCGTGGGCGGTCTTGCCGAGCGCAGTCAACTCCAGAACCCGACGCTCCCGCGTGGACAAATCACCCGGCCGCTGGTCTGAAATAACCCCCAACTCAAACAGCCGTCGGAAGGCTGCAGAAGATACGATCTCGAGAGACGCAAGGTCATAGGCCTCCGTGGACAAGTTGCGCCCTGCCCCCATGACCATGGCCTGGAAGGGACGTAAGGCATCGACCGGAACCACCATAACACGCGCCCCTTCGCCAATGGCGCCAAAGAGTTCCGAGTTAGCCATCTCAGAACTGGCGACCGAGCGAATGGCGGGACGACTCCCGGACAGACCGAGCATAAGTGCCGGATCGTTGGCAGCCAGCGCCGTGCGCTCAATGCCTCCGTTGCGCTCGTCCGGCCAACGGAAGCGGTGGACCAAACTGTCGATGGTCCGGTTGGGCATGGGAAGACCGGTGATGAGAATGTGGGAGGCACCCAAACGACGCAGATAGGACTCCACAATATCGAGAACTGGTTTGGCGGCTCGCGCCTCTGCGATCGCCCGTACCTTTGCCTCGATGTCCAAAGTATCGTTCATGTTGTCCACCTTCCCAAAGCCTGCACGTAATTCATCAATTCAAAACTGTTGTTCCGGTTCGCAGGTTGCAGCGCAGGCACTCTTGAGCCCTTGTTATCCCCCTGTCCCGAACCTGTTCATGTGCTTCAGCCCGCATCCCTTTTAAGTCTCTGAGGAGCAAGCCTCCGCTCTGTTTGACGTCCCACTTCCAAGAAAGTGAACAAGAACCGCTTTCGGACCTCCCAACGCCATACCGACATTTCAGTGGCGTATTCAAGGAGTTAGACTGACAAGCCCCTCGACGCTTCCTTATAATCACTTGGGTTCAGGTCCCTCGATGGCCTAAAGGTGTTATCTGCACACCGGCGTATCCACCCAAAGACTTAGAACGGCTTCCACAGCCTTCAACCCACCTGAACCGCTTGGTTGTTAACCTCTTGATAAGCATAATTAACAGCGCAACTTGAAGCAGGGTCAACTAGGATAAGTTTAGGACAATTAAGCCTAGTGTTATTATTGCCCATAAACGCTTGGGGACTGCGAAACCTAGGGAGAGCTTCCAGTAGAAAGGGCTGTGATATACGGATCAATCAAAGGCATAGCTTGCGCCCGATAGCCGTTCATTCGTATAAAACCGGGGGAAGGACGAATAATGACAGCGCAACATATTGATATTCCAGAAGAGTTTCTGAAGAGCACGCGTGCCGACTGGGAGGATGCGGCAACCAGGGCCCTGAAGGGTGCGGCTCTTGAAAAATTGCGGAGTGTTGGTGGGGATGGACTTATCACCCTTCCGATATACGGGGGATCTCAAACAGCTGCTCCACTTCATCTGAGGGAGGACGCGCTACCATGGACGCTCGTGCAGCGCGTGGATATCCCGGATATTTCGCAGGCAAATGCCCAGCTCCTTGAGGACCTTGAGGGCGGCGCAAGTGGGATAGACCTGGTTTTTCCGGCCAGCTGCCGCGCCAGATCCGGGGGGATAGACCTTCGCACTCTTGATGATGCCAAGCGCCTTCTTGACGGTGTGCTTAGCAATCTTATCACCCTTAGATTGAGTTGTGGTCATGAGGCGACCGCGCTCTCACTGGCTGTCATTGAAGCTTGTCTCGATCAAGGCGTAGATCCCAAGCAGCTTAAAGTGGAGGGTGTTGCCGACATAATCGGGTTTTATGCCCGTCGTGGCTGGCTAGGCAATCCGCCTGAAGTGCCTGAGGGCCGCCTTGTCGACATGGTGAGTTATGCCACAGAGCGGGGGGTACAAAGTGCCCTGGTGCGGGCGGATGGGCGCACCTTTCATGATGCTGGTGCCAATGCCACCCAAGAGCTCGCAATTGCCCTTTCTTGCACGCTCTACTATTTCCGCGTGCTTGAACGGGGCGGCGTGCCAACGGACCGCCTTCCTGCCCTGATCAATGTGACCTTGAGCGCCGACGCCGACCAATTTCTAACGATCATCAAAGCCCGCGCCATGCGAAAGTTGTGGGCGGCCCTGCTGGCAGCCTCCGGCTATGACCAGCTGCCGCTCAAGCTGCACATGGAAAGCTCATGGCGGATGATGACGAAATCCGACCCTTGGGTGAACATGCTGCGTGGCACGGTAGCGGCCTTTGCCGCTGGTGTGGGCGGGGCGAATAGTGTTTGTGTTCTCCCCTTCACTTCGGCCCTCGGTCTTCCCAACTCGTTTGCCCGCCGCATTGCACGCAACACGCAACTTATCCTCGCTGAGGAGAGCAACCTTTATCGCGTGATGGATCCGGGTGCTGGCAGCGGCATGATTGAAGAACGCACCGATGCGCTGGTGGCCGCAAGCTGGGATTACTTCCAGAAGCTGGAGGGACTTGGCGGCATCTACAACGCGCTCACAAGTGGGCAACTTGCTGAAGACATTGAGAAAAGCCGCATTGAGCAGGAGCTGCGACTTGCAACGGGCAAGGCCCCTCTGACGGGGACAAGTTCTTTCCCCAACCTGCATGAAGCAGCCATTGAAACGCTGAATGTTGCGAGCCAGGACCTTTCAGAAAGCACAAACCACATTGAGCTGCCTGCACCGACTATTGATGGCGCGCTGAGCAAGGCCGTTGTGGCGGCACTACGGGGACAAGCTTCTCTTGCGGATGTGATTGCGGCGCGTACGCGCGTTGGCGGCGACACCTGCCCGCCCCTTGAACCAAAACGACTTGCTGAGCCTTTTGAAGAACTTAGAGCCGCTGCAGAAGCGTTCAAAGTCAAGAACGGACACCTTCCAAAGGTGTTTCTGGCCACTTTAGGAACTGTTGCACAACATACGGCGCGGGCGACGTTTGCGGCCAACCTTTATGCCGCTGGCGGCTTTGAGTGCACGCCTATGAAAGATTTTGAACAAATCGAGGATATTGCGAAAGATTTTGCGTCGAGCGACGCAACAATTGCCTGCCTCTGTTCCTCTGACGAGATTTATGCCGAGCAGGCGGCTGATGCCTGCGCATTGCTGAAAAAATTTGGGGCTCGCCGGATCACGCTCGCTGGCCGACTGCCAGACCTTGAAGACAAGCTGCAGGCCGCCGGGCTTGACGCCTTCATTTACACGGGCAGCAACATACTGGAGGAACTGCGGGCCTGCGTTGATGCCATGAACATGCCCGCTGCCAGTTCCAAGGAGGCGATGTGATGAGCCGGTTTCCTGACTTTTCCAAGATCGCCTTTGAAGACGCCACCCCTTCCGCGCCCAAGGGGATGGCCGAAAGCTGGATGACGCCGGAAGGGATTTCGGTGAAGCCGAGTTATTCCCCTTCCGACCTTGAAGGCATGGCACACCTTGAGACATGGCCGGGACTTGCCCCGTTCATGCGCGGCCCCTACCCGACCATGTATGTGCAGCAGCCGTGGACCGTTCGCCAGTACGCCGGTTTTTCGACAGCCGAGGCCTCCAACGCGTTCTATCGGCGCAATCTGGCTGCGGGGCAGAAAGGCCTTTCCGTGGCGTTCGACCTTGCCACCCACCGGGGCTATGACAGTGACCACCCAAGGGTGGCCGGTGATGTGGGCATGGCCGGGGTGGCCATCGATTCCATTTATGACATGCGCACGTTGTTTGACCGCATTCCGCTGGACCAGATGAGCGTTTCCATGACCATGAACGGGGCGGTTTTGCCTGTCATGGCGCTTTACATTGTGGCCGCAGAAGAACAGGGCGTTTCCTCGGAAAAGCTGTCCGGCACCATTCAGAATGACATTCTGAAAGAGTTCATGGTGCGCAACACCTACATCTACCCGCCTGCGCCCTCCATGCGGATCATTTCCGACATCTTCGCCTACACTGCGCAGAACATGCCGAAGTTCAACTCCATCTCCATCTCTGGCTATCACATGCAGGAGGCTGGGGCGACGGCGGACCTGGAGCTGGCCTTCACCATTGCTGATGGCATCGAGTACGCCCGCGCGGGCGTGGCAGCGGGCATGGGCATTGACCGGTTTGCACCGCGCCTGTCGTTCTTTTGGGCGATTGGCATGAACTTCTTCATGGAAGTGGCCAAGATGCGTGCTGCACGCTTGATATGGGCCAAGCTGATGCAAGAAAACTTCCAGCCGCAAAATGCCAAGAGCCTTTCCTTGCGCACCCATTCGCAGACCTCGGGCTGGTCGCTTACGGCGCAAGACGTTTACAACAACGTCATTCGCACCTGCGTGGAGGCCATGGCAGCCACCCAAGGCCACACCCAGTCGCTGCACACCAACGCGCTGGATGAAGCCCTTGCCCTGCCAACCGATTTCTCGGCGCGCATTGCCCGCAATACGCAGCTGTTCTTGCAGCAGGAAAGCGGCACCACCCGGACGATCGACCCATGGGGCGGCTCTTACTATGTTGAGAGCCTGACCAACGACCTGGCAGCCAAGGCTTTGGAACACATTGCCGAAATTGAATCCTTGGGCGGCATGGCCAAGGCCATTGAAAAAGGCATCCCCAAACTGCGGATTGAAGAAGCGGCTGCCAAGACTCAGGCCCGCATCGACAGCGGCCATCAAAGTGTGATTGGCGTCAACAAGTTCCGCCCCGACCGTGAGGAGCCGCTTGAAGTTTTGCAGGTGGACAATGCGGAGGTGCGCGCACGGCAGATTGAGAAGCTGGAACGGCTGCGGGCAGAACGCATTGAGCCCGACACGCAGGCCGCCCTTACCGATCTTGAAAACGCGGCACGAGAGGGTACCGGCAACCTGTTGGACCTGTGTGTGAGAGCAGCCCGCGCCAAGGCCTCCGTGGGCGAAATTTCCATGGCGATGGAAAAGGCCTTTGGCCGCCACCGGGCGGAGATCAAGTCCATCGCCGGGGTCTATAAACGAGAGGTTGGCACCATGTCTGACGCCGTTTCCCGCGTGGAGAAACTCGTTGAGGCCTTTGAGGAAAACGACGGCCGACGCCCGCGTATTCTGGTGGCCAAGATGGGTCAGGACGGGCATGACCGAGGCCAGAAGGTGATTGCCTCCGCCTTTGCCGATCTTGGTTTTGACGTGGACATTGGCCCGCTGTTTGCCACGCCAGAGGAAGCGGCACGTCAGGCCGTGGAGAACGACGTGCACATTGTGGGCGTGTCGTCTTTGGCAGCCGGCCACCTCACCCTTGTTCCTGCCCTGCGCAAGGCACTGGCCGAGGAAGGACGTGAGGACATCATGATTGTGGTGGGCGGGGTCGTGCCGCCGCAAGACTATGATGCACTTTATGACTTCGGTGCCTCGGCAATCTTCCCACCGGGCACGGTCATTTCCGAAGCGGCAGAAGGGCTCATTCACGAGCTGAACAAGCGCCTTGGCTACGAACCCAGTGAAGCAGCGGAATAGCGGCTGAGGCTGTGCCCGTCGTGCTGGAGTTGGTGGAATCCTTCCGGCTGGATCCCGCATCAAGTGCGGGATGACGGCGGGGGTGTGGGCGACGCTTGGAAGACACATCCTTGAGGACGAAACAGAAGCGTAGCACCAGCGCTGCGCCTCTTCCTCGGCGTCCGCAATGGCCCCGTTGGCCCTTCCCCCCCCTCCTGCGTCATGCCGGACAAGGGGAGCGGGAGCGAGCCGCTGATCCGGTATCCAGAGCCAAGTGCACCGGAATTGGTGGCGTCCTTCCAGCTGGATCCCGCATCAAGTGCGGGATGACGGCGGGGGGAGTAGCTGGGTGACGGTGGGGGTGTGAGCGCGACGGGTGATAGTGGTATGAGGCAATGCGGCCAGCCATGAAGTGATCTGGTTCCATACAGACAGCGAAAATCTGGGAGGTTGGCGTGTAGCCTTGTCAGGGCCAGCGCGATGTTGTCGGGCCCTCGCCCCCCCCTCCTGCGTCATGCCGGACAAGGGGAGCGGGAGCGAGCCGCTGATCCGGCATCCAGAGCCGAGTGCACCGGAATTGGTGGCGTTCTTCCGACTGGATCCCGCATCAAGTGCGGGATGACGGTGGGGGGAGTAGCTGGGTGACGGTGGGGGTGTGAGCGCGACGGGACACCCGTGTCGGTTTGGGCGACTTTAGTGCAGCGGGCGACGCTCGGAAGACACTTCGACAAGTCCCAATCGTAGGCGGAGCGGCGAATACCAAGTTTCTTCCCGCGAAGGTTGGGAGGCCCGTCGGCGTTTCCTCCCCCTCCTGCGTCATGCCGGACAAGGGGAGCGGGAGCGAGCCGCCGATCCGGTATCCAGAGCCGAGTGCACCGGAATTGGTGGCGTCCTTCCGACTGGATCCCGCATCAAGTGCGGGATGACGGTGGTGGGTGTAGCAGGTGGGTGACGGTGGTGGTGGGTTGCGGGATGAAGGTGTGGCGGTGGCAGGTTTGCGACTTTAGTGGTGAAGGCGATGCTCGGAAGAAAAAGAAGCATGGCGCCAGTGCATTGTTTCTACCGCGAAAACCGTTCGGCCCGTCGGCGTTTCCTCCCCCACCTGCGTCATGCCGGACAAGGGGAGCGGGAGCGAGCCGCTGATCCGGTATCCAGAGCCAAATTCACCGGAGTTGGTGGCGGCCTTCCGTTGGATCCCGCATCAAGTGCGGGATGACGGCGGGGTGTGGGCGACTTAGGAGAGCGGGCGACGCTTGGAAGACACTTCGGCAGGTCACAATAATATGCGCAGCGGCGGTGCATTGTCTCTACCGCGAAAACCGTTAGGCCCGTCGGCGTTTCCTCCCCCACCTGCGTCATGCCGGACAACGGGAGCGGGAGCGAGCCGCTGATCCGGTATCCAGAGCCGAGTGCACCGGAGTTGGTGGCGTCCTTCCGACTGGATCCCGCATCAAGTGCGGGATGACGGCGGGGGAATAGGAGATGCCGGGGTGACGGTGGCGGGGTTGCGGTAAGCGATGACGGTGTGGGTGTGAGCGCGACGGGACAGCCGTGACGGTTTAGAAGACTTGGGAGAACGAGCGACGCTTGGAAGACACTTCGGCAGGTCCCAATCGTAGGCGGAGCGGCGGTGCATTGCTTCTACCGCGAAAACCGTGAGGCCCGTTGGCGTTTCCTCCCCCCTCCTGCGTCATACCGGACAAGGGGAGCGGGAGCGAGCCGCTGATCCGGTATCCAGAGCCCAGTGCACCGGAGTTGGTGGCAACCTGCCGGCTGGATCCCGCATCAAGTGCGGGATGACGGCGGGGGTGTGGGCGATGCCGAGAGGGATGACGTGGCGGTGGGGTGCGGGATGACGGCAGTGGAATAGGAAATGCCGGGGTGACGCTATCGGTATGGCGGGGTGGCGCCATCAGTGTGAGGCGGGCGATGTGCTGGTGATGCCAGAAATGTTAATCCAGCCGGACGACTTTGGTTTCCGGTTCAATGCCTGCGATTTCGAGAATGAGTTTGCGGCGGACTGCATCCGAGAAGGTTTCCATGGTGTCAGCCGTCACGACAAAAGAGCCCGGCCCGCCGATGATCCGCTCGGCAAAGGCTTTTTCCAGATCATAGTTGGCGGGGCGGCCCGAGCAATGGCGACACAAGATGGCAAGGCCGTTGATCGTGATGCCTGCGTTGACGACCGTTTCGCGCGCACTGCTGATCGGCGGGCCGCTGAAGTTTGTTGCGCTGTCCGCAGAAAGGTCAATGACCCGGCGCAGCCCCGTGTAGCTGTTGCTCTCAATACGGGCCATGCCAAAAAGCAGAGCTTCGCCAATGGCGTTGCGGCCATAGGCCCGGCGAGGAGGTTCCATCAGGCGCTCGGCAAACGCTGCCGCAGTGCCAGCGCCATCGATCACCATCCAGTCCACCACGATGTCTTGGGAGCCGGTGGCGCCCCACTCGATGTAGGTCACGGCAATCTTGCCGTAGATGTTGTCGGTGATGGCCGAAACCACGGCTGGGTCGGTGATGGCTTCCGCATAGCCCTGCCGCTGAAAACGGATTTCCGCGTTGTCGATGGAGCCGGTAGCATCCGCCAGAAGCACCAGCTCCAAATCCAGCTCCTCTGAGGAGGCGCTGGCCACAAACACGGGAAAGCACAGAAGGAGCACACACAATCGCAAGTGTTTGAACATCGCCGCCAACCTCTCCTAACGTCACCTACACCAAAACGTAGGGTGTTGCGAAAAGGCTGGCTACGTGGAACCTGTGCGATCACAGGAACGTGAACGCGAGGCGAAAGGTCCCCCCCGGACGCGTTTCGGGGGAGACTGTGCCAATTGAGCCTTAGCACTCATGGGCCCTAGTTGGCTTGTTGCTGGACCCTTTCGAAAATCGCCGTGCCCATTTTGGCAATGGCGTCATTGCGCTGTTCCATCGAAAGTTCCGTGCCGGTGATGTAGAGCGCGACAACGATTGGATCGCGTTTTTCAGGCCAGATCATTGCGATAACGGACCGAGACCCGTAACCGCCTGCCCCTGAGCGATCAGCGATTTGCCAGCGTTCCGGCAGGTTGTCTCGAAGCAAGGCGCTGCTGACCTGGTTGGCAAGCATCCAGTCAAGCAGCTGCGCCCGTGAAGCGGGCTCAAGCACGTCGCCCATCAGGAGCTTTTGCAAGGATGTCGCGGCCGCCCGTGGGGACGTGGTGTCGCGCGGGTCGCCGGGCGTTGCCTCATTCATGCGGGTTTCATAGCGATCAAGGCGGGTGACCTCATCGCCAATGGAACGCAGGAAGGCCGTGAGCGCTCTTGGGCCCCCTGTAGCCTCCAGCACCATGTTGGCGGCCGTGTTGTCGCTGACCGTGAGCATGGCGTGGCAGAGCTGGCCAAGGGACATGGGCTCCTTGTCGGCAAAGGTTTCGGTGATGGGGGAATAGGTGACCAGATCTGCCTTTTCGATCTTGATGGTGCGCAGGAGATTTTCCTCACCGGCATCCACCTTGGCAAGCAACCCGGCGCAGGCGAAGCTCTTGAATGTGCTGTTCAAGGGAAAGCGTTCATCGGCGCGGTAAGACCACACGTCTCCAGAGCCCATGTCCAGAACAAAGGCCCCGACGCGGTTGCCCAGCTCCGCTTCAACTGCTGCAAAATTCCTGACCAGCGGGTCGTCCGCCGACGGCTCCATCTTGGCACCTGTGGCACTGGCGGAAAAGCCAGAGAGCACGAGCAGGCACACACCTGCCAGCAAGCCTAGGGGCTTCTTTCGAGCGATCACGTTATGGCCCTCACATACTTGATTGGAAAAGCCTTGCTGCTTTTCCTGGATCGTTGATTTGGCTCCCACCGAGAAGCAAACACGTTTGAAACAACAGGCGAGACCACCAATGGGACGCACCAGTGCCCATCACAGACCAGAGCGTGACTGCGGGGCGCACAACCATTCAACGCAAATGAAACTCAACCGGGAGGGATGAACTGCCCGCAACGTGGGCAGGAGCAATGGGTGACCTGATTTGCAGGCGAAAACCGGGCAGCAATCGGCATTTTTCAGGGTGATTTGACGACGCTTGGTGACTTCACCCTACCACAACCAAAAGATGCAAAAGCTTGAGGAAAGTAACGCGGCAGGGTTTTACAACCTCTCGGTGAAGTATCATTATGCTGCAACATTGTTCTGGGATGCTTTGCGCGTCTTTCAAAAGAACGATGGGGCTTCACCCTGCCCGTCTGCCATGAGGACTGGCGGGCGCAGGCTGGGGCCTTACTCTCCTTTCCCGAACCTATCATTTGGGGGTACCAAACGTGACCGGATTTCGTCTTTCCCGCCGCAGCTTCATGGGAGGCCTTGCGGCCACCGGCGCGGCCAGCATGCTTCATCCTTACTCTGTACTGGCCAAGGAAAACACGGCGCATTTGCGCCTGATGGAGACGACCGACCTCCACGTTCATGTGATGCCCTACGACTATTACTCGGACAGGCCGATTGATACGGCAGGCTTGGCCCGGACGGCATCCATCATCAACCGCATCCGCTCTGAGGCCACCAACACCATGCTGGTGGACAATGGTGACTTCTTGCAGGGCAACCCCATGGGCGACTTCATTGCCTATGAGCGCGGCATGCGTGAAGGTGACCTGCATCCGGTCATCAAGGGCATGAACGTTCTTGGTTTTGATGCCGGTACGCTGGGCAACCACGAGTTCAACTATGGCCTTGAGTTCATGAGCAAGGTGCTGGCGGGGTCCAACTTCCCGTTTGTTTGCGCCAACGTTGCCAAGGGCACTCTGGCCAGCAACGGACGCGGCGATGATCTGTTCCTGAAGCCTTACGTGATCGTTGAGAAGATGATCAAGGATGGCAGCGGCGCTGAACACCCAATCAAGGTTGGGTTTATTGGTTTTGTACCGCCCCAGATCATGAACTGGGACGCCCGTCATCTGGTGGGCAATGTAAGCGCCCGTGACATTGTGGATGCCGCCAAAGCATGGGTGCCGCAGATGAAGGAAGAAGGCTGCGACATCATCGTTGCGCTGTCTCACTCCGGCATCAGCGGCGAAAGCCAGAGCGAGGGCATGGAAAATGCGTCGCTCTATCTGGCAGGTGTGGATGGCATTGATGCCATGTTCACCGGGCACCAGCATCTGGTGTTCCCTGGCCCTGCATTTGAGGGCATTCCGGGCGTAGACGCGGAAAAAGGCACCGTCATGGGCAAGCCAACCGCCATGGGCGGCTTTTGGGGCTCAAACCTTGGCGTGATCGACCTGATGGTCGAGCGGGATGGCAACAACGGTTGGCGCATTGCCAACTACACCGTTGAAACGCCAGCGATCTACAAGAAGGAGGGGCGCAAGAACATTCCACTGGAAGAGAGCGATCCACGCCTGATTGAAGCAGTTGCCGAAGACCATGAGGCAACACTCGCCTACATCCGCCGCCCGGTGGGCAAGACCTCGGCACCGCTTCATTCCTACTTCGCGCTGGTCGCAGATGACCCATCCGTGCAGATCGTGTCTCAGGCGCAGACCTGGTACATCAAGGAGATGCTGAAGAGTTCCGAGTTTGCTGGTCTGCCTGTGCTATCGGCGGCGGCACCGTTCAAGGCCGGTGGCCGCGGCGGCGCTGAGTACTACACGGATGTGCCTGCAGGCGACATCGCCATCAAGAACGTGGCGGACCTCTACCTTTATCCGAACACCGTGCGTGCGGTGAAGATCAAGGGCAAGGACGTGAAGGAATGGCTGGAGCGCTCAGCCGGCATCTTCCAGCGGATTGAACCCGGCAAGGCAGATCAGCCGCTGATTGATCCGACCTTCCCGAGCTACAACTTCGATGTGATTGATGGGGTGACCTATCAGATCGACCTGACCCAGCCTTCCAAGTATGGCCCGAAGGGAGAGCTGATAAACCCGGACGCCAGCCGCATCGTTGACCTGCAATTTGACGGTAAGCCACTGGACATGGAGCAGGACTTCATTGTGGCCACCAACAACTACCGCGCCGGTGGCGGCGGCAACTTCCCGGGTATTACCGATGAGGTTGTGGTGTTTGTTGGCCCGGACACCAACCGCGATGTCATCGTGCGCTATATCGTGGAACAGGGCACCATCAACCCGTCTGCCGATGCCAACTGGACCTTCAAGCCAGCCCCGAACACAACCGTGCTGTTTGAAACTGGTCCGGCAGGCCAGAAATTCATGGCGGATGTGAAAGGTGTGGCCATTGAGGCCGCAGGAGATGGGGCGGACGGCTTCGCGAAATACCGCATCACGCTCTGATGCCGACCTGACAGACTGAGGAAAGGCTGGAGGCTCCTCCAGCCTTTTTTTGCAGGGCGCCCGGTTCTGCCCTGCCTGCACCTAACGTGTCGACCAAAGCCGGATTACAAGCAACGCTTTTCTAATGAGCAACATCTGGCGCACAGAGAAAGCCAGCGCAGCGAGCGCCCTCGGCAAGCGCCGGACGGACGGCGGCACCTCAAGAAACTCGGCATTCTGGTAGAACTCTTCATCCCGTTTTTCTGGAGTTTTCTGACCTATTTCACGGTTTACTGGGGGCAGAGGCACAATTAACATGGAACTTCCTCAGGTTTGCTAACGCCCTCAAGTTATTGATCTTACTCATGTCCTCACAGTAGCTACCTTTGAAAGGCGCTTTCAGAAATGAAACCCGGCATTTATTCGGAGATACGCGCGTTTCTGGCGCTCAGCGAATTCGGCACGCAGGCCGAAGCCGCCCGACAGCTAGGTGTCAGCTCTGCAACGTTTGGGCGGAGCCTTTTGAAACTTGAAAAGGATCTGAACCAACGCCTGTTCCACCGAGGCAAGTCAGGCTTGAGCCTTTCTCTTGAAGGGCAAGAGCTGCTCGCTCGCTTGAGACCTCTGGCCACTGAAATGGCCGAGTTGGAGAGCTGGTTGCGCCAAGGAACACGCAAACCTCAAGTAAAACTTTCCGCAGGCACATGGACCTCCTTGTTCTTGGCCAACGGGTTCAAAACACTATGCAGGAGCGATGACCCGTTTGATCTGGTGTTCGTGCCAACGGAGGCGCGGCTTGGCATCGAACACCGCCAGGTGGATATCGGCATTCGCGGTGCCCGGCCTGAGGAGGGCAACCTTGCTGCCAAGCGCCTTGGACAGATTGGCTTTGCCCCTTACGCTGCCAAAAATGTGACAGACGCTGATAGCATGGGGTGGTTGTGTTTGCATCCTGACTATGCATCGACCCGCTCCTCCCGCCATGTGATGGCCAATCATAGCGAAGCTATCGCGGCCTATGTGACAGCACCACGTCTGATGCTGGACTTCGCGTTGCAAGGAGTTGGCAAAGCCGTGCTGCCTTGCTTCATTGGTGACGCGCAAGAGCAGCTGCAGCGAACCGGCGATGAGATTGAAGAGCTGCGAGAACACCAATGGCTCGTAATGCATGGGGATGGACGTTTTGAAACGCACGTGAGACAGGTGGCGGATCGGGTTGCTGATTTTTACGCTGCAAGACAGGGTGTGCTTTTGGGGGCATAATTCTTCCCCCCCACCTGCAACCGTGTATCAGGGCAAGGTCCGCAAGATTTGTTCGTCTGACATGTGCTTTAAACAAAGGTGCAAGGGCGAAACCTAGAGAGTGAAAAACGTTGCACGCCGAAAAGATGAGCCAAAGCCGAGATGAAACACGGGCTGGATATGAAGCGCGGATGCTGCGCGTGGTGCAGTACATTCATGCCAATCTGAACGGAGACCTGTCTCTGGACCGGCTGGCTGACGTGGCCTGCATGTCGCGGTTTCATTGGCACCGTGTCTACCACTCCATGACTGGCGAAACCCTTGCCAACGCAATCCGGCGGATCAGGCTGCACCGGGCGGCGGGGTATTTACTGCGGTCTGACAAGACCATTGAGGACATCGCTGGCCACTGCGGCTACCCCAGTGTGCAAAGCTTCAACCGGACATTCAAGGCAGGAATGGGCGTAACACCAGGCGCATTCCGCAAGGATGGCGCGGAGCTGCCAACGCTTGGCCTCACCAAGAACGGAGTATTCGCCATGTATGAAATCACGATCAAAGACGAACCAGCCCGCCATATCGCTGCCGTGCCGCACAAGGGAAGCTATCACAAGGTGGGCGAGGCTTTCGAAAAGCTTTCTGCCATCTTCACCAGCCGCAACCTGTGGCCAAAATCCGGGGAAGCCGTGGGTGTTTACTACGATGACCCAAGTTCGGTTGCAGAAGCTGAGCTGCGTTCCCACGCCGGGATGGTCGTTTCTGCTGATGTGGAAGTATCGGAGGGTCTGGAGCCTGTAGACCTGCCAGCCGGACCCCATGCGGTGCTGCGCTACGTGGGCCCATATGCTGGCCTCGACACCCCTTACACCTATCTTTTTGGTGAATGGTTGCCGAAGTCTGGCCGGGAAGTGCGTAACAGCCCAAGCTTTGAGATCTATCTCAACTCACCGCAGGACACACCGGCCAATGAACTGATTACCGACATTTACCTTCCACTGGAACCTGCGAAGTAATCAGCGAATTCCCTAAAGAACCTAGGGAGCGCCCTCGCCTTGAGACACGGGCTGGGGCGCTCCTTGCTCTTTTCTGTTGGCGGCAACCGCGCCATATTGAGGGCAAGTTGGTGCCAGCCGGAGCAGTCTCCCCATGTTCGTGCGTCCCCCTCAAACTTTCCGAAACAAAGCCGAGAGCGACCCCATATCCAAGGCGCTGCACCAAGAGGTGATGGAAGAGAAGGTTGGCACCCTGTCGCGGCTCAACAAAAAGCTGGAAGCGGCAGTGGACAGGCTCACCCGGCTGGAGAGTGAGGATCTTCCGGAAGAAGACCGGCAGCGCCTTGTTCACGAAGCCGGTGAAGCGCTATGGCATGTTGTGATCCAGCGCGAACTGGTTGGGCTCACAGGCTTGAAGGCCTTTCTCGACCACATGGGTGTGCCAAAGGAAGTGCGCTTGAAAGCAGGTCCAATGCCTGCGCACCTGAAACGGCCAAACAACAAGCCCTAAAAGGCAAGACAAGCGCGGCAGCACCCCACCGCGCTGGCCCAGCCTGTTCGAGCGGCGTTTCAACGGCCAGGTCTTCAATCAGCCAACATCAAGGAGCCACTTTTGCGCGGGGGTAAGGCGGCTTAGCGTATGCGCCGTGATCCATTTCTGCTGCTCTTGCTGCGCGGTGTCCTGGCGGTCGATATAGAGCCCATGAAGAACGCGGCGGCGGGCGCCGGTCTTGTTCGTGGTGCCGCCATGCCAGGTGTGGGCGTTGAAAATCATCACACTGCCAGCCGGACATTCGAAAACCACCTCATCGGGATGGGGGGCCTCCACATCTGCCAGCACATCCTCGGGCAATTCGGGCCGCAGATGCGTGCCCGGCAGAATGCGCGGTGCGCCGTTCTCACTGGACAAATCATCGATTGCCCAGATGGAGTTCACCAGATGCACCTTTGGGAAGTCCGGGCGCGGTTTCTTCCAGTCGGCATGGAGCGGCTGGTGGCCACCGCCCAGAAGAGCCTCACGGGCGTTGAGGCTGGAGATCTTGAACTCGCCGGCAAAGATGTGATGGCACGCAGCAAGAACAAGCGGGTGGGCCCAAACCTTCTCCCAGACCGTTCCCTTGTTGACCAGATTGGCGATGCGCGTGGCCCCATCTTCCTGATGATGTTCCATGGCAAGGTTTTCCCCTTCTCGGGCCACCAGGCTGTCGAAGGTGCGCCGCATGTCTTCCAGCCAATCAGCATCCACCACGTTTTCGATGATGGTGAAGCCTTTCTGGTCCAGATCCTCCCGCACTTTGCCCGAAACTGGCAGGGTTGCTCCCAAAGCATCCAGATGGCGCGCAGCGCTGTTGCTCAGCTCTTCCATTCATTTCCTCCAAAATGAGTGCAGCAAATCTCATCGACGAGATGGCTCTAGCCTATGGGCTGTTTTCGGTCTGCGAAGGAAGAAAGATGTTCGATTTGCTGGATATTTGTTAGAATATCTGAGGGCGTGCCAACGCCCTCCGGCCCGGCAAGTGCGCTTGGCTTTGGATACCGGATCAGCGGCTCGCTCCCGCTCCCCTTGTCCGACATGACGCAAGAGTGGGACGGAGGTGCTGCAGGCCCATTGCGGACGCCGAGGAAGATGCGCAGCGCACCCTACACCACTACCGTCATCCCGCACCTCACCACCATCACCCAGCAACACCCCCCACCGTCATCCCGCACTTGATGCGGGATCCAGCGGGGCTCTTCGGTCAGTGCTCGGAACTTTAGGTTCTGCGTTCGCAATTGCTCACGCTCGTTGTGCTGGATACCGGATCAGCGGCTCGCTCCCGCTCCCCTTGTCCGGCATGACGCAGGAATGGGAGGGAGGTGCTGACGGGTCCTCTCAGCCTGCGAGAGAAGACTTGTAGCGCTGGTGCTACGCTTTTGTTTGGCGTTGGCCGATGTGTCTTTCAGTATTACCTCGTACCACCATCGTCATCCCGCACCTCACCACCGTCACCCAGCACCACACCTCACCGTCATCCCGCACTTGATGCGGGATCCAGCAGGGCTCTTCAGTCAGTGCTCAGAACTTCAGGTTCTGTGTTCGCAATTGCTCACGCTCGTTGTGCTGGATACCGGATCAGCGGCTCGCTCCCGCTCCCCTTGTCCGGTATGACTCAGGAGTGGGACAGTGGACAAAAGAGAGACGCCGCACCGCTTACGCCACTGGCGTCATCCCGCATTACTCCGCCGCCGTCACCCCGGCATCTCCTATTCCACTACCGTCATCCCGCACTTGATGCGGGATCCAGCAGGGCTCTTCGGTCAGTGCTCAGAACTTCAGGTTCTGCGTTCGCAATTGCTCATGCTCGTTGTGCTGGATACCGGATCGGCGGATCGCTCCCGCTCCCCTTGTCCGGCATGACGCAGGAGTGGGGCGGAGGTGCTGCAGGTCCATTGCGGACGCCGAGGAGGACGCGCAGCGCTGGTGCCACGCTTCTGTTTGGCGTTGGCCGATGTGTCTTCCAGCATTACCTCGTACCACCATCGTCATCCCGCACCTCACCACCGTCATCCCGGCATCGCCTTCCCCCTCGCCGTCATCCCGCACTTGATGCGGGATCCAGTCGGGCTCTTCCGTCAGTGCTCAGAACTTCAGGTTCTGTGTTCGCGATTGCTCACGCTCGTTGTGCTGGATACCGGATCAGCGGCTCGCTCTCGCTCCCCTTGTCCGGCATGACATCCGAGGGGCAATATACAAAAGAGAGAAGCCGCACCGCTTACGCCACTGGCGTCATCCCGCATTACTCCGCCGCCGTCACCCCGGCATCTCCTATTCCACTACCGTCATCCCGCACTTGATGCGGGATCCAGCGGGGCTCTTCGGTCAGTGCTCAGAACTTTAGGTTCTGCGTTCGCAATTGCTCACGCTCGTTGTGCTGGATACCGGATCAGCGGATCGCTCCCGCTCCCCTTGTCCGGCATGACGCAGGAGTGGGGCGGAGGTGCTGCAGGTCCATTGCGGACGCCGAGGAGGACGCGCAGCGCTGGTGCTACGCTTCTGTTTGGCGTTGGCCAATGTGTCTTCCAGTATTACCTCGTACCACCACCGTCATCCCGGCATCGCCCTCCCCCTCGCCGTCATCCCGCACTTGATGCGGGATCCAGCGGGGCTCTTCGGTCAGTGCTCGGATCTTTAGGTTCTGCGTTCGCAATTGCTCACGCTCGTTGTGCTGGATACCGGATCAGCGGCTCGCTCCCGCTCCCCTTGTCCGGTATGACGCCAGTGGGGGTTATTGATGCAGGAGGTCCTTTACACGCGATTCAGTCGAAGTTTGTGAGGTCGAAAACGCCTACCGTCACACTCCACCATCACCCAGCACCCCCCCCACCGTCATCCCGCACTTGATGCGGGATCCAGCAAGGCTCTTCGGTCAGTGCTCGGAACCTTAGGTTCTGCGTTCGCAATTGCTCACGCTCATTGTGCTGGATACCGGATCAGCGGCTCGCTCCCGCTCCCCTTGTCCGGTATGACATCCGAGGGGCAATGCATAAAAGAGAGAAGCCGCCCGAGGGCGGCTTCTGCATTCCAGGTGGCAAGGCCTTGATCAGATAACCACAACATCCAGCGGCGGGAAGCCGTTGAAACCCACAGAGGCGTAGGTGGAGGTGTAAGCCCCGCAGGAGCGGATCATCACCCTATCGCCCGCACACAGGCTCTCCGGCAGAGCCACATGCTGGTTTTCATAAAGCACGTCTGCGCTGTCGCAAGACGGCCCGGCGACAACGCAAGGCCCATGATCGGCCTCGTCCTTGTCGGTGACAAACCGATAGCGAATGCTCTCGTCCATGGTTTCAGCAAGCCCGGAGAACTTGCCGATGTCGAGATAGACCCAGCGGTGCGGATCCTTCTCAGACTTCTTGGAGACCAAGAGCACCTCACAGGCGATCATGCCCGCTTCGGCAACAAGCCCCCGGCCCGGCTCCGCAATGATATGAGGCACACCAGGAAAGCGAGCGTGCACCAGTTCCATGACCATGGCCGAATAAACGGAGGGGTGCGGCACATCCTTGTCATAGGACGCGGGAAATCCGCCGCCGATGTTGAGGAGTGACAACTGAAAGCCTGCTTGGTGCACGGCTTCCCACACTTGTTGCACCTGATCGAGGGTATCCACCCACATGGCGGGCTCGCGGGTCTGCGAACCGACGTGGAAAGAAAGACCGACGGGGTTGAGCCCAAGCTGCCTAGCCAGTTCGAACAGGCTGATCGCCTTGTCTGGCGCACAGCCAAACTTGCGCGAAAGCGGCCAATCTGCGCCGGTTGCGTCGACCACGATGCGGATGAAGACATTGGCGCCGGGCGCGTTTTTACCAAGCTTGTGCAGCTCTTCTTCTGCATCTGCAGCGAACAGGCGAATGCCGTGCTCATAGGCCCAGGCAATGTCCGAAGCGCGTTTGATTGTGTTGCCGAAGGAAATTCGGTCTGGCGTTACCCCCAATGACAGGCAGAGCGCGATTTCGCTTCTGGAAGCGGCATCAAAGTTTGCCCCTTCCTGCAGAAGAACCCGCAGAACGGCAGGTTCCGGGTTGGCCTTGACCGCATAGTGGATTGCGACATCGCCCAAGCCCCGCTTCAACGCGCGAAACTGATGAGCAATTGCAACCGAGTCCACCACCAGGGTTGGTCGGTCAAAGCTGTTGGAACGAATGTAGGATTCAAGGCGTGCAGGCGCAGCAATAGCGTCACGCCCGATATGTTCGGAAACGTATGCGTTCAAGTGCATCTCCAATAGACCCGGCCATATATGACCGCTCACTTCCAAGGGAGACGTTACCGTCGCTACGTAAACACGTTGGATGGAAAGAACCACCCCAAGGCCAGAGGCGCGTGCGTTGGCGTCTATTTCGCCGGTTGTTTTACGCGTAAGTGTGTATGACGCAAGTGAAATATTCCACTGACAAAACCTAGCGGTACTTTTTCCAGAAGAAATCTAGGTTGCAGAAGAAATCCGTGCGCAACTGCGATCGCCGTTAAAAAGTGGTCGCACCTCTCCTATACTTGGCGAAGCGTTAGAACAGGGAGAAACCGCATGCTGACCACAACCACCAATACGCTGCAGAATCACGAAATTGATCAGTACTATGGAATGGTTCATGGGGAAGCCATCTTGGGTGCCAACGTGTTCAAGGATTTGTTCGCAGGCATTCGCGATATCGTGGGTGGCCGTTCCGGTGCCTACGAGGAAGAGCTTTTGAAAGCCCGCAAGATCGCCATCAACGAGATGTGCGAGGAAGCGCGCCAGATGGGTGCCAATGCGGTGATCGGCATCGACATTGACTACGAAACCGTGGGCAGCAACGGCTCCATGCTGATGGTGACGGCCACAGGGACCGCGGTGCGCTACCGCTAAAACGCGGGCCTAGACTTTTGGTCATCCAGGGACGGGTTGCGTTTTTCCTCCCGTTCCTGAAGGTTAGGGATCTGCGATTCCAGAGGAAAAAGCGCCCTGACACCATGACTGACACCGGAAAAACACCGCGCGATAATGTGGAGCAGCTGGCCGAAAAGCTGATTGGCGGACAGCGAGCGGCTCTTGCGCGGGCCATTACTCTGGTGGAATCAAAGAACCCCGCTCATCGCCGGCAGGCCGAAACGCTGCTTTCCAAGGTGATGGACCGCACCGGCGGGGCTTTTCGCCTTGGCATTACTGGGGTTCCGGGCGTTGGAAAGTCCACCACGATCGACAGCTTCGCCTCCAATCTGACGGCGGCGGGCCACAAGGTGGCAGTGTTGGCGGTAGACCCGACCTCCACCCGGACGGGTGGCTCGATCCTTGGCGACAAGACCCGCATGGCCCGGCTTGCGGTGGACCGAAACGCCTATATCCGCCCCTCTCCTTCTGCTGGCACGCTGGGCGGCGTGGCAGCAAAGACGCGCGAGTCCATGCTTCTGTGCGAAGCTGCCGGGTTTGACGTGATCCTTGTGGAGACCGTCGGCATCGGCCAGTCGGAAACCACCGTAGCGCAGATGGTGGATTTCTTTCTGGTGTTGATGCTGCCGGGTGCGGGGGACGAGCTGCAGGGCATCAAGAAAGGTGTTCTGGAAATTGCCGATATGATCGCCGTGAACAAGGCCGATGGCGACGGCGCGGTGCGGGCTCGCGCGGCGGCCTCGGAATACCGCGCGGCGCTGAACATTCTGGCTCCGCGCTCCAAGACTTGGTCACCGCCCGTGATGACCATTTCCGGCCTTGCCAACGAACGCCTTGATGAGATGTGGGCGCAGATCCTGACTTACCGCGACCGGATGACGGCAACTGGAGAGTTTCAGCAAAAACGCGCCACCCAGCAAGTGGCGTGGATGTGGAGCTTGCTGCAGGAACGGCTGATGGAAGCCCTGCGCACCAATGGGGATGTAAAGGCCTTGCTGCCGGACGTGGAAACGGCGGTGCGCGATGGGCGGATGCCTGCGACCCTTGCAGCCCGGCAACTGGCCGAGGCTTTCGGGATCAAGCTCTGACGCAAGACAAGCGCCGGTAATACCCTCTGCCCTTTCGAAGACATCTCGAACCCGTTGAATGAAGATGCTGTAGCCAGTGCCAACAGCACCTGAAATCGTGGCTGACATTCAGCTGGATCCCGGCTCGGAGGCCGGGATGACGGCAGCGTGTGGGGCGTAGGCTGTGGGATGACGGCAGCGTGTGGAGTGGAGGCTGTGGGGTGACCGCAGGGGTGGGGCGTGGGCAGTGGGGTGACGGTGGGGTTTGGAGTGCAGGCTGTGCGTTGACCGATGCCCTCACCTCGCGATTACGACGTCATCCCGGACCAGTTGAGCGACAAGCGAAACGCCGATCCGGGATCCAGCGCAAGGAGAGCGAGCCCGCGCTAGAAACCATCCTGCAGTGCTGCGAGTTTAGTTGGCGAGACCGCTGGGCGTGTGGCTGACATTCAGCTGGATCCCGGCTCGGAGGCCGGGATGACGGCGGAGTGTGGGGTGTGGGCAGAGCGCTGCGGAAAGACAGTGTTGTGCCCGTTGGCCTAGCTGGGCCTCGGCTGGATCCCGGCTCGGAGGCCGGGATGACGGCAGAGTGTGGGGCGTAGGCTGTGGGGTGGCGCTGCGGGATGACGGTGGGGTGTGGGGTGTGACCGATGCCCTCGCCTCGCGCTTACGGCGTCATCCCGGACCAGTTGAGCGAAAAGCGAAACGCCGATCCGGGACCCAGCGCAAGGAGCGCGAGCCCGCGCGCGCGTAAAACCATCCTGCAGTGCTGCGAGTTGAGTTGGCGAGACCGATGGGAGCTGTGGCTTGCAATCGGCTGGATCCTGGCTCGAGGGCCGGGATGACGGCAGAGTGTGGAGTGCAGGCAGCGGGGTGACCGGGGGGGCTGGGGCGTAGGCTGCGGGATGACGGCAGGGTGTGAGGCGAGTGACCGATGCACTCACCTTGCGCTTACGACGTCATCCCGGACCAGTTGAGCGACAAGCGAAACGCCGATCCGGGACCCAGCGCAAGGAGAGCGGGCTCGCCCGCACAAAACCACCCTGCAATGCTGCGAGTTTAGTTGGCCAGAACGCTGGGCGTGTGGCTGACATTCAGCTGGATCCCGGCTCGGAGGCCGGGATGACGGCGGGGTGTGGGGTGTGGGCAGTGGGGTGACGGTGGGGTTTGGGGTGCAGGCTGTAGGGTGACCGATGCCCTCACCTCGCGGTTACGGCGTCATCCCGGACCAGTTGAGCGACAAGCGAAACGCCGATCCGGGACCCAGCGCAAGGAGAGCGAGCCCGCGAGCGCTAGAAACCATCCTGCAGTGCTGCGAGTTTAGTTGGCGAGACCGCTCGGAGCTGTGGCTGACATTCAGCTGGATCCCGGCTCGGAGGCCGGGATGACGGCGGGGTGTGGGGTGGAGGCTGTGGGGTGACCGCAGAGGGTGGGATGGAGGCTGTGGGGAGACCGATGCCCTCGCCTCGCGGTTACGGCGTCATCCCGGACCAGTTGAGCGACAAGCGAAACGCCGATCCGGGACCCAGCGCAAGGAGAGCGAGCCCGCGAGCGCAAAACCACCCTGCAGTGCTGCGAGTTTAGTTGGCGAGACCGCTGGGCGTGTGGCTGACATTCAGCTGGATCCCGGCTCGGAGGCCGGGATGACGGCGGAGTGTGGGGTGTGGGCAGAGCGCTGCGGAAAGACAGTGTTGTGCCCGTTGGCCTAGCTGGGCCTCGGCTGGATCCCGGCTCGGGGGCCGGGATGACGACGGGGTGTGAGGCGTCGGCTGTGGGATGACCGCAGAGGGTGGGATGCAGGCTGGGGGATGCAGGCTGTGGGGTGACGGTGGGGTGTGGGGTGTGACCGATGCCCTCGCCTCGCGGTTACGGCGTCATCCCGGACCAGTTGAGCGAAAAGCGAAACGCCGATCCGGGACCCAGCGCAAGGAGAGCGCGTCCGCGCGCGCAAAACCATCCTGCAGTGCTGCGAGTTTAGTTGGCGAGACCGCTCGGAGCTGTGGCTTGCAATCGGCTGGATCCCGGCTCGGAGGCCGGGATGACGGCAGAGTGTGAGGCGTAGGCAGAGCGCTGCGGAAAGACAGTGTTGTGCCCGTTGGCCTAGCTGGGCCTCGGCTGGATCCCGGCTCGGAGGCCGGGATGACGGCAGAGTGTGAGGCGTAGGCAGAGCGCTGCGGAAAGACAGTGTTGTGCCCGTTGGCCTAGCTGGGCCTCGGCTGGATCCCGGCTCGGGGGCCGGGATGACGGCAGCGTGTGGGGCGTAGGCAGAGCGCTGCGGAAAGACAGTGTGTGCCCGTTGGCCTAGCTGGGCCTCGGCTGGATCCCGGCTCGGGGCCGGCATGACGGCAGCGTGTGGGGCGTAGGCAGAGCGCTGCGGAAAGACAGTGTGTGCCCGTTGGCCTAGCTGGGCCTCGGCTGGATCCCGGCTCAGAGGCCGGGATGACGGCGGAATGTGGGGTGGAGGCAGAGCGCTGCGGAAAGACAGTGTTGTGCCCGTTGGCCTAGCTGGGCCTCGGCTGGATCCCGGCTCGGGGGCCGGGATGACGGCAGAGTGTGGGGCGTAGGCTGTGGGATGGCAGAGGTGGTCCAGGCACAAGCTGCTATGGGGTGACTATTGTGGCGGTTGGTGGGTGCCGCCAGGGGATTGTGGTGAGGTTTGGCGGGCGATGCGGGTGGAGGTGTGCCGGCGGGAAAACAGAACGGCCAAGGAACCTGCGGTCATGATAACGCCGCCCAGAACGGTTTGCCCCGAAAACACAAAGATATCGATGAGCCCCAACTGGTAGAACAGGAACTCAAGGCCAAGGGACATGAACGGCAGGGCCGCAATGCCCGCCAGATAGTTTTCGGTGCCCACCCGGTAGACCGCGCGCAAGGACAGGAACTGGGAGGTTCCGCGCAACAGCGCACCGACCAGAATGGCGGCGATCCAGAGCGTTGGATCCAGCAGCAAGGACGGCGTACCGATCCACTCTGGTGCGGCGGGCAGCGCCTCTGAAAGAGTTGGCAGCGCGGACCCAAGGAGCGACAGAGCAATGGCTCCACCAAGCATGCAGATGGACGCAGCAAACAGCATGACGCCGGTCAGTCCGGCGCGCTGACGCATGTCTTCGGTCTGGTTCATTGGGTGAAGTTCAGAGATCAGGGTTGCAAGGACCACACAAATCTCGGAAAGCACCATGTAAACCAGCGCAGGATTGGAAAATCCGCCTTCCAGCCCGGTGACCACGACCCAAAGACCGGCAAGAACGATGAGCTGACCCGGTAACTCGCGCAGGGTCGGCTGCCGGAATCCGCAGGCAAACAACACAGCCATTGAAAGAGGCACAACGATGATGCCGACAAAGCTGGCATTTGCGGCCGTTGTGTGAACGAGAGCTGCCGTAAAAAAAGCGGCTGTCAAAACACGCAGGACGCCAAAGCCCCAGGTGAAAGGGTCTTTCAGCGCTGACAGCCCGATCTGCCGCCACCCACCAAGAACCATGAGAATGAGACCGCCCGCCATCATTTGCAGGAATGTGAAAAGCCATGGATCAAGACCGGTTTCGACAAGAATGGCGCGGGAGACGACCAGCAGAATGGACCAGCTGAACAGAGCCAGCAGGATGGGAGAGACGGCAGCCATTGGGGAAGTTCCTCTTTTGTTCGTAAGGTGAGTACCGGATGCCAGCGGTGCTGTCCACCTCAAAAAAGGAATGCGCGCTTGGCAGATTGTCTAACACAGCCGCGTGTGACCTGATTTGGCACAAAAATTCCGGCACGAGTTTTGTTTGTAGCAACGCTATTGAACTTTGGGGCGTTGCACATGTCATTCTTGAACAAGTCCACTGCGGTAAAAGGCGTTTCCAGACGCGGATTTCTGCGGCTAGGCGCGACTGGCGCGGTGGGCCTTGCGGCGTCAACTGCCCTGGCCCTGCCTTCCGGCAGTTTCCAAGTGGCGGACTTGCGCGGGACGCTGAATGCCTCGACACACGGTGTAAAGCCGCACCCTTCAAGCGATCAGAGCGATGCCTTGCAAAGCGCCATCAACAAGGCGGCAAAGGACGGCAAGGTGCTGTTTTTGCCTGCGGGCCGCTATGTTGTGCGCCAACTGAACCTGCCCAGCAACACAGCGATTTGCGGTGTGCCAGGGCAAACCCAGCTGGTCTATCAAGGAACGGGCACGTTGCTTGCCGCCCATGGTGCCACCCGTGTTTCCCTTGAGGACCTTGTGCTGGATGGGGGCAAACGTCCCATTTCAGAACAGTATCGCGGCCTTGTTGACCTGACACGGGTGGATGAGCTGAGACTGCGCGGCCTGACGCTGTTGGGCAGCTCACGCTCGGCGATTTCCGCCATCAGCAGCAACGGCGAGATTTCCGGATGCTCCATTTCCGGAGCTGCCCATGCGGGTATCTGGTCCATGGAAGCCAACGGCCTGTCCATTCGGGACAACGTGATCCATGACTGCGGCAATGGCGGCATTCTGGTGCACCGCTGGACCAAGGGACCGGACGGCACGCATGTGCGCGGAAACCGGATCGACCGGATTGCAGCCCGTGACGGCGGCACTGGGCAAAACGGCAATGGCATCAACATCTTCCGGGCGGATAACGTGATTGTGGCTGACAACAGCGTGAGTGATTGCGCCTTCAGCGCCATTCGCGGCAACTCGGCTTCCAACTTGCACATACGCGGCAACACCTGCCTGCGCTCGGGCGAAGTGGCTGTGTTTTCCGAGTTTGCGTTTGATGGGGCGATCATCACAAACAACATCATTGATGGAGCGGCACTGGGCATTTCCATCACCAATCTCGATCACGGCGGGCGCACCTGTGTATGCACGGGCAACATCATTCGAAATCTGGTGAACAAGGCACCCTACGAACCGGAAGGGCTGGACTTCGGCATTGGCATTCAAGCTGAAGCAGACACCACCGTGACCGGCAACGTGATTGAAAATGCAGAGACAATCGGCATCGTGGTGGGCTGGGGGCCCTACATGCGCAATGTTATTGCCTCGCAGAACATCATCCGTGAAACGCCCATGGGCATCGCCGTGAGTGTGGCACCGGGCGCGGGCGGCGCGGTGTTGACGCAAAACGTCTTTGATGGGGTTACCAAGGGCGGCATTGTGGCCCATGAATGGACCAAACCGGTGAGCGGAGACTTGGCCCATGAAGGCGCGGAAGAATGGCCGCGCCTCCTGATCCGGGACAATCAGCTGATTGTTGGGCAGCGCGCCTAACCGCCGCGCAGCACGGCCTTGAAGTCTTCCACCGGGCGAACATCGCCGACGTGGATGTCGCGGCGGTTCTTGAGTGGCTGGCGCAGATAAGGCTCAAGTGCCTTTTCTTCGGCCTTGCTGGTGTCCAGAAGACTTTCAATGACAGAGGCCATGATGACTTCCGCACCGCGTGTGGCACCATCGTCGCATTTCAGGGCGACGCCGTAACCCAGCTCTGGCAGAGCGGCACAGAAAACACCTTCCGCACCGGTCTTGACGAAAACGCGCCCCTGGAAGGCGTCCATCACATCGGTACAGAAGCGGTTCTTGCCAGCAACCATGTAAGGTTCGTTGACGCAGGCTTCATAAAGCGTTTCGGCGGCCTTTGCGCGCACAGGATCCATGCCCTCACCCGTTGCGAACTTGGCAAAGGCCATGGCCGTCTTGTCCAGATTAAGGGCATAGGTTGGAATGGAGCAGCCATCGGTGCCACAAACATCAGCCCCGATGATCTGACCGGTCAGGTTCTCCAGAACGGCGCGAATTTCCTGCTGCACCGGATGATCATAGTCGATGTAGTTTTCGGTGGAGAGCATGAGCGTGCGCGCCAACGCCAGGAAGCCTGCGTGCTTGCCCGAACAGTTGTTATGAAGGGCGCATGGCTCTTCGTCCTCAAGAATGAGGCGGGCTGCATCTTCCATGTGCTTTGGCCACTGAGGCCCGCACAGCAGCGCGTCTTCTGTCAGACCAGCCTTCATCAGCATGACGCGGGCCGTGTTGGCGTGAACATGCTCCCCGTTGTGAGAAGCGCAGGCCAGCGCCAGTTCCGCATCATCATAGTCCAGCGCTTCCGCAGCGCCGGATTCCACCAGCGGTAGAGCTTGAAGCGCCTTGATGGCGGAACGCGGGAAGACGGCCTGTGCGACATCTCCCACACCAAACACCAGCTTGCCGCTCGCATCCACCACAGCAAGCGACCCGCGATGGCGGCTCTCAACCAGCCCGCCGCGTGTAACCTCGACCAATACAGGATTGTCCATAGACCTTCTCACATTCAGTGTTGGTGCTTTGGCGCAAGGTGCAGACCCTTCGCCCGAAACAGGAATTCAACCGCTGAGCCCCAAGCCCTTAAGCCATGCCGCCAGTCGGTCTGTTGCCTCCTTCAATACACTGTCCTTTTTGCAAAAACAAAAGCGGATGCAGTTGGTGGGGGCGTCAGACACATAAAATGCAGATAAGGGAACGGCAGCAACGCCCGCCTCTTCCACCATGCGCAGACAGATTTCTTCATCGGTCCCATTCAGGCCGAGAGGTGTGACATCCACCGTGACGAAATAGGTGCCATCGCACGGCAGAACGGCAAAGCCCAGTTGCGCCAGCTCATTGGAAAGGAAATCTCGCTTGACGCGCAGATCACCTGCAAGGCCGTGATAATAGCTGTCTTCCTTGGCAAGACCCAGCGCAACGGCCTTTTGCAGGTTGGGCGGCGTGGTGAAGGTGACAAACTGATGCGCCTTGGCAATGGGCTCCAGCAAGTTAGGGCTTGCAGTGATGTAGCCGACCTTCCAGCCTGTGAGCGAGAAGGTCTTGCCCGCTGACCCGATGCGCACGCAGCGCTCGCGCATGCCATCGAACGTCATCAGGGGCAGATGCCGGTGCCCATCAAAGGTCAGATGCTCGTAGACCTCATCACAAATGGCGTAGCAGTCGTTTGTACGGCTGAGGCGGGCGATTTCGCCAAGCTCGGCTTCAGTAAACACCTTGGCACAAGGGTTCATGGGATTGTTGATGAGGACCGCCTTGGTGTTTTCGGTAAAGGCGGCCTCCAGTGCCTTCACATTCAGCTTCCAGTCTGGCGGAGTGACGCGCACCCGAACAGGCACACCTCCGGCCCGCTGCACCAAAGGCAAGTAACAATCATAAAGCGGCTCAATGAGAATGACTTCATCGCCCGGCTCAATGAGCGCGAAAATGGCGTCCGCCAGCGCTTCTGTTGCCCCAGAAGTGATCATGACCTCGCGCTGCCAGTCGACCTCAAGCCCATAAAACCGCTTGTTGGCCGCAGCAACGGCCTGACGCAACTCCGGCACGCCCAGCATGGGTGGATACTGGTTGGGCCCAGCCATGAGGGCGTCGGCCGCGCTTTGGCGAATGTCCTTCGGGCCATCCACATCCGGGAAGCCCTGGCCAAGATTGATGGCCGCATGCTCCATGGCAAGGCGGGACATCCGCTCGAAGATGGTCGTCTTGACGCCTGTAAATACCGGATTGGTCGGCTTCATTTGCCCTCCCCCTGCCAAGTCTTGTTGCGCCTTTGAAGCTAGCGATTTCGCAGCGGTCTGCAAAGGCATATTTAAGGACAAGCACTTAGTCGTTTTGGGCACGTGTGATCAAGTGGCTTTTGGAAAAACTGAAGGGGCTGGTTCAAACCGCCTTTAGGGCAGCGGCGCAATGGTGGGCCGCCGTGAAAGAGGACCACCAAGCCTGACTGTGCAAAGCCCTTGGCGTCCACAAGAGCAAGGCAGGCATGCAAATGGATGATGGCCTTTTGCAGGGAGTTCCCGTATAACCCAGCCCATATTGAAGAGTTCTGCGTCAATACTCAGGGCTACATGGTTTCCTTGGTCAAAGGTCCAGTGTCCCAGCCGTTTTCATGAGATCGATTTTTCATGGAAGCTTCACAGTACGCAGTTAAAGGATTGCACAACAGATCAGCTGATCGCAGATGCTGCTTAAGGCTCACACTCAACCGCACCTTTCATCCGTTTTTGATGCTGGGAAGGTGCCGTAGGAATTGCCTGACTTATTCCTACCCAACACGACTACTTGTAATGGAGGTGCTGTTTGCACTCGTCCTCTGAAGTTCTTGCGTCTGCCAAAAATGGCATGTCCGTGAACCTAATCAAAACTGAAGTTCTTGCCGGTCTTACTGTCGCCCTCGCGTTGGTGCCAGAGGCCGTTGCTTTCGCCTTTGTTGCCCAAGTTCATCCGCTGGTGGGGCTGTACGCGGCCTTCATCGTGGGCATCATTACCGCCGTTTTCGGCGGCCGTCCGGGCATGATTTCCGGTGCGACCGGCGCTCTGGCCGTTGTGATGGTCTCCCTCGTGTCGCAGCACGGTGTTGAATACCTGTTTGCCGCTGTGGTCTTGATGGGTATCTTGCAGATCATCTTTGGCATCATGCGCTGGGGCAAGTTCATCCGCATGGTCCCGCATCCGGTGATGCTGGGCTTTGTGAATGGCCTTGCCATTGTGATTTTCATCGCACAGTTCTCCCAGTTCAAGGTCGAAGCCCCAACTGGCGGCGACCCTGTCTGGATGGAAGGGCTGCAGCTTTACATGATGCTGGGGCTGATTGGCCTGACCATGTTCGTGATCTGGGTAACGCCCAAGATCACCAGCGCGGTCCCTGCCCCGCTGGCTGGTATTCTGGTGGTTTCCGCGATTGTGATCGGTGCCGGTCTGGACGTTCGTACTGTGGGCGACATGTCGTCCATCGCGGGCGGTCTGCCGCAGTTCCACATCCCGATGGTGCCGCTGACCCTTGAGACACTGGAAATCATCTTCCCCTATGCCCTCATTCTGGCGGCAATTGGCCTGATTGAAAGCCTTTTGACCCTGAACCTCGTTTCTGAAATGACGAACACCAAGGGTGGTGCGTCCAAGGAATGTCTGGCTCAGGGCGCAGCAAACGTGGTGACCGGCTTCTTCGGCGGCATGGGTGGCTGTGCAATGATCGGCCAGTCCATGATCAACGTGAAATCGGGTGCCCGCACCCGCATCGCAGGCATCATGGCCGCGTTGTTCCTGCTGGCGTTCATCCTGTTTGCCTCTCCGCTGATTGAGCAGATTCCGCTGGCTGCGCTGGTTGGTGTGATGTTCATGGTGGTTGTTGGTACGTTTGCGTGGAACACGTTCAAGATCCTCAACAAGATCCCACGCACCGACGCGGTGGTGATTGCCATTGTAACCGGTGTGACCGTTGCAGAAGATCTTGCGGTGGCAGTTGTTGTGGGCGTGATCATTTCCGCACTGGCTTATGCATGGAACGCCTCCAAGCGCATCAATGCGCGCGTATCCATGAACGAGAAAGGCCAGAAGGAGTACGTTCTTGAAGGGCCGCTGTTCTTCGGTTCAGCCGCTGGCTTTCAGGAGATCTTTACCCCTGAGCAGGATCCGGATGACGTGATCGTGGACTTCATCAACTCGCGCGTTGTGGACCATTCCGGCTTGCAGGCCATCGACAGTATGGCAGCACGTTACATCCAACTGGGCAAGACGCTGCACCTGCGCCACCTGTCACCAGACTGCAAGCGCCTTCTGAGCAAGGCGGGCGACATGGTGGAACTCTCCGTGATGGAAGATCCACGGTACGGTGTGGCTGTTGACTACGACCACAAGTTTGATGAGGAGCCCACGCCGCAAAAGGCGTGACGGCATCGCACATTCTCATGATGACAAGGGCGGCTTCTGTTGGAAAAGCCGCCCTTTTTTCTTGGCTGGTGCGCGCCACTTCTGAGGGTATCAGGGGGATGGAGCTTCGGCGGAACGCACCATACCAATGAATGAACTAGCCGTTGTCAGGACCTGCACCGTTGCGCGGCCCGCTGCCATCGCGTGGACCATCCCCGCGGCGACCGTCACGATCACCCCATCCGCCGCGCTTGTGCTGCTTCATGGCTTCGCGCAGATCGGTTTTGGTGAAGGAACCATCGCCGTCCTGATCGAACCGGTCGAACATGAACTGAGCGCGGGTCGTGAACTCTTCCAGTGTAACCGTCAGGCTGCCATCGGCGTCCATGCGCTGGAACGAGCGCACCATCATTGGCTCTGACCACTCGGCCCAGATCGCCTTGAAGCCATCGAGGTCCAAATTGCCATCTGCAAACACGGTATCAGCATAGGCGCTCAGTTCAGCGGCGGAGAGTTTCTTGTCGCCATTCGTATCAATTGAGGCAAACTTGGCGCCCTTCATGAAACCACCGGGGCCATCCTGACCATGCCGACGCCCTTGGCGTGGGCCATTTCCATCTCGCGGACCATCGCCGCGCATTTCCTTGCCGCCTCTGCGGCCTTCACCACGTTCACCGTCCCACTTGGCCATGCGCTGTTGCATGCGCTCCATGCGGCTGGACATGCGCTCGGCTGTGTTGAGGAACTCTTCCTTGGTGATCTGACCATCACCATTGCCATCGAAACGCTGGAACATGCGCACCTGTGGTTGCTGGGCGCGGTTTGCAAAAGCAACCTTCCACTCTTCCAAGGTGATGTCGCCAGAACCGGTGGTGTCGGCAGTGGTGAACTCTTCCTGAAGGGCCGCGTTCACTTCGTCCTTGGTGATGGTGTCATCGCCGTTTGTATCAAAGCGGTCGAACATCTGCATTGGACCAGATCCACGCTTGCCAAAGCCTGGGCCATCGCCACCCGGGAATGCATAGGCGGAGGACAGTGCAGTAGAGGCGACACACAATGCCAGAGTAGCGACAGCAAAAGACTTTACAGGTTTCATGGTGTTTCTCCTTTGAGGCCATGTGAAGCAGCGGGGGCGTCTGCTTCGATGACCTCAACCTAGGCTGCAATTGTCGCAAAAAAACACCGGGATTGAGGGTGAAGTGTACCAAGCTGTGATAAGCCCCGGGGTTCGATACAGTTTGTTACAGGTTTTCTCCGAGGCTCGTGTAAATTGAGTGTTATGAGAGGGTTGCAGCGCTGCATGCCAGACCCGCCCCCAAGGATCGTGCTGTACGTACACAAAGAGGAATTGGCCGAGAACGCATCATGTCGAACCCAAGCTCACACATCTTGATCGTTGATGACCACCGCGACATTCGCGAGAGTCTGGCGCGCTACCTGACAAAGAACGGCTTTCGCACCAGCACGGCGGAAAACGCGGCGCAGGCACGGCAGGTTCTCAAAGCGGCTTCGATTGATCTTGTTGTGCTGGACGTGATGATGCCCGGTGAAGACGGTCTGTCGCTCTGCCGCCATCTGGTGGAAACCAATCAGGCCCCTGTCATTCTCCTGACCGCCATGGCCGAGGACACGGACCGTGTGGTGGGCCTTGAGATTGGCGCTGATGACTATGTAACCAAGCCATTCAACCCGCGTGAGCTGTTGGCGCGCATTCGCGCTGTGCTGCGGCGGGTGTCCAACGTGCCCAAGACCCGCGACCCGATTGAAACGGAAAAGCTGCGGTTTGAAGGCTGGGAGCTGGATGTGAACCGGCGCGAGCTGACCGGGCCTGATGGCGTCATGGTGCCGCTCTCCACGGGCGAATACCAACTGCTGATTGCTTTTTTGAAGCGGCCCAAGATGGTTCTTTCCCGCGACCAGCTTCTGGACCTGACCAGTGGACGCACACCGGCGGTGTTTGACCGGTCCATCGACAACCAGGTCTCGCGCCTGCGCCGCAAGATCGAGGAAGACCCCAAGAATCCCGTTCTGATCAAGACTGTTTGGGGCGGCGGCTACACCTTTACTGCCGAGGTGACGGAGCCCGCTGAATGAGTTTGTTAAAGCGGCTTTATCCACGGCGCATGGCGACCCAGCTGATCCTTTTGCTGTTGGTGGCTCTTCTGATCTCCCAGTCGGTGAGCTTTTACCTGTTCACCGATGAACGACGCATGGCGATTATCGGCATGGCACGAGACAACGCGCTGTGGCGCACCGCCAGCATCGTGCGCCTGATTGAGGACACACCGCGCACGGTGCATCCCGGCGTTTTGCGGGCCATCTCGAACAACAACACGCACTATGATCTGGGTCTTGCACCACTGGTGACCGCCACAGGCGACAACCGGCTGGAACAAGCACTGACGGGCTTTTTGAAACGCCGCCTGAAGGACGACCGAGATGTGCGCGTTTTCATCAACTACCGGGAAAATGCCGAGGATGAACCGCCACTGTTCAAGGAACGTGAGACGCGAGACGAGACACGGCGCGGGCCGGACAGGCGCAGACCCGAGGGGAACTGGAACCCACACCACGCACCGGACCGCATGCTGCGCCGGTTCGACGGGATTGAAGGCGCAACGCTCTACGCTTCCATTCGCCTGAACAATGGGGACTGGCTGAACTTCCAGAGCAACTTCAACCTGCCACCGCGCCCGCTGGTGCCGGTGCTGTTGCCGATCCTGATCATGGCGCTTTTTATCGTGGTGATCGTGTGGGCCTTTGTGTACCGGCTGACACGGCCGCTCCGGGCGCTTTCAGATTCAGCAGAACAGCTGGGCCGAGGTGCGGATGTTGATCCATTGCCGGAAAAGGGACCGCTTGAGGTGCAGCAGGTAACCCGCGCCTTCAACGAGATGCAAGACCGGTTGACCCGGTTCGTCAAGGACCGCACGCGGATGTTGGCTGCAATCAGCCATGATCTGCGCACACCCATTACCTCCTTGCGCATTCGCGCCGAGTTCGTTGAAGACGCGGAAGACAGGGAGAGGATGATTGAAACGCTTGACGAGATGCAGGCCATGACCGAGGCCACCCTCGCCTTCGCCCGCGATGAGGCCAAGGCGGAAGAAACCAAGCCGATGGACCTGAGCGGCCTGTTGGAAAGCATCTCCAATGACTATGAGGACATGGGCAAGGATGTGCAGTCGAAGGCAGATGAGCGCATTGTCATCACCTGCAGGCCCATTTCCCTGAAGCGCGCGTTCCGCAACATCATCGACAATGCGGTGCGCTATGGCACGCATGCCCATGTGCATGTGTCGCGCGCACACGATCAGGCGGTTATCGAAGTGCGTGACGAAGGGCCCGGCATTCCAGAGCACAAGCTGAATGAGGTGTTTGAACCGTTTGTGCGCGTTGAAGAATCCCGCAGCGAAGAAACCGGCGGCATTGGTCTAGGCCTTGCGATCTGCCGGAGCATCATCCACGCTCACGGCGGCACCATCACGCTGAAAAACCGTGAGGATCGCAGCGGCTTGATCGTCACCGTTCGCTTGCCGCTCTAAGCAAACAATCAAACTCAATTCGACCTTTTCTAGAGCCTTAATCATGGCGTTAAGGCTCTGAAAGGGCTGATCTTGTCTGCCCTCTCACAGCACTCACTTCAACACGTCGGTAGGTCACGCAACACCATACAAGGAGAGTTACGGTGACCAATCGCTATGCAATCGACACAACAGACGACCTGAGCAACTCCGTTGCCAAGTTGAAAGCCAACGACATCGTTGCCGTTGGCCGCTATCTATCCCTCAGCGACTGGAAACGGATACAACGCAATGAAGCAGTTGCGTTGACCCAGAACGGCATCCAGATCTTTACGGTCTATCAGGATGCGCAGAACGCACCGGGCGACTTCAGCGCTGCCTATGGGACCCAAAACGGCACAACAGCGCTACAACAGGCACAAGCCATTGGGCAACCTGCGGGCAGCGCCATCTATTTTGCGGTCGACTATGATGCAAGCCAGAACGACTACGACACCCGCATCAAACCCTACTTTGAAGCAGTCAGAACCGCATTGGCGGGGCGGTACAAACCCGGCGTTTATGGCAGTGGTTTGATCTGCCAGAACCTGCTCAATGACAGGCTCGTTGACTATTGCTGGCTCAGCGAGTCCAGTGGATATCGAGATCATCAAACCTTCCTCGACAGTGGCAACTGGAACCTGTCTCAGGAACCAGCCACCAACGCCTATGACAAGGACCTGATAAACCCGCAAAAGCCAGATTTTGGCGGCTTCCGTCATCTGGACACGCCATCACAACAAAATCAGGCAGCGGAATAGCCGAAGGGTTGGCTTGCGCTTTCTCGCGTGTGAGGTCCCGTGCCAAAGGACCGGCGCCGCACCGCCACGCAGTAAAAAGGCGCGGGAGATACCCGCGCCTCAACTCAGACGGTCCTTGGCCTCGTGAGAGCACCTAGTGCAAAGCTGCCTTTGCTTTCACTTCCAGACGGCGGGCGTGGAGAACCGGTTCAGTGTAGCCGCTCGGCTGTTCACGCCCCTTCAGAACAAGATCACACGCTGCCTTGAAAGCGATGGACGACTCAAAGTCTGGTGCCATTGGCTTGTAAAGCGGATCGCCTGCATTCTGCTCGTCCACCACCTTGGCCATGCGCTTCATGGTTTCCATGACCTGCTCTTCGGTACACACGCGGTGGTGCAGCCAGTTGGCCATATGCTGAGAGGAAATTCGCAGTGTCGCGCGGTCTTCCATGAGGCCGATGTGGTTGATGTCCGGCACCTTGGAACAGCCGACGCCCTGATCAACCCAACGCACCACATAGCCCAGGATTCCTTGCGCGTTGTTGTCCAGCTCCTGCTGGATTTCCTCCGCATTCCAGTTTGGCGAGACGGCAACAGGGATCGTGAGGATATCATCAAGCTTGGCCGCAGCGCGGTTGCGCAACTGCTCCTGAACACTGGCCACGGACACCTTGTGGTAGTGCAGCGCGTGCAACGTGGCTGCGGTTGGCGACGGCACCCACGCGGTGTTGGCACCAGACTTTGGATGACCGATCTTCTGCTCCAGCATGGCCTGCATCAGATCCGGCATGGCCCACATGCCCTTGCCGATCTGCGCGTGACCTTCCAGACCGCAATGCAGCCCTACATCCACATTGTTGTTTTCGTAGGCGGCAATCCAGGTGGACTGCTTCATGTCGCCTTTGCGGATCATTGGACCGGCCTCCATGGAGGTGTGGATCTCATCCCCCGTGCGGTCCAGAAAGCCCGTATTGATGAAACATACACGGCTCTTTGCAGCGCGGATGCACTCCTTGAGGTTCACCGTGGTGCGGCGTTCCTCATCCATGATGCCCATCTTGATGGTGTCACGGTCGAAACCGAGAATGTCTTCAACGCGCTCGAACAGCGTGTTGGCGAAAGCCACTTCCTCGGGGCCATGCATCTTCGGCTTCACGATGTAGACGGAGTTGGCGCGGGCATTGGCGTGACGACCTTCAACCGCCCGGCCCTTGCCGATATCGTGGATCGCAATCATGGAGGTGACCAGCGCATCCATGATGCCCTCTGGAATCTCATTGCCTTGCTTGTCCAGCACCGCCGGGTTTGTCATCAGGTGCCCCACGTTGCGAACCAACATGAGGGAACGGCCAGACAACACCAACTTGTCGCCCTGCGCGTCAGTGTATTCCCGGTCTGGGTTCAAGGCGCGGGTGAAGGTCTTGCCGCCCTTGGAGATTTCTTCCTTCAGGTCGCCCTTCATCAGGCCGAGCCAGTTGCGATAAGCCAGAACCTTGTCCTGTGCATCAACGGCGGCCGCTGAATCCTCGCAGTCCATGATGGTGGAGAGCGCAGATTCCAGAACCACATCGGCGATGCCTGCCGGATCTGAGGCCCCGATTGGCGATGACTTGTCGATGACCAGCTCAAGGTGGATGCCGTTCTTCTGCAACAGCACTTTTTGCGGCGCATCCGCCTCGCCCACGAAGCCGACAAACTGGAGCGGATCTTCCAGACCGGCGATGTCTTCATCCTTCAAGGTCAACGCCAAAGAGGAAGCGACAACCGAGATATCGACCACATCCGCCCAGCTGCCATTGTCGAGCGGCACCGCTTCATCCAGATGCTTCTTGGCAAAAGCAACGACCTGAGCGCCGCGCTCGGGATCATAGCCGCCAGCCCCCGGGGCTGAGCCCATGGCATCGGTTCCGTAGAGCGCATCATAAAGAGAGCCCCACCGCGCATTGGCGGCATTCAAGGCATAGCGGGCATTGAGGATCGGCACCACAAGCTGCGGCCCTGCAAGGCGAGCGATCTCCGGGTCCACATTGGGCGTATCGACTTCAAAGTCCCAACTGCTGGGCACCAGATAGCCGATTTCTTCCAGAAACGCCTTGTAAGCACCGCCATCGACCGGGCCGGGATTGGCCTTGTGCCAGGCATCGATCTTGGCTTGCAGCTCGTCGCGTTTTTCCAAAAGCGCCTTGTTCTGCGGGCCAAGGTCGGCCACAAGCTCGCTCAGGCCAATCCAGAAACTGTCTGAATCCACACCGGTTCCCGGAAGGGCTTCATTCTCAATGAAATCGTAGAGTTCTGTTGCAACCTGAAGGCCGGCAACTGTGGTGCGGTCCGTCATGGTCCCCCTCAATACAGCTTTGTCACTAATATTTTTCACGTAGACCCCACCTTACAATTTTCGGAGTCCTGTTCAATCAGTCGCTCCAATAAGAACCTTTTCCAAAACGGAAACAATAGGCCGAATTTATCAGTTTCGCAGATAAACCCGCGCGATTGAGAAAAAATCGTTTGCGTTATGGGGTGGTTGCGACCAGTGTTCGCGCAAAATAACAGGTATTACTACTTGGACCAGTCGGTCTACCAGAGGCTCACAGGAATTTCGCGGCTCATGCCAGTATCGTCCGTTTACAATCGTCCGCTGTTACTTTTGTTTCTCACAACCATTTTCTGGGGCGGAAACACCATTGCTGGCAAACTTGCCGTTGGAAATGTCTCCCCTTTTGTGGTCGTGTTCATCCGCTGGCTGATCGTGAGCCTGATCATGTTGAGCCTTTACTGGCGTGAGGTGGTGCGGCACTGGCACATCATGCGCCCGCAAATGCTGATGGTGGCGGCGATGTCCGCCTTTGGTTTTACCGGGTTCAATGCGCTGTTTTATCTGGCGGCTCACGAAACAACCGCGCTCAACATCGGCATTATTCAGGGATCGCTGCCCATGATGGTGGCGATTGGTGCGTTTCTGGTTTACCGCAGCCGCCTGACGATCGCGCAGGTGGGCGGCATCCTGATTACCATGACGGGCGTGATTGCCGTTGCCAGCCACGGCAGTGTGGCGCGCCTTCTGGAGTTTCAGATCAATCCCGGCGACGCCTTGATGCTGATTGCCTGCCTTTTTTACTCCGGCTACACACTGGCTCTGCGCAATCGCCCAAAGGTGCCCGCGCTGCCGTTCTTTGCCGTAACGTCCACAGTTGCGGCGGTCGTTTCGGTGCCGCTGCTCCTGTGGGAGGGTATGGCGGGCGATGCACTCTGGCCGAACTTCAACGGTTGGCTGATCTGCCTTTATATTGCGATCTTCCCAAGCTTCATCGCTCAGGTGTTTTTCATGCGCGGCGTTGAGCTGATAGGCCCCGGACGGGCTGGGATCTTCGTGAATCTGGTACCGATTTTCGGGGCCATTTTTGCAATCGTGATATTGGGCGAACCCTTCGAGTTCTATCACGCGCTCGCACTGGTGCTGGTGCTTGGCGGGATTTTCATCTCTGAACGTTCCAGTCAAAAAGCAGAGGCTGCCGCCCCTTAGGGGACAATCTGGCACCATGGTTGCTTGTTTTGCTTGAAACAGCAAAGAGGCAGACATGGCCGAGATCTGGCAGCTGGTCGATTCAAGTGGCATCGGCGGCATCGAAAAACATATGGTGGTGCTGACGCAGGCTTTGCGGGCGCAAGGGTATTCGGCGCGGATTGTGCTGCTAACGCCCCATGAGGACAACGCGTGGATCGCGCAAATTGAAGCAGCAGGTGTGCCCTATACGGTGCTGCCCGGAGGTATGGGCGGTTTGATGCAGGCCTTGCGCACGCAGCGGCCTGCCCTGCTTCATACCCACGGCTACAAGGCTGGCATTTTGGGCCGGGTTTCGGCTCGGCTTGTTGGCATTCCGGCTGTTTCCACCTTTCATGCGGGCGAGACCGGCCCGTTCCCCGTTTCGCTTTATCAGCGGCTCGACGGCTGGAGCAGTTTTCTCTGCAAACGGATCAGCGTAAGCAAGAAAATCGCGGGCAGCCTGCCGTTTTCGTCCACGGTCATCGACAATTTCATCAACCTGCCAGAGAGTGAACTCACCCGACCCTACGCCCGCAGCGTTGCCTTTGTCGGACGGCTTTCCCATGAAAAGGGCCCGGACCTTTTTTGCGAGTTTGCTGCCACGCAAAATACGCCGGGCGTGAGCTGGCACCTTTATGGGGATGGCCCCATGCGGCCGGAGCTGGAAGCAAAATATGGGCACATTGTTGGTTTTCACGGCATGGTCAGCGACTTGACCCCTGTTTGGCCTCAGCTTGGCTTGCTTATGATATCGTCACGGGCAGAAGGATTGCCCCTGGTGGCGTTGGAAGCCATGGCCCACGGCATCCCTGTGCTTGGCGCGCGCGTGGGCGCGCTGCCTGAACTGATTGAAAATGGCGTGAATGGCTGGTTGTTTGATGCTGAGGATTTGCAGAAAGCCGCTGCGCAGTTTCAACAATGGGCAGAGGCCCCGGAGGCAGAGCTGGAGCGCCTGCGCCAAAACAGCCGCAGAACCATTGAGGAACGCTATTCTCCCGAGGGCAAGATGCCGGAGATTTTACAGGTCTATGAAGATGCCGGATTTTGTCTGGCGGCTAAGGCTCGGGAGGTGTCTCTCGGCATATCGAGACAAGGGTCCAGTCATCTTCCAGTTCAGGACCAAGCGCCTCGCTGATGCACCGCCTCAAGCTCTCTATCGGCGTTGGGCTCGTTGTTCCCTCTGAAACGGTTTTCTGAAGTGCTGCTTCGAGCCATTCCGGCAGTTGATCTCCGCTGGCCAGCCCCGCAGGATCGAGCCCATCAGTCATGAGAAAGAGACGCTCCCCGGGCTTCAGGAGATGCTCAACACCCTCATATTCCTGATCCGCGCTAAGGCCAATCAATGGCCCTGAGATGGGAATTGGGTGCACACCTTCAGAGCTGGCAATGACCGGCTCCACGTGCCCGGCAGATGCCATGCGGATCTGGCCATCGGGATAGCAATCAACCACCGCAAATGTGCAGAGCAGGCCAGAAAGACCGATGTCTTCGTTCAGAATCCGGTTGACCTGCGTGATCAAGGCACCGCAATTGATCTCTGGATGCAAGGCATTGATCGTGCGCAGGATCGAGAGGAAGGCCACACTGCTGGCCTGCGCCACAATGCCATGCCCAACCATATCGACCAGAATGATCCGCTGGCTGCCTTCCCTTTCATGAATGATGAGAGCATCTCCCGAGCCGGTGTCGGTACTGGCCGTAAGGCGCTCCACCTTGAAGCCCTTGAGGCGATGAACGATCTGGTGCTCTGCACGCAAATCGCGGGCTATGGCTTCGAAATGGCGCATCAAGGCAGCCTGTTGGCGCAAAGTACGGCGAAAGGCGTGCCTTACCAATCGGTTGAGCTGAACAGGTGATACGGGCTTGGTAATGACGCCCTCCACCCCGTGGTCCTCAAGCCGCATCTTGAGGTCGGGATCTCGGTCACCGGTGATGACAAGAACCGGCGCTGGCAAGCGTTTGCTGTCCCGTTCCAAAAGGGAGATGATGCTCTCACCTGTTCCATCATCAAGGTGATAATCGGTAAGGATAAGATCGACAGGTGTTTCTGATGCCTTTCGAAACGCCTCATCCAGAGACGTTGCGACAACGCTCTTGAAATTTGAGCCCAAGAAGGCGGCATAGGATTGAGCCAGCGTCGGATCATCATCCACGACCAGAACGGTAGGACGACGGTCCATAAGATTGCGGCTGATGGTCAGAAGATTGGGTGTGCGGCGTTCCACATCGCCCACCTGATAGGCGATGCCCTCCACCATATCCTTGATGAGCGCAAGTCCGCGGCCGCTCTCCATGGCCCATGGGTCTTCGCAGAGTAATGGGCTGGGACCGCTGGCAACCATGTCCGGATAAGGCGTTCCATCGTCTGCGATTGTCATGACCAGCGTTGCGCCCTGAAGGTCGATGGAAGCTTCGATTTGAATGGGTGGCTGGGCCGGATGCTTGACCAGGTTTGCGCCCCATTCTGACCAGACCAGCTGCAGATCCTCTGAAACAGCATTTGGAATGGCCAGCGCCGACAAACGCTGCCGCAGGCGCTTGCGCAAGTTGGACACGCCGTCCAATGTGGCTGGGCTGTGGGCCTTGAACAGGTTCATTGAAGCCTCCCCTCAAGCGCTTTTGGAAACAAGCAAAGCCTTTGCGTCCGACAAAACGGCATGTAGCGTGCGCTTGTCCGGGTTCAGCATGGCGGCTTTGATATGGGTTCTCAAGGCAGCTGACGGGTTGCCCTCTTCCAGCTCCTTTTCGGCTGTGGCCACTAGAATGTTGGCGCGAGCCTTTTTCAAGGCCGCCTGCACGGCGGGGGATGCGTTGTCTTCGTAACGAGCGATGATTGAGTTCATGGCATCAATACGCGCCTGCCGTTTTTTGGTCTCGCTTCCGGGACGCATCAGGTAGTCCATGGTGACCGTTCCACTGATGCCTACGGCGCCCTTTTCCGCCAGCTTCAACCAAAGGTCCCAATCTTCAGCGGATGGTAACGCTGTTGCAAATCCATTTGCGTATCGCAAAGCTTCTGTTTTTGCGACGACTGAAGAGGTGCCGACGATGTTGGTCGACAGCAGCGCAGCCAGAGGGTCCTGAAGCAGTTGATAGTGTTCTTTAGGGCGCGCATTCAAATGACCCCGCCAGAATTCGAAGCAGGTACCAAGGTCCTCCCCAGCCATGCCCACGTGGCGATAATCTGTGAAACTGAACAGTGCATTGGGCTGTTCAAAGTGCCAGCGCATCTGCTCTGCGAGCTTGCCGGGATACCAGATGTCGTCTGCATCCAAAAAGGCAACGTGGCTGTAACGGGCCTTGGAGATGGCAAGATTCCGCGCACTTGCAGGGCCTTTCGCTGGCCCTTGAAGGGCGACGAGCTCATCGCAGTCTACGGCAAGCCGGGAGAGCCACTCGCCTGTGCCATCTGTTGAACCGTCGTCGACCACGATCAATTCAAGGGGCTGAAATGCCTGCTCGATAACACTGCGGATGGCTTCCTTCAGATACGGCAGACAATCTCTTGTCGGGATCACAACCGAACACCCCGGCTCCATGGCACACTCCTGATTTTTTATCGAGCTCGAAAGCGATGGGTTGGCATCGAGCTTGCTGCTTCAAGGCAAGCTTTGCAGGTTCTGAGCCAATTCTGATCCCCGACATTACAGGGAGTTCGAGGCCAAGACCGCGCGAGATAACAACAAAAAAGGACGCGCCCTCGTGAAAACCATTGGATATGTGCTGGCTGATTTTCCGGTTTTTTCCGAGACATTTGTTGGAAACGAGATCAGGGCCATGCAGGAACAGGGGCACCGGGTTGTGCCCATCGTGCTGCGCCGTACCGATGGCCCAGCGCAATCCGCTGACCTGAAGCTGAAAGAGATTGCCCACTACCTGCCGGAGCACAGTGATTTTTCAGCGCTGAAAGCGCTGCCGTCCTTGTCCAGCTCCTTCCTTTCCGCGTTGCAGTTCTGCCGCCAACAAACCGGCTTGCCGGTCTACTCGCTGCTGGGCAATGCCATGAAGATTGCTAGCCTTGCCAGACAGGAGGGAGTTGAGCACTTTCATGCGCATTTCGCCGGCCCAGCTGCAGCCCATGCCATCGTCGCCGCGCGGTTGATGCGGGTAAGCTGCTCGTTCGTATGCCATGGACACGACGTCTACTCAGAGGCAATTGATCTGCCAGAGAAGCTGGAAGCTGCGGACTTTGTGGTCGCTGTTTGCAACGACATGGCAGAAGACCTGCACACCTTGTGCCCGGAAGCGGAAATCTCCATCGTCCCTTGTGGGATAGATCCGACCCGTTTCCGCCCCCGCCTAAACGGCGGCGACAATGGCCGACTGCTTTTCATCGGGCGATTGGTGGAGCAGAAAGGCATCGATGACCTTTTTACCGCGCTCCATGAAATGGGCGATGCCATGCCCCCCGTCGACATTGTGGGAGACGGCCCTTTGAAGCAAAGGCTCCAAGCGCAGGCGATCAAGTTTGAGCTGGAGAAGAAAGGGCTCGCGTTTTTGGGGCCCAAACCTGCGGAGTGGCTGACGGAAAACGGACCTCACTACAAAGCTCTGGTCGCGCCCTTCAAGGTCGCTCCGGACAAATCCCGCGACTCCGGGCCCCTTGTTGCCAAGGAAGCCATGGCCATGGCGCTTCCGGTGATCACCACTGACTTCATGGGCATGAAAGAGACGATTACTCCCGAGTGCGGCTACAAAGTGCCCCCCGGCAACCCGCAGGCATTGCAGGCAGCGCTGGAAGCGTTTCTCGCGCTTTCTCCAGAAAACCAAGAGGAAATGGGGGCGGCGGGGCGGCGCCGGGTTTGTGAAACTTTCACATTGCAAAACCAAGCCAGAGCGCTTTCCAACCTCGTGGAAGCGGCAATACCGCACCGAAAGGCCGCCTGACGCATGAACCTAAAGAGCTTGCTCCATGCCTGGCCCTATGTGGCCAGCATTGTTCTGACCAAAGGCCTTGCGGTTATCACCATCCCCGTGCTGACCCGATACATGGCAGCGGAGGATGTGGGCTATCTGGATGTAGCCGCGTCCTTGCTCGAGTTCATTGGTCTGGTGTTTGCCATGGGGCTGGCGGACACGCTGTTCCGGTTCTCCGGCACCCAGCGCACGGAAGCAGAACGCAACCGCGAAGCTTCTATCATTACCGGCAGCGCGTTGGTGCTGGCACTGTTCTTTGGCGTTCTGGTGCAGCTGTTCATGCCGCTGGTGATTGGCGCATGGGATTTGCCCATCAACGAATGGGCGCTGCGCTTGAGCATTTTGGGCGCCACTCTTGGCGGGCTCATCGAGCTGCCGCTGGCGTGGCTGCGGCTTGGTAACAAGCCCAAGCTCTTCCTGATTTTCACGGCCTCTCGCGGTGTGTTGCAAGCGCTGACCATGGTGGTCTTGCTGATGAACGGGTATGGCATTGACGCCATCCTGATCGCAAACGGCAGCATTGACGTTGTGCTGGCGCTGAGCTTGCTCGCGCTCCAAGTTTCGCGCACCGGCATTGGTTTCTCCCGCCAAGGTTTTGAGCGCACGGTGAAGTTCGGCTTGCCCTTGGTTGGAGGCGCGCTGGCCATGTTCGCGCTTGGCTCCTGCGATCGCTGGTTCCTCGTGACGGCCATTTCGCCGGAAACACTGGCTCACTATTCAATTGCCGTTAAACTGTCGCTGGCCGCGCCGCTTCTGCTACAGCCCTTTGGCTTGTGGTGGTATGCAAAACGCATTGCGGTTCTGGAAGAAAGCAACGGTCTTGCCCACTCCGCTGATGTGGTGCTGCTCGGCTACTGGGTGCTTGTGGTTGGGGCGCTGGGGACCGCCCTTGCTGCGCCGATTTTCATTGCGTGGCTGTTGCCCGCCTCATACCTGCCTGCCATTGCTTATGTGCCGTGGCTTGTACTGTGCTTTTCGCTGAATGAGCTGTGCTCCTTGCTCAATGTTGGAACGTACCGCGCCCAGCATGGCTTTTATGTGCTCGGCGTGAATGCTGCTGGCGGGGCTGCAGCCGTTCTCGGCTATTGGCTGCTTGCGCCGTCCCATGGCGTTGCCGGTGCGATTTTTGCCACGCTGGTGGGCCATGGCCTGCGGCTTCTGCTGTTTCTAGGGTTGTTTCACCGAAAGGCCCCAATCCCCTATCGTCTGCCTCAGATGGCCGTTTTTACGGGGCTTGCCGTCCTCGCGGTGGCGGGCCAGCCGCTCAGCGTTTCTTTGCTCTGGCAGTTTGCCTATGCCATCGCGGCGGGTCTGATCATGCTGGCGGCAGGGTATGGCGTTATGTCCCGTCTGAAATCCCGTGGTGCATTGGCGCCGGTGGAGGCCTGAGCCATGACGGACCTGAGCCAACTGTCCACCAAGAACAAAGCCCACCACCATGTGCTTATTGCGGCTCTTGCCTCTTTAGGGGTGGGGCTGGCTATTCTCAATCCACTGCATCCCCTGCTGATTGTCGTTGTGGCAATCCTGCCCATCGGGGCGGTGATTGCCTTTAAGAACCTGTTCTATCTCTGCCTTGGGTTCGTGGTGTTCTCGTTTTTCCGCATCCACGAAGTGTTTCCGTTTCTGATGCCGTTTCGCATTCCCATCCTGTTGGCGCTGCCAACTCTCGGGGTGCTGTGCTGGCAGCTTTTTTGCGCCAAGTCGCTGAAACCATTCTGGAACAGAGATCTGACCGCGTTTGCCGTGTTCTTTGGCCTTGTCACGCTGGGTCTGGCGCTGGCCATGAACCGATCACTGGCGTTTTCCTATTACACCGCCACCTACATCAAGATCGGCATCATGGTGCTGGCGATTGCGTGGATCGTTCGAAAGCCTGAGGATTTTGCCACCGCTTGCCGGGTCTTTGTGATTGCAGGCATGGCGGTGGCACTGGTGACCATCTCGCGCAAACTGCAGGGCATCGGCCTGGTGGAAGGGAGCCGTGTGACAATTGGCCGAGACTACGGTTCTGTCTTGGGTGACCCCAACGACCTGTCGCTGGTGCTGCTGTTTCCTTTGAGCTTTGCAACAGCGCTTGCCATCATTCGCCCCACAAAGCTGGACCGTCTTTTGGGCATTGTCGCCACCCTCTGCATTTGCTGGGCTATCGTTGCAACGCAAAGCCGTGGCGGGTTGCTTGGCATCGTTTCCGTGCTTGGCATCGGGGGAACCCGTGTGATCAAGAACAAGTTCGTTCTTGCGGGCATCGGTGCCGTTGGGCTGGCGGCCCTTATGGTGATGGCAGGCATTGCCGACCGGCAATCGGGCGGCGCTGCAGAGAGCGGCATTGATGAAAGTGCCATGGGCCGCATTTACGCATGGCAAGCGGCAGTGAACATGGCTCTGGCGCGCCCCTTGAATGGGGTTGGGCTAGACAACTTTGTTGCCAACTACTTCTCCTTCACGCCGCACTGGACCGGCATGGCAAAGGCCGTGCACTCCACCTGGCTGGGCGTTTTGGGTGAAACGGGGTTTCCGGGTCTCATCGCGTTCGTAACCATGGTGGTGCTGATGGTGCTGACCAACCGGGAGTCGAGCCGAATTCTGGATGCTCACAACGCCCCGGCCAGCACACGCGCCACGGCGCTGGCGCTCATTGGTGGGATTACCGGCTTTTGCATTTCCGGCACCTTCCTGACCCAAGGCTTTACGTGGCCGATTTACATCCTTCTGTCGCTCACCGTGGCCTTGTCCCGCTATGCCAAGGAGCTTGAACCCCCGGCAATTCAAGGAGCGTCGCCGGACGCGTCGCAAGCGGAAGATTCACCCTTTGCTCATAGGCTGAGAGCACGCAGCCCAAGATCCCGACCTCGCGTCAAAGTGCTGGAGGGAACCAACGATAACAACAGGATGGGGCGATGACAGCAGTGAACAAACTCAAAGGGTGGATCAAGCGTCAGGACACCCCAACCACCAAGTGGCTTTACAAGACCTTGAAGCAGGTACGCAGTGCGTCATTTCCGGTGATCCCTGGTTTTCACGGCGCGCTCTACACCATCAGCCGCGGGATCAAAGGGGTTTTCTTGAACCTTGTGCGCGTGTGTTGGACCACGCCCCTCTTTCAAAGCCAGCTCGAAAGACCTTGCAAACAGCTCTACATCTTTGGTGGCATGCCGTTGGTGATCGGCCCGCTGAAGATGGCGTTTGGTGATGATGTGCGCCTTTCAGGCCAAACCACATTCACTGGCCGGTCCGACGCTGAAAGCACGCCGGAACTCAAGGTGGGCAGCCACATAGATATCGGCTGGCAGTGTACCTTTGCGGTGGGAACGCGCATTGAACTTCAAGACAATGTGCGCCTTTCAGAACGGTGCTTCCTTGCTGGATATCCCGGCCACCCCTTGGATCCTGCGGACCGCGCTGCAGGCCTTCCTGCGACCGCCGATCAGGTGGGTGACATCATTGTGGAGGAAGGTGCCTGGCTGTGCTTTGGCACCATCGTGCTGGCCGGGGTACGCATCGGCGCGGGCTCCGTGGTCGCAGCAGGAAGCGTGGTGACCAAAGACATTCCTCCGGGCGTCTTGGCCGCAGGGTCCCCAGCCCGTGTGATCCGTCCGATCCACGCCGATGTGGAGGTGGCAAAATCCCATGCCCTCTGATCTCGTGGTCTTTGGTGAGGACTGGGGCCGACACCCTTCCTCCACCCAGCATCTGATTTCGCGCCTTTCTGACGACTGGCAGGTGGTGTGGGTGAACTCCATTGGCCTGCGCCGCCCGCGCCTTAGCTTTCGAGACCTTAAACGGGTGACCGAGAAGCTGGGCAGCATTCTTTCTCGGCCCAAAAGGATGAACGGAACAGCCGCCGCTTTGGTGCCTGCAAACATTCATGTTCACGCGCCAACAGCCATACCTTGGCCAGGCAGCAGGCTGGCTGCATGTGCCAACCGGCGCTTGCTTGCCCGTCAGGTCACCAGTTGGATGCGAGAAGACGGAGTGAAACGACCGATCCTCTGGACTTCCTTGCCGACCGCCGTTGTAGCTCTTGGCGAATTTGAAGAACGGGCCGTGGTTTACTATTGCGGTGATGATTTCTCGTCGCTCGCAGGTGTCGACCATAAACCCGTCGCGGCAATGGAGCGACAGCTTGTCAAAAAGGCTGACCTGATTGTTGCCGCAAGCCAGCACCTGGCGGACCGGTTTCCTGCTGAAAAGACGCTCTATCTGCCACACGGGGTGGACTATGATCTGTTCGCAAAACCGGCTGACAGGCCCAGTGACCTGCCGCAGACCGGCCCGATTGCGGGGTTTTATGGCTCCATTGCCGACTGGGTGGACGTTGCCATGCTGTGCGAGGCCGCGACCCAATGTCCTGACTGGCATTTCGTCCTGATTGGGGCCGTTGAGACAGACATCTCCTTGCTGGAAAAACACAGCAACATCCACTTCTTGGGGCGTCGCCCCCATGACCTGCTGCCGGGCTATGTCCAACATTTTGATGCAGCGCTGTTACCCTTCAAAGACACCGAGCAGATCCGCAACTGCAATCCGCTGAAGCTGAGAGAATACCTTGCGGCGGGCACGCCAATCATCACCACGCGGTTTCCGGCGATGGAGCCTTATGCCCCTCTCCTGACAATCCTTGAGACCGGCGAACCGCTGGCCCATGCCCTGAACTTTGCCCTGAACGACAAACAGCGCAACAGCGTGCGCCGTGAGGTGGTTCGTCCGGAATCCTGGTCGAGCCGGGCGGCGCAGCTGGAAGCGGCTTTGAAGAGCTTATAGGCGAGAGGTAGTCATGCGATCAGCACTTGGGCATTTTCTGTTGCTTGCCACCATTGGGTTGGCCGCGCTCTTGAGTGTATCCCTGCCCGCACAAGAGCTGACCCAAGGAAACCTGCCGCTTGAAACGCCGCTGCCTTCCGACACCTTGAGCGGCAATGAACAATTGATTGTGCGAGGGCGGCTTGAGGGCGCACGTGAAGCGATGCTGATCGTCCGCATTGATGACAGCGCCTCAACCGGATATGCCAGCCGATACAATCTGGAACAAACATTGTTGCCCGGGCCTTTTGAGCTCAGCATTCCTCTACGCGGGATCAAGGCCACCGGCGGGCGTTTGATGGACCTTGCCCAGCTCACTGATGTCTTTGTGTTTTCACCCGACAGTTCCACCATTTTCAGCGAGGTGGAAGTCTCCATTTTCACACCCGCCCCTCTCCCGGAAGGGTCGGCTGGTTATAGCTTTGGTGAGGCCGATGCGCCAGTTTTTCCGGGCTTTCAACGGGTTACACCGGAAAGCTCGTTAATTGAGTCAGGCCGTCCCACAGCGCTGCGCAGAACAGGCTCCGATCCGCTGATTACCAACGGGATCAATGGCATGGAGCGTGTCGTTCTGCCGTGGCGTGAAGGAGATGAGGTTGATGTGCATTTATGGACTGAAGACATTGGTGAATGGGAACATTTGCCTCATCCGCTGGAACGGCGCATCAACATCAACGACCACACCGTGTTTTACAAAAGCCACAGCATCGAAGACTGGGTGCGTGAGCGCTATCTGGAAGGCAAACGCCGCGAGGTTCTGGGACAAGGTGATGCATGGACGGACCTGGCGCGCTACCGTGGGGGGTATCTGAAGGCGACCACCACCGCCACCAGCGAAGGCGTGCGCATTGACCTTGCTGGCGACAGCGCCGATGCCACCTACCTCTCCGCCGTTTTGCTCACACCCAAGGGGGATGACAGGGCGCTCAACATTGTGCTGGAAGAACGCGCCCGAATTGCGCGCGCGGCTTGGCCTGTGGTGCCATTGGGCCCCCGAGAGCCAGCAGATGCGGTTTTCAATCTGACCCAAGCGGTGAAACCGATGGTAGCCCTGCCCTTGCGCATCGCCGCCGGAACAGGAGCGCGCCTGAGTGTGGACCTTGTGAGCGATGAACGCATAGACCTGCTTAGCGCTTCCCTAACGGGCGCCCCCCCTGAAGCAGCGCTGTTTCTTTGGGCGGCCCTTCGGACCCTGGACAGGCCAGCAGCGAACGCCAGCTCCTTGAGCGTTCAGGAAACACGCCTTCTGTCTGACGTGAGCGGCCTCACAGTTGCTCCAGAACGTCCACGGCGTGTGGAGATATGGGTTTCAGTGCCGCCCGACACGCCAAAGGGGACCTATCCCATGCAGCTGGCGGTGACGAGCAGCTTTGGCAATGTGAGCCTTCCCATCAACCTTGAAGTTCTCGAGAGTACATTGCCGCCCTCAAGAGCCCCTGCCGGGTTTTACATGGATGAGGCACCACATCTAACCTGGGCCTGGCAGGACGGTGAGAAGCGCGTTGCTCAGCTGCAATGCGACATTGCTTTCTTCAATAAGCTGGGCCTCAGCCCACTAGCGCCCGGGCTGATTACACCCACACCAGATGAGGAACAGGCCTTTTTCCAAGAACTGTCCGCGGCAAAGCAATTCGCGCCCGCCGTGATGGCCTATACGCCCGCAAAGCGCCTGATTGAACAGGTTGGCATTGAAGCTGCCGCAGTGCAGCTTCAACGGATCACCCAAGAGGCAGAGGAGCGAGGGCTTTCCCCGATCTACTGGAGCGTGGCGGATGAACCTTCAAACCCGGACATGCAAGCCTATGACCTGCCGCATCTGGTTGACGTGTTCCGGGAAGTCGCCCCTGATGTGAAATTGGCGGCGCAACTGAACTCGGAAGAAGACCGCGCGTTGGCCCGGCTGTTCGACCTCGTCCAGATCAACGACGGCTATGGCCTGCAGCCCATGGATATTCGCTCCCTCCAGCGGGAGGGGCTCAAGGTCTGGCTTTACAACACGAGACAGCCTCGGATGACGGCCGCTCTGGGTGTTCTGGTGACCGGGGCAGAGGCCTATGTTCAGTGGCACAGCCGCATGCCAACGGCGGACCCGTTCGACCCAACCGACGGCCGCGAGGGGGATGTGATGATGCTGTTGCCGAGTGCAGAGGTGTGCCCGAGTCAGCCCGATATCCATTCTGGCCTTCTGGACATGGCCGAGGGCGTGGTTGACCAGCGCTGGCTGCTGCACTTTGGGCAACAAGAAGACGAAGAAGCACAAGACCTTAAGTGGAAACTATGGAAAAACATCGAAACACTCTGGTGGGATCGAAACAAATCGCCAAATACTTATGAAGAAGAAATTAAAAAAATAATTGATACACAAAAATAAAACATAATATTAAACGCGGTTTATTGAGGCAAAAATCAATGATCAGGACAAACGTCCTTATCGTTATACTCTGTTTGATGTTCGCTTCTTGCGTTCAAACGGATGATCTTGAGCTTTTGCCGGACTACCTCCAAGCACAGGGAAAGGCGGCCAGCGCACGTGCAGCTGGTGAAAGTGACGATGCGCTTTCGCAGACCAGCCGTGACGCTGAGAGACCGGACCCCAGTTCGGCGGACAGCGTGAGGGAACGCATGCTGGCAGAAGCGCGGGCGGGCATTGCAGTACCGTCACCGCAACAGCGGGAGGACGCAAACAAGCTCACCGCAGATGGGACCACGGCTCCGTACACGGGACAGCCTTCTGCAGAAGAGCTGTTTAGAGATTTCATGGCGCGCCGGCCTGTGCAAGCAGTACCGAGCTATGCAGGAGACGCTAAGGACATAACCGGCAGCATCCGCCTTCCTGAAACACCTCAAGCTTCCCGCGCTGACGTCTTTGGGCGGAGCGCTGCCACAGACCCGGCGCTCATCAACGCACGCATGCAGTTGCTTGCTGCAGCACGAGCCGCATTGAGCGCGGAAGATCCCGCTTCTCAAAGCGCACCCTCTCCCAAACTGCGTCCGGGCGACACGCTTGTGTTTCAAGGCCTTGATGAGGTGACGCCGCTTTCGGAACAGGCGCGTAGTGATCTGGAACGGTTCTCTTATCTGGCGGCTGAGAACAATTGGTCCTTGATGCTGACCGTTGGCTTGCCTGACCACGGCGAGGCTTTTGAACGCCTTCGCAAGGCTCGGGCGGTGAGCAAGCGTATCATTGCCAGCTTGCCGGACACAATTGAGGTTCGTGAGCGCGTGTCACCGGACCTTGAAGCAGGCGAAGCGCTGCTTGAGATCACCCCATGAGGTAACAGGACTGCCTCGGAAAAAAGCTCATAAAAATTGAGCAATATCTGCGACAAACTATTGAGAAAACAAAAAGAAAGCAGCAGACGCAAGCGCCCATCCTCACGTAGAGTATTCATGATGATAAATGGCAAAGGCAGATCAATCCGAGACTTTTTCCTGCTTGTGCTGGAAGCGGCATGGCGCCGGCGGTACATGATCTGCATTCCCATGCTTATCCTGCCTGCCATGGCATTTTTCGTCTCCGACTATGCACCGAAGCGCTACGCAGCGACGATGACTGTGCTTGTTCAGGAACCCGCCCGGCTGAACCCATTTCTGGAAGACCTTGCAATTGGCCCCAACCTGAAAGAGCGCATGCCCGCACTTGACGCGCTGCTGCACAGCGAACATGTGCTCGGACGTGTTCTGGAAGACGTAGGGGACATTACCCCCAGCACACCTCAGCGAGAGCGGGAGTTGATGGTCCGCTCCCTTTCTGCTTCGATCAATGCGCAACTGGTGGGCAACGACCTCGTGCAGCTCACCATCACGTCCACCAATCCCAATGGACTGGCGGCAAAGCTGGAGGCTGTGGGAGAGCGCTTTCTTGAACGGCTGCTCTCACCAGAAAGGTCGGCCGTCGACAAGAGTGGTACCTTCCTGGCTGAACAACTGGCAAAACAAGAAACCTTGTTGCGTGCAAAGGAAGACGAGCTGGCTGAATTCAAAACGCTGAACGCCGACAAGCTGCCTTCCGTTTACACCGCCAACGTCCAGCGCTTGGTGACCTTACGCTCCGAGCTTGACAGCAAAAGCGTTCAGCTGGCCTCGGCGGAAGCAGAGCTAAACCACCTGAAGAAACGACTTGCCAGTACGAACCCGGCTATGGGGCGACTGGAAGAGCGCATTGTTGCCCAGACCAGCCTGCTGGCCAACCTGAGAACACGCTACACCGAGAACCACTCAGACGTGCGGGCAGCACAAGAAACGCTGCGCCAGCTTACCGAGGAGCGCAAACTGCTTTTTGATGCCGCTTCCGACCTAACAGACGCGGACCTTGACCGGCTATGGAACATGGCTGCTGGACAAGAGCTGAACGCGGACCAGAAAACGGTGCCTCTGCTTGTTTCGCAGATGCAAGCATTGCAAACGGCGGAGAGCAAGCGCGAGGCGCTCTCCAAAGACGTGGCGCTCCTTAAGAATAACATAGCCGAAATGGAAGCAAGTGTTGCCGAGTTTGGGCCAATTGAAAAACAAATGAACCGGCTTGAACGTGACATCGATCTGGCTCAGGAAACCTACAGCGAACTCTCCCGTCGCTATGAAATGGCTGAGGTGACGGGCGCGCTCGGCAAGTTTGAAGCCCCGGAGCGGGTGAAGATTGTTGATGCGGCTGAAGACCCCCAAGCGCCGATCACACCCGGTAAGGTGGTTTATGTAGCTGGCGGCATTTTCGCCGCGATCATGCTGGGGGTTGGCCTTGCTGTTGTGTTTGAAGTGCTGGACCCGACCTTGAGACGGCAAGATGCGTTTCTTGCAGCGACCAACAATCTACCCATAATTGTTCGCATGCCCAGGATGGTAGACCCTTCCACCAAACCGGGACAGACCCGCAAGGGGAAGAGCAAACCGGATCAAGAAGCCGCCTAGCGCAAACAACAGGCTGAGGTGTCCGCAAGCCGCACTCAGGATTTTGCCCCAGAAGAGGACTGGGCGTCGTCCTGCGCATTTTGAGCCACCTGATCTTCAAGCTCCCATGCCTGCAGACGGCGGTAGATCGTGGAGGGGCTCACCTCTAACGCCGCAGCAGCCCTTGGAATGCTGCCATTGCAACGGTCGATGGCGTCTTCAATGGTCAGGCGAATGACTGTCTCCAGAGGCAAGATGCGTGAGGCATCACGGGACTCGCTTTGGAAAGGCAAGGTCAGCGGGCTTTGTTGAGCAACCTCACCTTGCTGTCTCAACGGCGCATGAGCAGCACCGGCCTCATGACCATAGGAAGGGGGGCTCACTCGACTGTTCTCATCCCCATTGGCATGGAGACTTGGATGGGCTGACGGCTCAGCCACCCGATGCCCTGCACTTGGTTGGGATTTTGGCAGGGACCGCACAGAGCCTTCTGCAATGTCGGGCGGCAGCATGTAGCGCTCGAGCACATCACCGTCATTGAGCACAACAGCGCTTCGCAACACATTTTGCAACTGCCTGATGTTACCGGGCCAGGAAAAGGCCATGAGCGCCTGTTCGGCTTCCGGGCTGAAGCGGGTGAACCGCTTGCCGTCTTCCTGCGCATAGGCGTCCAGAAAATGACGCGCCATGAGGAGAATATCCATGCCGCGGTTTCTGAGGGGCGGCAGGTCAATGGGAACCACATGAAGGCGGTAGTACAGATCTTCCCGAAACCGACCAGCGGCAACCTCGGCCACCGGGTCGCGGTTGGTCGCGCAGACAATTCGCACATCCGCGTCTCGCAGGCGATCCTCCCCTACCCTTTGCACCTGCTTTTCCTGCAGGAAACGCAGCAGCTTGGACTGCAAGGACAGATCCATTTCACAGACCTCATCCAGAAACAACGTGCCCTTGTCCGCTGACAATGCGGCTCCCTTGCGATCGGAAGTCGCGCCGGTGAACGCCCCCTTGATGTGACCAAAAATCTCGCTTTCCAAAAGGTCCTTTGGTATCGCCGCACAGTTTATGGTGACCATTGGGCCTGTGCTGCGCTTGGAAAGCTGATGCACCGCCTCAGCGCACAGCTCCTTACCGGTTCCGCTTTCCCCGCGGATGAAAACGGAGGCATTTGTGGGCGCAACAGCACGAAGCATGCGGTAAACCGCCTGCATGGACTCGGATTTTCCGATGATGTTGGACAGGCCCTGTTCTTGATCTGGCCCCTCCACCTTGCTGCCCAGTTCGCTCAGCTCCCGCCGTTCCAGCGCATTGCGAATGGTGGTCCGCAGGCGATCCGCAGAAAACGGCTTCATGATGAAGTCGAACGCCCCTTCCCGCATGGCTTCAACAGCCAGATTTACCGAAGCCTGTCCGGTAATCACAACGACTTCCGAAGTCAGCCCCTCGGCGCGAATGGCCTTGAGAACGTCTATGCCGTGCATGTCTGGCAGATTGACGTCGAGAACTATGACGTCCGGGACCGCAGCCTGAATCTCTTCCATCGCCTGCTGCCCGGTTTCAACACCGCGCACCCGAGCCTCCTCCTGCTTCAGGTAGGCCTTGTACGTTTGCAGCAAAGCATAGGTATCCTCGACAATGAGGATGTCCGCGGGTTGGTTTGACATCTAATCCTGCACAACAAGGTTGCATCTGGCAAAAATGCGCCAGCAAGTTCAGATGCCGACGTTAAGAAGAGGACGCAACCTCCGTCAATTCGAATTTAACGCAGGGTAATTTCTTGAGTTCTGAAACTGCAGTTCCTGCTGACTGTATAAATTCACTAGCCAATTCTAAAAGAACTTCCTGATCCGGTTCATTTTCTACTTCGGATGCAATTTTTGCTGCCTCCAATGCGCCGAATTGGGACATGAGCCCTGAAAATCTATGGGCGGTCTTTCGTAGCTGCTCAATATCGCCAGTCTCAATGCACATGTTGAACTGGTCAAAAAGTTCTTCCGAGTTGGTAAAGAATGTACTTAGTAGGCTGGCAAAAACATCCTCACCGACTGCCTCGACGATATCATTCAAGGTCTGCTGATCAATGGTCGATGATTTCTTGCCGCTATTAGCCTCGCCAGTCCGGGTCTTCGAGGGTTCGTAGCCTTTTTCTTCTTGCTTATGGGCATGTACCATTAGACTTCCTTCCCTGACGGGTGCCGCCAGATCGTCATCTTGAAGCAGCGCCTCCAGGCGCCTGAGCTCCTGTTTCCAGCCATCGTTGGGCAGCGCAAATATATCCGGTTGGACTTCCTCGTTTTCTGCTGTAGGCGGCAGAATGTTGGCGGGCAGCTCTGCCTTCTCGACATACTTTTCACTGTCTTGGTCTTCCCGCTTGGCAACGCTTTGACGCACCACTGCCAATACGCTGTCCAGCTCCTCCCAGCTTATGGGCTTGGTGAGGTAACCTGTCAGACCAGCTGCAAAAGCGGCTTCCTTGTCTGCTGCCATCGCCTGTGCTGACAGTGCATAGATTGGTGTTGCAGACATCGGCAGACCCATCTCCCGGATTTTCCGGGTGGCGGTCATGCCGTCCATGTTGGGCATCTGCATGTCCATCAGAATAAGGTCGAAATCACGGCGTCCGACCGCCTCCAGCGCCTCTACTCCGTCCTGCGCGGTGGTTACAATGTGCCCGCGTTTTTCCAATGCGGTTTTGATGACCAGCTGACTTGCGGGCGTATCTTCGGCGACAAGGATCTTGAGGCGCACTGGCTCGGCAGGTTGTTCAAGGTCAAGCGTGCCCTGAATGCCCTTCCACTCAGGGTCATTTTCCGCCGCCTCACCTTCCATGGCTTCCAGCTCGATTTCGAACCAGAACTGGGAGCCGAAACCGACAGTGCTCTCGAAGCCGATCTCACCTTTCATCAGGTTGACAAGTCGCTTGCAGATGACGAGCCCAAGTCCGGCACCGGGCTCTGTCAGATCTCTATCCTGCCGCTTGCGCTCAAATGGCAAGAACAGCTGCTTTTGAACATCCAATGCAATCCCGGAACCGGTATCGTGGACCGCAAACCGCAAACGGCGCTTGCCTTCATGGATGCCAATGCCTTCAACAGCTAGGGTCACATGCCCTTGTTTGGTAAACTTGGCTGCGTTGCTCATGAAGTGGGTGAGCACCTGACCAATTCTCCCGGCATCTCCCTTGTAGATACGCGGCAGATCAGCTGGCAGATTCAGGTCAACTTCCACATTCTTGTCGCCAACCGCATCTTCAGCAAGGCGCAAGCTCTTGTTCACGAGGCGCTGTAAATCGAACGGGCGATAGTTGAGCTTGATTTTGCCAGAGTCCAGATCGGAGAAGTCGATCGTGTCTGATATGAGACCCAACAGACGCTGACCAGACTGCTGTATTTCGGCGGTAAATCTGCGTTGATCAGATTTCAAGTCGCTGTCCGAAAGCAGGGAAGCGAACCCCATGATGGCGTTGAGGGGCGTGCGGATCTCATGGGAGATCATGGAGAGGAACTCGGATTTGGCACGGCTGGCCGTTTGGGCTTTCTCCGCCAGATCCTTAAGCTGTACGGCTTGCTTTTCCAAACGTTCATTGGCGCTTTGGATTTCCAGCGCGCGGCTCTTGGCCTCCGTAATGTCCGTGAAGACAGAAACCATCCCGCCGGTGCTTGTGCGTTGCGTTGAGAGTTGCATCCAGCGGCCATTGGCCGTGGGCTCCTGATGGCGGTAGTGAACCTGATCAGATGCCAAAGCGCTGCGGCGTTTTTTCATGCGCTCACTGATGAAAGCCTCCAAATCGTCGGGCTTTGGATATACGCGTGCTTCAACGGCAAGGCGGATCGTTTCCTCATAGGTCATGCCGCGGTGAATACGCTCGGCCTTGTCTCCGAACAGCTCTCTGAACCGACGATTGCACAAGATAAGCCTGTCCGTCCGGTCGAACAGGACAAGGCACTCGTCCAGACTGTTCACCGCATCATCCAATATGCTGCGGGCGTGCTCGGCTTCCTTGGCCATTCTGGAGAGCTGATCTGCCTGTTGGCTCACGTGTTCTCGGGCGTGTTCCAGTTCGGCTTCTCGGCGTTTCATCTCTGTGATATCGGTGCGGATGCTAACGATCCCGCCATCTTCGGTGTGCTTGTCTGAAATCCGCACCCAGCGCCCATCGCTCAGCTTCATTTCATAGGTAGCGACCGGCTTGCGCCGCGACTGCTGACGATGCTCCAGCCACTGGGCCAAGCCTTGGCCTTGCAGGTCAAACTCGTTGTTTTCCGCACCGTATTTCAGGACATCCATGTAGGGGACACCTGCGCGCAACGCAGCTGCGGAGATCTTGTAGATATGGGTGAACTTCTGGTTCCAGAGCACAACACGGTCTTGTGCATCACATAACAGGAAGCCCTCATTGATGTTCTCAACAGCATCGGAAAGGCGTTGACGGGCGGAGCTGGCCTTCTCCTGCGCCTCAAGGGTTTTCCGAAGAAGCTTGTTGGTGTGCATCTCATAGTACACCAAGAAGCCCATGAGGCCCATGAGCGAGGCGATAGCCAATCCGCTGAACCAGACGAGTTTTTGCAGCATTTCGCTCATCTCGTTCTTGACGCGCAGACGCTGCTCGATATCCCAGCGCAGGCTTGCCAGCGTCACGTCCCGCAAGTTCTGAGGATAGGGGTTGAAGCGCTCTCTGATCTGCAGATAGGTGGCCAGATCGTCGGCCTGCAATTGCCGGACTGCGCCTTCAACGTCTATCAGTGTTTTTTCAAGACTGCCAACGACGCCCTGAAGACCCATTATTGACGTGATCTCCTGCTTCAGACGCCCGGTCTTGTAAAGCTCCATGCGGCTCCAAAGCAGGTCGAAGCGCAGCAGCATGTCGGCCTGACTTATGCTGTCATTGCCCAGCATGAAACCATCAAGGGCGTTCAAAAAACGAGCTAAATCCAGCTCGGTCTGAGCTGCGGTCCATACGGCATTTTCCGTGACGGTGCGCGTGAGTTTCTGCTCCACTTGCTCATACTTGAAGGCCGTGTAGACGGTCAGCCCTACCAGGCCGCAGAAGAGCAGAAACAAACTGATTACGACGATGCGCCCGCGCGCGGAAAAATGCTTCATCATTTGACGTGGAGCTCCCTAACCTGCCAGATCCACTTGTGGTCCTCGGAGACTAAAGGGTGCTGATCTTTGGGGTAAACGACCCAGAGCGGGCCCTTGTCGCGAACGCTTAACGGCTTGCCGTTCATTTCCGCTGCGAGAATAACCGGATACTCTTTGAGTTCGGAAACATCCAACTCAACCCGGTAATCGTTGAGCGCCACTGCTTCCACCTTGGTGCCATTGGCCCCAACGCGTTCCAGGATATCGCTGATGCGCGTGCCATCGAACCGCTGCCTGCCGTCCGTCCACGTGGTGTGGGTCAGAACGGTTTGAGAGCCTAGGGACGCCAGGGCGTCACGGTCGAACTTGGCAACCGCCCCATCGGTTGTCTTGTCAATGTCGCCGCTCACCACGAGGATGACCGGACCGTTGGGCGCGCTCAGCTCTTCCGCGTCGCTGGAGAGCGCGAACAATGAGAGTGCGCAGGCAGCCACAGCACCAAAAACAATGTTCTTTTGCAGAGGAAGCATCGGCGGTTTCTCCTTTTACTGACCGCGACCCGTCACCATCACAACGAATGTTCGCAGGATGATGGAGAGGTCTGTCTTGAACCATTCCCAAGGGGTAACAAGCTGCATGGCGTAGGCGTGATCGTGCATGACCTTGGAGCGCACATCTTCAACATCCTCATCGTAGCCCTGCTCGACTTGAGCAAGGCCCGTAATGCCGGGGCGCAAACCATAGGTACGCTCGATGTAAAACGGGATTTGATCCTCAAGCCGTTCAAAGAACACGGGACGTTCCGGACGCGGGCCAACAACGGACATTTCACCTCTCAGCACATTGAGGCACTGGGGCAGCTCGTCCAACCGAGACTTGCGCAGGAAACGGCCGATCCGTGTGATGCGAGGATCTCCTTTTGTTGCCCACTGCGCGCCGTGCTTTTCGGCGTCTGTGCGCATACTGCGGAACTTGGTCAGCAAGAACAGGTTGGTGCGGTCTGGCAGGCGCTCTCCCACACGGTACTGGCGATAGAAGATCGGGCCCGGGGAATCCAACTTGATGATTATCGCCAGAGGAACAAACAGGATCGCCATCACAACAAACGCTGCCACAGCAAGGATGACGTCCATCACCCGTTTTCCCATTCTGGCGAGTGGATGAATGAAGTCAGGAACGCCAGTGTTGTCCGCCGCGCGGCGCCAAGGTTTGCGGGTTCCAAAAACATACTGACAGCAGCCGAGAAACGCCGCCACCTGACCGCCCAGCGCATAACCAACCGCAGAAAAGGGGCGCAGTAGTTTGGGAAGATCGCCGTCTGTTACCGCCTCATAGATATTGACCGCCATCGCGACAAGAACGCCCGCCATTACCAGCTGAGCCAGCAGCGCGCCTTGCAGCGCAAGCACGGCACAGGAGAGCAGGAACGCAACCATCAGGATCGGCGTGAAGGCCCGCAGCCCCTTGCCTGACAGATAGATAAAAGCCAAGGCCGGTTTCTTGAGATCAGCAAGGCGCCAAAGCCAGATGGCCTGCTGCAGGTTTCCCGCGCCAATGCGCAGCCGGCGGCGCAAATCGGTCTCGCGGCTGGCGGCCTCTGTTTCTGTGGCAACAAGCGACAGATCGTAGATGGCGCGATAGCCATCCTCGACGATCTGCATGGGGATGAGCACATCGTCGTTGATCGTGGATGGAGGAATGGCCCGCCAAGCGGAGCGGCGGATGGCGTAAAATGCACCATGCGCGCCAAAAGGAGCGGCCACGGAGGCCTCCGCCTCCTTCAACCAGCGTTGATAGGACCAGTAGGCATGTTCTCCGCTATCTTCGGTCTCCAGTTCATAGGTGGCGCAGACCACGCCAACATCCGGATCTGCAAACTCGTCCGCGACGCGCCAGAGCGCATCTGGTTCAACAACTGCAGAAACATCCGTCAGGACAATGATGTCAGCCGTGCTTTCCGAAATGGCCTGATTGAGAACGGCGACTTTGCCGCGGTTGTAGTGCCATTCGCTGAGTGAGAGCGCAGCGGTTGAGAGGCCCTCGTCCTGAAGCTCTTTAAAGGTTCTCTTGGCAATGGGATATGTCTCATCGGTGCAGCCATCAAAAATGATCGAAACCTTGAGCTGGCCTGCTGGATAGTCCATTTGAGCGCAGTTGCGCAGTTTGGCCGCAATGCCCAGCGCCTCGTTGTAAGCCGGGATGATCACCTCGATGCTTGGCGGCTGAGTGCGATCCACCTTCTGAAACTTTGGCTGGCGTGGTTCTGAACGTGACGCCATTTGCCGAAGAACAGCCGGATAGACCAGACCGTGATAGGCCATCAAAGCGCCGGAACCGAGGGCAACGAGTTCTGCGGTCAAAGCGGTACCCCTTGAGCTAGAGAGTCGTAAGCACTCAGCGTGTCGCGCCAATCAAAGCGGCGGCGGACGAATTTTACAGGAGCATCGGTTTGCGGCGCCTCTGACTGGATCAGGAGCGCTGTGGCGAGCGCGCTTTCATCTTCCGGCGGCACAACCTGACTGGCCTCCGGGCATACTGCATCCGGCAGGGCCCCAACTCGGGTCGCGACGACAGGAACGTTTGCGGCCTGAGCCTCGATAACTGTGAGCGGCAGCCCTTCCTCTCGGGATGGCACCGCCAACACATCAAAAGCGGGCATCAAGGCATTCACTTCCACCACATTGCCAAGGAAAGTCACGCGGTGACTGATCCCCAGAGCAGCGGCTTGCGCTTCAAGCGCTTCACGCTCGGTGCCATCACCAGCAAGGGCCAGATGGAAGCTCTCGGGAAGATGGCTGATGGCATCAAGAAGCACATCAAACCCCTTGACCCTTTCAAGACGTCCGACGCCTCCAATGAGACGCGACCGCTCTGGCAAACCGAACTTTTCTCTGGCCGCACGTTTGTCCCCGGGACAGAAAACCGTCATGTCCACCCCATTTGGGATGACGTAGACCTTCTTCTTCCCTGTGAGACGCTCTACTTCTTTGGCGACCGGAAGGCTGACAGCGGTAACGATGGGCCGAAGCAGCTGGAAAGCTGCCTTGGTCAGGAACAGTTGGCGGCCATCGCGCAGATGCCAGGCATCATGCTCGACCTGCATGATGTGCGGCACGCGCACCAGACGGGCGGCCAGGCCCCCGTAAAGTAACGGGCCGATATGATGTGTGAAGACTGCCGCCGGTTTGTCCCGCTTCAAGGCTCGGCGAAGTTTTCCGACGACCGACAAATCCCAACCATTGCTCTTACCGAAGTAAACAGGCTCAACACCGTAGCGCTGCGCAAGTGCAACGCCCGCTGTGCCCGCTTCTGGCGCTCCTTCCAAGACGTAAACACGGGTGTGCGCAGGATTGGCTGCACACAAACGCATAACCAGCAGCTCGATGCCGCCGGGGGCAAGTTTTTGAATGATATGGATCGCTCTTATTGTCATTCGTTGGGATCCTGAGATGCGCTAGGACGCGGTTCCCCAACTACTTCGCAACGCTCGTGCCAATCGAAACCCCCTCGAAAATGTGCGGGATTTGCGCCGCGCTATAGATCTTCGCTATTTGCAAAGAATGCCTCTAAAAATTGCCAGTGTCATAGCTAACGCCCCGAATTCCTGCGGTTTTCCCGGGCATGGGAATTGCTAGATGATTGGCGTAGTGCCCCGCGTACACGGGACCATGGTCGGCAAATAACAACAAGGATCTGAATAATGGCCGAAGTGATTTCCATGCCTAAAGATATGGATGCAGCCGAAATTGACCGCATGCGCGATACGCTCGACAGCCTCGCCAACAAGAAAACAGATGTGACACTGGATCTGGCCGAGACGACCTTCATCGATTCCTCTGGAATCGGTGCGATTGTGTTTCTTTTCAAGCGGCTCAGCATGGCTGGCTGTGAGTTGAAACTTGTCCACGTTTCAGGCCAGCCTCTCAGGCTGTTGAAACACTTGAAACTGACCAACAGGATTACCGTGGAGGGTGATGCAGCCGCATGAATCGGACTCGGGTGTCATGGCCCATGGCGCTGCGATGGGCTGCGCTTATTCTCTTAGTCTCCATGACACCCGGTTGCACCTGGTGGCCCGATTCCGGCTCCGGTGGTGCTGCCGAACGCTTTACAACAGACCAGCGCTCTATCCGCTCCTATGAGATCATCTTAACTGATCTGGAGCGCCGTGGCGCCGACCGCTGGGCGGCTGTGGACATGAAGCGTGCTCGGGCGCAACTGGTCAAAGCCAAGCAAGCTGCGGCTGGTGGCCTTGCCTATGATGCTGAAGAAGATCTTGCACTCCTTTGGTTCCAGCTTCAGGTCATTGAAAAGAAACTGAACCGGCTTGAACAATCTGGCCACACGGCGGTGCGGTCATGAAAGTGCTTGTCCGCTGCGTCTCGGCCTTGCTTGTTCTGCTCTTTGCTGCAACGTTGAAGGCGCAAGACTTGCCAGACAATGCACCTTTGCAAGTTGGAGATCAGATAACAATCTTTCTTCCCGGCGAAGCCGGTTTTGATGAGCCGTTCACCATCCAGAACAACGGCACAATCAATCTGCCGGAAGTGGGAGAAGTGAGCATCACAGGCATGACCCTGCCTGAAGCACTGGAGGCCATACGTGGCACTCTCTCCCGTGCATATCGTCAGCTCGATCAGCTTTCCGTCTCACTGTTCAAACGCAATTTGATCGTCACCGTTCTTGGATACGTGTCCTCGCCCGGAGAATATGTTCTTGACGAAGATGCCAACGTGCAGATTGCGTTGGCAGCCGCTGGCGGCCTTCGTCAGGGGGCGCAGCTTGACAGCATCCAGCTGCGCCGGGGGAGCAACATCGAGCGGTTTGACTACAAGCGCTATCTGGACACGGGCGATCTGCGCTTGATCCCCCCTTTGCAAACGCAGGATGTGATTTTTGTCCCGGCCTCCCCGTTGATTGGCAATGTGCAGATCGACTTTGATGGCCGCTGGCTTGCGGAAGCCGGAGACGCGGCAGACGAACAAACCTCCATCAAGGTGATGGGGGAAGTGAACAACCCGGCCAACTTCGCCCACAGGGACGGAGCGACCATCATTGACTACTTGATGCGGGCGGGCGGCGTGACCCGCTTTGCCAGTGTCGAACAGATCCGGGTGATCAACGGTGACACCCCTGTGCTCTTCAACATGCAGCGCTATCTGGATACGGGAAACAGCACCTTTCTCGTCGACATCGCGCCCGGAGCGACCATCTATGTGCCACTGCAAAAGGACGAAATCCGCGCGGGGCAAAGCACGATCTACGTGATGGGAGAAGTGGCCAAACCCGGTGCCTACGAGGGCCGGGATGACGCGACTTTCATCGACATTCTGGCCAATGCCGGTGGTCCGACACGGTTTGCGGACACACGCAACATTCGCTTGATCCGGTCTGACGGCTCGGTGGAGATGGTGGACCTTGTGGCATTTACAGAGCGCGGTGGTGTTGATTTGCCTGACGTGGCACCGGGAGATGCGCTGTTTGTACCCGAGAAGACTGAGGTGGAGGACACTTCCTGGCTGAAGACCCCTCCAGAACGTGCCATTGAAATCATCGGAGCCGTGAACAGTCCCGGCCGATACGAATGGGCAAATGAAATGAGCCTGTTCGACCTTGTTGCACAAGCAGGTGGCCCCACCGCAGATGCGGATATCGCCAATATCCAAGTGGTCTCCAAGGACGGCGACTGGGCCAACTCCCAACGCTTTGACATGGAGGCTTTTCTAGAGCGCGGTGGCAGCTTTTCTGAAGTGCCGCGCCTTGATGCAGGCTCCATCATTCTGGTGCCGGACCGACGGACTGGCGAGCAGGACCTGAAAGGCCTCATGGTTCGGGTGCTGGGCTATGTGAACACGCCCGGCGAAGTTGACCTTCCCCTTGGTGCCAACATTCAACAGGCCATAACCGCAGCTGGCGGGCTGCGCCAAGGGGCCCAACTTGACAAGATGCAGCTGCGCCGAGCCAACGACCTTCTGATCGTATTCAACTACAAGGAATACCTTGATACCGGCCGCCCTGATGCACTTCCAGACCTTGAAGAAGGGGACGAGGTTTTTGTGCCCTCCAGCCCGCTTACAGGCAATGTGGAGGTGGAGTTTGATGGCCGGACGCTCTCAGAACGAGGGGATGGCGGCGACATCAATACTGCGATCAAAGTGTTTGGTGAGGTGAACACACCCGGCAGCTTCTCGTTTGATGAGGAAGCCACAGTGGTAGACTACCTGATGCGGGCGGGCGGCATTAGCGGGTCCGCCAACATTCAGGATATACGGGTCCTCAGCGGCGGCGAGCCAGTGTTGTTTGATCTTCAACGCTATCTGGACACCGGCAATCTGGATGCCGTGCCAGCGCTGGCACCGGGGGCAACGGTGTTCGTGCCACCGATGGCTGAAAACACGCTCTCCGGAGACAGCTACGTTTATGTGATGGGCGAAGTTGCAGCGCCCGGTGCCTTCACCTATCGCCCGCGCACCTCGTTCATTGATCTTCTGGCCAACTCTGGTGGCCCGACCCGGTTTTCGGACACACGTCAGATCCGCCTCATTCGCGCAGATGGCAGTGTTGAGATGATAGACCTTCAACGGTTTACAGAAGGCGACACGACTGTGCTGCCAGAAATCCGCGCAGGCGACGCGATTTTCGTGCCGGAAAAGGCTGAAACTCAGGAGATATCGTGGCTCAAGGTGCCGCCTGAACGGGCAATCGAAGTGATCGGTGCGGTCTACAAACCGGGTAGGTTTGAATGGTCCCCCGAGATGACGCTTTTTGACATCATCGCGCAGGCAGGTGGACCAAACGCGCAGGCGGACCTTTCCGACTTACAGATTGTCTATCGCCGTGACGGGAGGGCTCAAACTGTTCGGTTTGACGCCGACCGTTTTTTGAAGTTTGGCGGCAGCCTGTCTCAGGTACCACAGCTTGAAGCCAGTTCCATTGTCGTCGTGCCCGAGTTGCCTCAGGACCCAACTGACAACAAATCTCAATGGGTGCGGCAGGCACCTGAAGATTCGATCTACATCATGGGTGCGGTGGGTGCGCCAGGCCGCTACGCTTTCAACGACCAGATGCACTTCCTCGACATTTTGAACGCAGCGGATGGCCCCCGCGTTTCGGCGGATCTGCGCAATGTGCGCGTAACCCATCGCAGTGAACCCGGCGCGGTGGTCAGCAAGGTCAATCTCGCGCTCTATCTGGAAACAGGGGATGACAGCATTTTGCCCCACGTGCGCAATGGGGACCTGATTTATGTGCCGGATCAAGACCGGCAGTGGCTGGAAATCCCGAAGGAGACCACCGTGCGGGTACTGGGCGCTGTCGGATCGCCGGGGCGCTATGAGTACACCAGTGACATGACCATTCTGGACTTGCTGGCAGAAGCTGGGGGACCACAAACCGACGCTCTGGTCGAGAAGATTCTGATCGTGAATCTGTCTTGCTGTCGAGATCAAGCCCGCCTGTTCAACCTTCTGGATTTTGCGAAAACAGGCAACATGAAGCAGCTGCCGGTGGTGCGGCCCGGTGATACCATCTTCGTACCGGACGTTTCCCGGAGCAACTGGCGGCAGGTCTTTGACAAGTTTCAGGATATTGTCTCTGCACTCAGCGTTTTTGCGCTGTTTAGCGGCCTCTAGCGACAGGCAGGAGGACAGCCCCCATGGATATGTTTGACCCTTCAACCCTTGAAATCGAGCGGATCTACGCCTCCAGCTTGGGGCTTGGTTTACGGACCATCGGAGTTACAGCTACGACTTGGGACAGCGGGACCACAAGCCTTGCCAAGTCCCTCGCCTCACGTTCTGCCCTTGCAGAACAAAAAACACTTTACGTGGATCTCACAACACCCGTTCGCGCGGAAGGCGATCCTAGTGAGGGGGAGTGGCAACCGCATCTTTCAGGCCCCGGTCAGGCCATTCAAACCGGCGGAGATGAACCCTATGACCGGCTGATCCTGCACGCTGACTTGAAGGATGCAATGGCAGTGCGAGACCGCGACCGGCTCAAGATTGCCTTTAACAGCGACCTCATCCGATATCGCGCCATTGTGGTGGACCTGCCCCCTATCCCCCGCTCCAATCCTGCAGCGCTTCCTTCCAACATCGGCGCTGCCTCCTGCGAGGGGATCGTGCTGATCGGCCTCGTTGGGGCTGTTACAGAGGAAACCCTGAGCCAAAGCTACGAAGCCATCCGCGCCACCGGAACCCAGTTGCTTGGCATGGTACTGAACGACCGCGATGCGCCGACTTTAGGTCAAGAGATGGCGCGTGAGGCCCTGAGGTTCCGCCGTGTCTTCCCATGGCTTGCCAATGGGCTTGCAAGCAAGGCTTTGAAGTCGAAGCTTTTGAACTCCCGTCCATAACCCGGCCGCGTCTCTTGCGAACCCACGGCGACACCAGATAGACTGCAGCGCATCACAGCCAGCCTTCGCCAGCTATTAACACGCGCCAGACGACCGGGATCCCTGATGCGAGGGTATGCAGACGCTTCGAAGCACCAAAAAGACGATGAGCGGTTCAACCCAGAAGCCGCCAGCCTTCCCTATCGGTTTACCGAGCTGGTGGAGCGCTCTGCGCCGGGTGCCCGACCGCTTCTTGAGAAGCGGCTGATTGTTCCCTACAGCGGCATGGCCGCAATGGCAGAGCTTCGCGACTACGACAGCCTAGAACGCAACTGCTCTGCATGGATCCAGCCACTTCTTCAACATTTTACGGAGGAGCGCGGGGCTACAACGGTAAAGATTGCAGCCTCTCAAGCGCTCAAAAGCTTGGCGCAAAGCCTGCTCAACCGCGTGGTCGTGAACTACCTCTTGACCGGCCGTGCACCACGCGTTGGCGAACTGCGCTTCCTTCCAAGAGGCAAAGCGCCGTGGATAGAGCTGTTTCTGGATCCTCGTATTATGCCTGAGGAAGTGGACTTTGACCCGGACAAAGGACCATCAGAACTGTTTCAGCTCTCCATCACGATCGAGAACATCGTGAACGTCCTCCACGCGGAGCTTGGACGTCGCAAGACACCGAAGCCCGTGTTCTTCTCAAGTGTTGCACTCGCCATCTTAAGCCCCCTCATGGTCGCCCGCCGCCATGGTGCGCATCCTCAAGAGGTTGCCGCCCTGATGCGGCGATTGCTGCCCGCACTTGGAAAAGACATCAACTCAGGCGTTGTTTGGCGACAACGGTTAGTTGATGGGCGAACGGAGTACGCCCCTCGGCGCAAGGCCTGTTGCCTCAAGTATGCGCTACCAGACAAGCCCCATTTGTGCTCCACCTGTTCGCGCAGACCAGAGACACTGTTCTTTGAGAAGGTTCCCGCGCTCGGCGGCCATGACACCGCCGACGGTCGCTAGCCGGTCTCTATCAAGAGGCCAGTTTTGTCGCGGTTTGACGGCCCAAGTCCGGCAGAGTGACAATGCGATTACCGCGGAGGTCGCTTGCGCAAATGATGAAACCGCGCTCTTCCATATGGGTCAGAAGCCAGCGGGCTCGCCCCGGAGACCTGGTGCCATAGGCCTTGGCGATTTCCAGATCTGCCGGGCATGGTTGCTCGGCAAGCGCGGCTTTCGCCAACAGCAAATAGACGCCGCGCATTTCTTCAGGCAACTGCGAGGCGACAATCTCCACCTGCCCCCAGTCCCCCTCTGCAACTTCCTTCTTATCCACGCCAGCGCGCGCCACAGAGAGCAGACGACGGAACCTTGGAAGGTCTGGGCACTTGATGCGCTCAATTCGGCACCGCACTTGAAAGTCCTGATAGAGCTGCGATACCGGCTGGAACGCTGCATCGGGATCTTCCAACATGCTGGCCAGGATTTCTTCCAGTTGGGCGTTTTTTTCCTCAAGGTTGAAGAGGTCTTCCGGGTCGGTTTCCGGCTCAGCCTGTGCTGCCTGAATTTGCGCTGCGGCAGTGCGCGAGAGCTGCTGCATCACATCCTTTGCAGAAGGAGCAGCAATGCGGTTCGAATGCAGGACCGGGTCATTTTCAGAAGCCGTAAAAATAAGTTCGGCGGCATTGTCGGTCTGCTGTTCCGGCAGCGGCATGAGCTTGGTGGAACCATTTCGGCCCGAAGTGACCACCTCGCCGATTTTAGCCCGTTCCGGACGGCGAGAAATTGCCGGCCCCAAGGCGATAAAGTGACCACGGTCCAGGTTTCGGAATTGCTCTGCCTGACGCCGCTCCATACCGAGCAGGTCTGAAGCGCGCTGCATGTCGATATCAAGGAAGGTACGGCCCATGAAGAAATTAGTTGCTTCTGCAGCCACATTCTTCGCCAGCTTTGCCAAGCGCTGGGTCGCAATTACCCCTGCAAGGCCGCGTTTACGGCCACGGCACATGAGATTGGTCATTGCCGTCAGAGATAGGCGGCGCGCTTCTTCGCCGTAATCCCCGGCGCCGCTTGGTGCAAACAGCTGCGCTTCATCCACGACCACCAGGACCGGGTACCAATAGTTGCGGTCGATATCAAACAAGCCATTCAGAAACGCAGCCGCCGCTTTCAACTGCTTGTCCGGTTCCAGCTCTTCCATATTCAGGATGACAGAAATGCGGTGTTGGCGCACACGGGCAGCGATCATGGTCAGTTCCCGCTCGCTCATGGTGGCGTCAATAACCACGTGGCCGAAGTGGTCCGCCAGCATCACGAAGTCACCTTCCGGGTCGATGACGACCTGCTGAACCCACGGCGCACTCTGCTCCATCAACCGTCGCAGCAGATGTGACTTTCCTGAGCCAGAGTTACCCTGAACTAGAAGGCGCGTCGCCAGTAATTCTTCCAGATCGATTGTTGAAGAAGTGCCGTTTGGCTTAGTCCCCATTTCGATCGTAACTGTCATGTACCTTCTCTTTCAGCAGCGCGTTGGAACCGGCAATGATAGCGTGCCGTCTCCGGCCAAACAGGATTTCCTGAGCGGCGCGGCACACCAAGAGCTGTCCGTGCGATTGCGTTGCCACGGGAGCTCAACTTCAAAACCTTGGAATCTGCGCTTGGGTGCGCTCGCAGCCTTTATGCCAGCAAACGGCACGATTCGAGGAGGGGAGATTAATCCAGCTGTTGATGACAGCTCAAACCTGCCCACATACCCACAGGAGATGGTGTCGTGCCTCATTGTTCACCGGCGAGATACCATCATTGGATAAACTGCCGCTAGGTGACGCGTTCGTCATGAAATCAACATGAGAGCTGCGCAATATCAAACCTCGACGTTTGACCTATTCATGAAAATGGCAGTTGCCCCTGCCACTTGTTTTTGGCCTAAATGAACGTATGACCAGATCAGATCTTATACCGGTTGCTCCCCGACATACTCCGAGAACAGAGACCAGAGGCGAACTCATTGCCGATGGGATCATTCATGTGTTGGGCATTGCACTAGGAGCCGCAGCAACAACGGCATTCATCATTTTGCTCTGGTCCTATGAAGACCCGGCGCGAAAGATCAGCATCTTCATTTATGCTGGTTGCCTCATGACCATGTTGATCTGTTCGGCTACCTACAACATTTTGGCCAAGGACAATCGTATCGGCATTCTCAGGCGCTTGGATCACTCCGCGATTTTCCTCATGATTGCCGGCACTTACACGCCGCTCTGCCTGATGGTTCTCGGGGGCTGGACTGGCGCCATCCTGCTGGCGGTGGTCTGGGCGGGTGCTGTTGCGGGCGCCACCATCAAGATCTTTCACATGCACCGATTTGAGCGGCTCACCGTTCCGATCTATCTCGCGCTCGGATGGGCGGCAATTTTCGCTATTGTCCCGCTGTATCAGCAAGCTTCAACTGCAGGGTTCGTGTTTCTGGTCGTCGGCGGCGGCCTATATACTGTCGGCACGTTGTTCTACGTCTGGAAAACCCTGCCCTATCAGAACGCCATCTGGCATGGTTTCGTTCTTAGCGCCGCCATATGCCATTTTGTATCAATCCTGATTGATACGGTCGTGCCGGTTCTGGCCTAGGCAACTTGCAGTAATTTCACCGGCTTATTGAAATTCTCTCACCCAAAGACAGCATTGCGCCTTTGGCAGGGCTTCCGCTACAACTGAGTGCTCCAACCAAAAACTGGGAGCAGACCCAATTTCTCCCATTTCGCTTCCGGAGCCACTCCCCGCATGACTGCTTCAACACCAAAGATCTTTGACGGCCATAACGATACGCTCTTGAAACTCGTCATGCATCGCGGCACCAAGAAAGAGCGCAGCTTTTTTGAGCGCGTGGACTACGATCATATTGATCTGCCGCGCGCAAAAGAAGGCAACCTCTGTGGCGGCTTCTTCGCCCTGTGGGTACCTTCGCAGCGCGACCTCAAAGCCGATATGGGCACAGCCCACGATGATCCCTCAAACTTCTCCTGTGTGCCGCAAGAGACCGCTCTGGCCTATACCAGCCAACTGATTTCGCAGGCCGTCCAAATCGAACGCGCAGCCAAAGGAGAGGTCATCCTATGCCGCTCCACCCGAGAAATCCGTGAGACTGCCGCGCAAGACAAGTTTGCAATCCTGCTTCACATGGAAGGTGCGGAAGCAATTGATCCGGATTTTGCGGCGCTGGATATGCTCTATGAGGCCGGGCTGCGGTCCATCGGACCGGTTTGGAGCCGTCAGAACATCTTTGCAGACGGTGTCCCAATGCGTTTCAACTCTTCGCCTGATACGGGCTCTGGCCTCACTGAGAAGGGACGGGAGCTGGTCAGACGCTGCAATGACATGGGCGTGATGCTGGACATGTCTCACATTACCGAAAAAGGGTTTTGGGACGTGGCTGCCTTAAGCACAAAGCCGCTTGTCGCCACCCATTCCAACGTCCACGCCATCTGCCCACACGCCCGCAACTTGACCGATAAGCAACTCGCAGCGATTGCCGAGAGCAAGGGCGTGGTCGGGATAAACTTCGCCGTTAGTTTCCTGCGCGAAGATGGCAGCTGGAGTGCAGACACACCACTGGACATTATTGTGCGACACGCCGCCTATCTTGTTGAGAAGCTAGGTGAAGATGGGGTCGCGCTCGGCTCCGACTTTGATGGCTGCCGCGTGCCGAAAGATCTGAAAGATGCCAGTGGCCTGCCCCGCCTGATTGATGCCTTGCGAGCTGCAGGCTTTGGGGAAGAACTCATCGAGAAGATCGCGCACAAGAACTGGTGGAGTGTGTTGGAGCGGACCGGCATTTAGGCGCAGACCAAGCAGCGTTCTCACCAAACGAAAAACCCGGCACAAGGCCGGGTTTTTATTCACTATTGCATCAGATCTCAAGCAACAACAGGCTCGTCATGCTTGAGAACGGCAGCCTCGACCAGTTCCTGGGTATAGGCCTGCTGCGGATTGCTGAAGATCTCAGCGGCTGAGCCCTGCTCCACAACAACACCCTTCTTCATCACCATAACGGTGTCCGACATGGCACGCACAACAGCCAAATCGTGAGAAATGAAGAGGTATGTCAGGTTGTGTTCGTCCTGGAACTTGCGGAGCAGTTCGACAACCTGCTTCTGGATTGTGCGGTCCAGCGCGGAGGTTGGCTCGTCCAGCACCACAAGTTTTGGCTTCAACACCATGGTACGCGCGATGGCGATACGCTGACGCTGTCCACCCGAGAACTCGTGCGGATAGCGATTGCGCATGCTTGGGTCCATGGACACTTCTTCCAGGGCCTGACAGGCGTAGCGGTCACGCTCAGCAGCGGAAAGGTGCGGTTCATGAACCAACAAGCCTTCCGTGATGATCTGGCCTACCGTCAGACGCGGGCTCAATGAACCAAACGGATCCTGGAAGATAAGCTGCATTTCCTTGCGCAGCGGACGCATTGCACGCCGCGTTGCCCCGGAAATGTCCTTGCCCATATAGACCACGCGGCCCTTTGAAGGCAGCAACTGCAGCACGGCACGACCAAGCGTGGACTTGCCTGAACCGGACTCACCCACGATGCCTAGGGTCTGACCTTCACGCACCTTCAAAGAGATGTCGTTTACGGCCCGCAGAACGTGTTTTGGCATCAAGAAACCGTTTTCGGTCTCAAACTCCACACGAACGTCGGTAGCATCCAGCACCAAAGGCTTTGTGTCCGGCACAAGATCTTTGCGCCCTGTTGGCTCAGCATCCAACAACATGCGCGTATACTCATGCTGTGGGTTGCCAAAGATCTCTTTGGTGTTGCCTTCTTCAACCACTTCACCCCGGCGCATCACGTAAACGCGGTCAGAGATCCGTTCCACGATGCCCAGATCGTGGGTGATGAAGACGACAGCCATGCCGAGACGCTTCTGCAGATCGGCCATCAGGTCAAGGATTTGAGCCTGAGTGGTCACATCCAGTGCGGTGGTTGGTTCGTCCGCAATGAGAATGTCTGGGTCGTTTGCCAGTGCCATTGCGATCATTACGCGTTGGCGCTGCCCACCGGACATTTCATAGGGATAAGCCTTCACCTTACGTGCAGGCTCAGGAATGCCAACCAGCTCGAGAAGCTCGACGGCTCGCTTGCGAGCGCTCGCCCATGTATATTCACCGTGCTCGACCATTGGCTCGCACAACTGACGCTCAATGGTGTAGAGCGGGTCAAGCGATGTCATTGGCTCCTGGAAGATCATTGTGATCTTCGCGCCACGGATCTTGTTGAGCTTGCGAGAAGACAACCCAAGAATGTTGTTGCCTTCATACTTCACGCTGCCTGAGGTCCGGCCATTTGACGCGAGCAGGCCCATGGCCGCCATCATCGTCTGGCTTTTACCAGAGCCGGACTCGCCCACGATCGCAACGGTCTCGCCCTTGTCGACGTGGATGTTGATGCCTTTAACGGCATTAACGGTGCCGGTGTTGGTCTCGAAATCGACTTTGAGGTTCTCGATTTCAAGAACAGTGTTTTCGTTTACTGTACTCATCCAGCCCTCTTATCGATCTTTCGGATCCAACGCATCGCGCAGACCATCACCGATGAAGTTCAGCGCAAACAGCGTGGAAGTGAGGAACAGGGATGGGAAGATCAGCATCCAAGGCGCACCCTGAAGATTACGCGCACCTTCTGAGATCAAAACACCCCAGCTGGTCATTGGCTCCTGAACGCCCAGTCCCAAGAAGGACAGGAAGCTTTCCAGAAGGATTACCTTTGGTACCAGAAGTGTCATGTAGACAACAACAGGGCCAAGGGTGTTCGGGATGATGTGACGCTTCAAGATACCGCCACTCTCAACGCCCATTGCTTCCGCAGCCTGAACGTATTCCTGACGTTTGATGGAAAGCGTCTGACCGCGCACAATACGCGCCATATCCAGCCATTCCACCGCACCCACGGCTATAAACATCAAGACGAAATTTCGCCCAAAGAACACCACGAGCATGATCACGAAGAAGATGAACGGCAGTGAGTAGAGGATATCTACCACGCGCATCATGATCAGATCGACCTTGCCGCCGAAGTAACCGGAAACGGTACCGTAGATCACACCAATGGAAATCGCGACCAAGGTTGCGAGCAAACCAATGGTCAGAGATACACGGCCAGCAATCAGGGTCCGGGTGAGCATGTCACGACCGTTCGCATCCGTACCGAAGTAGAAATGCATGTACTGAATGTCAGCAGTTACAGTAGCGCTCTTGCGGTCCTCAGAGTAGTTGATGATCTGAGTATTTTCGAAGATGTCAGAACGATCGAAGCGACGGGTATTGCGCTCATCAATTTCACGACGAGAAGTGACTTCGGCTTCCACCTTGCCATCAACAACCTGATAGCTCTCTACATTCAGTCGTGCGCGCTTGGCGACAGACATGAATGCAGGTTCAATCTGGTCCTGTCGCGGGTAGGCTTCCAGGCTGGCTGGCACCTTGACGTAGTCACGGTAAACCGCGTCGTACTCGTGCGGAGCCAACATAGGACCAATGATGGACAAGATCGTGATGAAGATCAGAACAACGATCGAAGTTACCGCAGCGCGGTTGGCCTTCAATCGGTCCTTCGCATCGTCCCAAAGGGAACGCCCTAGCTCTGGCGTTTCTTTATTATTAGTAGAGGTAACACTCATTTGCGGGAACCTCAGTCGAAGCGAACGCGCGGATCAAGCACTGCATAGAGCAGATCCACGATCAAGTTGAAGAGGATAACGAAACAAGCCACAACAACTACGGTACCCATGACGAGGGTGTAGTCGCGGTTCAAAGCGCCTTGTACGAAATAGCGGCCGATGCCCGGGATACCGAAAATGGTCTCGATCACAACGGAACCAGTCAGGAGCGCTGCAGCTGCAGGGCCGAGATAGGTTACCACCGGCAGGATCGCGCCGCGGAGTGCGTGGACCACGACAATGGTGTATCCAGACAAGCCATAGGCACGAGCAGTGCGTACGTGGTTTGAACGCAGGGCTTCAATCATTGAGCCGCGTGTCAGACGTGCAACAATCGCGATCTGTGGCAGCGCCAATGTCACCACCGGCAGGATCTTGTTCACGAAGGCTCCACCGCCCCAACCGCCGACCGGCAGCCAGCCCCAGTAGACGCCGAGAACCAGCGTCAGGCAGGGCGCGACCACGAAGTTCGGAATAGTCACACCGAACGTCGCAGCAGTCATGACGGAGTAGTCGACGCCTTTGTTCTGCCGAAGGGCAGCAATGACGCCAAAAAAACCACCAATTACAAGAGCAAGGGTGAGCGCACCAAGACCCAACTGCATAGAAATAGGCAGGCTTTGCGCAAAAAGTTCATTGATAGAAAAATCTCGGAAGAAGAAGCTCGGCCCGAAATCGCCGGACAATACACTCTTCAAATAGATGAGGTACTGCTCCCAGAGAGACTTATCCAAATTGTAAATCTTGTTCAGATTTTCCATTACCTTAGCTTCGAGCGGACGCTCCAGATCGAAGGGACCACCTGGCGCGATGCGCATGAGGAAGAAGGAAATGGTAATAATCAGAAACAAGGTCGGTATTGCGCTGAGCAGACGGCCCAGAACATAACGCAGCATGGCCCTGTATCTCCAATTGTTTATAGTTTTGTTCAGTGCCTGATAACAAAGGAACCGGCCACAGTGGGTGCCACCATGGCCGGTCCTACTGAACTTACTTTACGTTATTCAGCAATAGAGATGAAGCGGCTTGGGTGGATGTCCAGCAGGTTATCCTCGAAGCCACTTACGCTGTCCGCTACGATGTTCTTGGAACCGTAGAACATGAGCGGGATGAATGGCAGGTCACGCATGAAGAGCGTTTCTGCCTGCTTCAGAACTTCAGCGCGCTTTTCAAGATCCAGAGTCACTGCTGCCTCATCCATGAGAGCATCGAATTCTGGGTTTTCGTAGCGAGCGTAGTTGAAGCCAACGTTGTCACTCTCAACCATGAACAGGAAGTTCTGTGGGTCAGAGTAGTCACCAATCCAGCCAGCACGTGCCACATCGAAGTCACCACGGTCACGCAGGTGCGCATAGTGGGTCTTGGTGTCAGTGTTGAGCAGGGTTACTTCAACACCGAGAGGCTTCCACATGTCAGCAATCGCAACTGCTGTGTTCTTGTGGTTTTCAGAGGTGTTGTAGCGGATTTCGATCTCGAGTGGGTTAGCTTCGCTGTAGCCCTTCTCTTCCAGGATCTTCATTGCCAGTTCTTCACGGTCCAAGAGGTCCATGTCGGCCCACTCAGCCAGTGCTGGCTCACCGTAGTTTGCAATTCCTGGAGGAATGAAGGAGTAAGCAGCAACCATGGTGTCGCCCCAGATTTCCTCTGCGAGGAACTCACGGTCGATTGCCATGGAAAGAGCCTGACGTACTTCAGGGTCTTTGGTTGCTTCAGACTCATGGTTCACAGCGTAGTAGTATGTGCCGAGGTATGGCGCTACGTGGAACTGGTCACCAAAGGTTTCCTTGATGAAGTCGATCTGCTCGAGCGGAACGTCGTTGTTGGTGTGCAGTTCGCCAGCCTGGAAGCGACGCAGAGCAGCGCCACGATCTTCGGTTGGGTAGAACTTGACCTTGTCGACCTTCACGTTATCAGCGTCGTGGAAGTGTTCGTTCTTCACAACGGTGATGGAGTCGTTTGGTGTGAAGTCTGCAAGAACAAAGGCACCATTGGTTACAATGTTTTCTGGCTTCACAAAGTCACTGCCGAACTTCTCGACGGTTGCAGGGTGGACTGGAAGACCAGTCTGGTGACCCAGCAGATCAATGAAGTAAGGCGTCGCTGCTTGCAGCTTGATTTCGAGTGTCGCGTCGTCGAGCGCCTTAACACCCAGCTCTTCAGGAGCCAGCTCGCCGGTGTTTACCTTCTCTGCATTGAAGATTGGGTAAAGGACGTTCGCGTACTTCGCGCCAGTCTCTGGGGTCATGATGCGACGCAGAGAGTATTCAAAGTCGCCTGCAACAACTGGATCGCCGTTGGACCACTTTGCGTCTGGGCGCATTTTGAAAGTGTAGACCAGACCATCTTCGGAAACAGTCCAGCTTTCAGCTGCGCCCGGGATGATTTCGCCTTCTGCAGAATATGCTACGAGGCCTTCGTACATATCGCGCAGAATGTGTGCTTCATAGGTGGTGGAGGTTTTGTGCTGGTCCAGAGTTTCTGGATCAGCTGAATTGCCGCGGTGATAGACAACTTCAGCGGCTGCTGTCAGCGACGTGGCTGCAACCAACGCTGCTGCGAGAGCTGTCATGCGCATGGACTTGATCATTAAGATCTCCCCTCTCCTTAATTCTAACTATTTGCCCCTTTGTTACCCGGGCAGCGGCGCCAAGATTCCACTGTTGGCCCGCCTTGGCAAGAGACAACAAGGGCTTTTATTTAGATTTGGAACGCCTTCGATTGAAAACATTTCAAAATTCGACACCTAAAAGGCGTCTTTGTTTCCCTTTTCCACACGCGCAAGGGAGGAATAACCCCTACACCCCATGTAGATCGCAGAAAAGTTCTTCAGATTCCAGCACCGCGAATCCGAGCGACGAGCCCACTAATTTACCGGTGTTTTTCCGCGATATTGTATCCTCAATCGCTTTCTTTGGCCCGGCAATGTGATAGATGAAGCCTGCGAAACCTATATACACTGTCCATGCAAATTACATAAAGCCGGGGTTTTAACATATGGCGCCTCCTCTCCTGCATATCCGCGACATCCACCTGACCTTTGGGTCAACGCCTCTGCTGACGGGTGCAGAGTTGCAGGTGGGCGAAGGTGACCGGATCTGTCTGGTTGGGCGCAATGGCTCCGGCAAGTCCACTCTTCTGAAGGTCGCAGCCGGCTTAGTAGAACCAGACAAGGGCGAAACCTTTTTGCAGCCCGGCACAACAGTGCGCTATCTTCCTCAAGAACCTGATCTAACAGGCTTTTCAACCAGTCTTGAGTATGCGGAGGCTGGCCTTGCACCAGGTGATGATCATTACCGCGCACAGTACCTTTTAGAGGTTTTGGGTTTGACCGGCCGGGAAGACCCAGCCACACTTTCCGGTGGAGAGGCGAAGCGAGCAGCAATTGCCCGAGCCTTGGCACCAGAGCCTGATATCCTGCTTCTGGATGAGCCTACCAACCACCTTGATCTCCCAGTAATCGAGTGGTTGGAAACTGAATTGCGGCAGATGAAGTCCGCAATCGTACTTATCTCACACGACCGACGTTTTCTGGAAAACCTGTCGCGAGCGACAGTCTGGATAGATCGCGGGCTCTCCAGACGCCAGGAAGAAGGCTTCTCCAAGTTTGAAGAGTGGCGTGACAAGGTTTTTGAAGAAGAAGAACGGGATCAACAGCGCCTCGACCTGAAGATCAAGCAGGAAGAGCACTGGATGACTTATGGCGTGACCGCACGTCGCAAACGGAACATGCGCCGCGTTCGTGAGCTGGCCGATCTTCGTCAAAAGAAGCGCGACTACAAAGGTCCCCAAAGCGGCGTCAAGATGGCGGCGACGGAAGGGGAAGTCTCGGGCAAGCTGGTTTCTGAAGCGAAGTCAATCAGCAAGGCATACGAGGCCCGCCCTATTGTAAAAGACTTTTCAATACGCATTCAAAGAGGGGATCGTGTTGGCTTTGTCGGCCCAAACGGGGCGGGAAAGACGACTCTCTTGAAAATGCTGGTGGGCGATCTGGAGCCGGACAGTGGCAGCGTCCGTCTTGGCGCAAACCTTCAGATGATTACGCTGGACCAAAAGCGGGAAAAGCTTGACCCAAATGACACGCTGGCCAGCGCCATGACCGGTGGGCGTGGGGATACCGTCATCATTGGCGACACTTCCAAACATGTCATGAGTTACATGAAGGACTTCTTGTTCAAACCGGAACAAGCGCGTACGCCGGTGCGCGTGCTTTCGGGCGGGGAGCGCGGTCGCCTGTTGCTGGCCCGCGCCCTGGCTATGCCGTCCAACGTGATGGTACTCGATGAGCCAACAAACGATCTGGATCTGGAAACGCTTGACCTCCTGCAAGAGCTGATCGCCGACTATCAGGGAACCGTTTTTCTTGTCAGCCACGATCGCGACTTCCTTGATCGCATCTGCACCTCCGTCATCACCATGGAAGGGGATGGCAAGTGGCAAGAGTATGCTGGCGGCTACTCGGACATGATCGCCCAACGGGGAGCGGGTGTTGACGCCAAGAAGGTGCAGAAGTCTGAAAAACCCAAGAAGGACAAGGGGGAAAAGCCGAAGGAAGAGAAGGTAAACAGCAAGAAGAGTTCCCTCACCTTCACCCAGCAACACCGTCTAAAGGCCCTGCCAGAGGAAATTGACTCGCTGCAGCAGAAGATTGCCAAGCTTCAAAAGGAGCTTGAAGACCCTAACCTTTTCACTGGAAACCCTGAGCGCTTCCACAAAGTGACCGAGGCCGTCGGCAAGGCCCACGAACAGCTGGAAACCTTGGAAGAGGAATGGCTTGAGCTGGAAATGCTTGCGGAAGAGTAGAGCACAAGCCCCCCAAACTATCCTTCCTTTTTCGTGATTGAGGACCTTGAATGGTCCTCATTTCGGTTTGAGGTCGATGCAATTGGGCATTTGGGTGTTTTCTGTTCCCATCACATTTGATGAAAGGAACTCCCAATGCCAAAACTTCGCTACATCCTCCTCGGCACAACTACCTTGATCATTAGCGGGCTGGTCACGCTAAGCCTGACCGGCACCTCCGCCATCTCCGAGGAGATTGACGCCAGCCAAGCCTCATCCCTGGCCCTTGTGGGTGACAGCATCGCCGTGGCGATTACCACCAAGGACGATGACCACAAGAGCGTTGAGGTTCACACCAACGATTACAAATGGTGCGACCTGAGCGCGAAACTCTTCTCAGAAGGGGATCGGGTAGTGGTGCGGATGGAACGGTCGGCCTGGTCTCGCTTCGGATGGTGTGACCCGGAAGCGGAAATCGCCATTCCATCCGCATTTAATCTGGACGTGGAGCTGGACGCCATTGCCGCTAACCTGACCGGCTCCTATGAAGCTGTCCGGATCAAAGCCGACAGAGGTGTTTTGCGCTTCAATGGGACCGCCAGTACCTTTGATATGGTTGCAGATGCTGCAGTGGTTTACCTGAATTTCCTCAGCCACATGGCGCTGGGTTCGGTAAACATTGACGTAGACAAGATTGTCTCCAGCATCAGCTACCCGGACTAAGCATCAACATTGCGGGAATGGGCTCGATAAGCTGAAGGGCTCATTCCTGTTACGCGCTGAAATTCCTTGTTAAAGTTCGATTTGGTGGTGAAACCGACTTCGAACATGATCTGGGTTATCGTTGCCTTGGTTTCTTGAAGCAGCTTGCAGGCTTCACGCACACGATACCCATTTACGAATTGCGGCACATTCTGCTGCTCCAAGGCATTGACCGCCTCGGAGATCTGCCTGCTTGGAATGCGGGATGCCTTGCTCAGCATTTCGAGGGAAAGGTTCTCTTTCCTGTAGAGCCTTTCACTCTCCATAAGCGCCTTCAACCGCTCAAGAGCTGAAACCAGCTCAGGGTCAGTGCGTGGCAAAGCAGCACTGCTTGAAGCATCGCTCGAATGCACGGATCGGGTGGTTACATATAGATACAGCGCAACAAGAGAGCAGAGCATCGTGAGCGTTGCAGCGGTTACGAGTGTAGGCGCGTTCCGCCCTCCTGAAACCGCAAAATCTATCGCCACTGCCGTATCCACAAGCGCTGACACAACAAACAAAACACCTGCGCTCAAGAATGCCAGTTTGGCTGGCATAACCATATGAAACGGCTGTTTTTCTGCCCAGCTCAGATCACCGTGTCTGGCTGCCTGAACCAGCGAAACACCGAAGCTTAGATAAGTGAGCGCAATGATTAGGTCTGGCCCGACACCCCACCCAACCAGATAGGTGGCATACATCGCCAGTGCGAGCGCAACGATCAACGCCGAAACCCCGGCCAGCAGACGGACGCTTACCGGTTTCATGAGATCTTGCAGTGAGGCCCATGTGAGTGGAGGAAGAGCAATGGCCACGAGGGCCAGTGTCAGTGGAGGCAAAGCGCTGATGCCCCAATTGATCCCCACCAGAACTGACTGGGCGCAATAGAACAGAAGCGTTACCAGAAACAGGGAACTGAAGTGGCGCCCCCCTGCTCCCCAAAGACGCAAAAGGACGAGCCCAAGAAAAATCGCCGTCAGAAAAGGAAGTGGAATGCTTGGCAAAGTAAGGCCTCCAGGTCCCGAAAAAAGTAACCGTCCCCCAACGAGAGGCAAGCGCTATCAGCGGTTGATGCACAGGCTCCTGACAAGCTTATCCGATCACAAGCGCCTTTTCGTCTTCCGACAACACCTTCCACTCACCGGGTTTGAGGTCGCCAAGCATAAGATTGCCAATTCGAGAACGGTGCAGATCGGTGACATGATTGCCCGTTGCGGCAAACATGCGGCGAACCTGATGGTAGCGGCCTTCGTGAAGCACAAGGGTTGCCGTGTGTTCACCAGTAATTGTCAACTCGGCTGGCTTGAGTGGCTTGTCCTCCCCCTCAAGCATCATGGTGCCACTGGCGAAAAGAGTCGCTTCGGTGCCGGATAAAGGACGGTCGAGCGTAACCTCATAGAACTTGGGCGTTTCAGTTTTGGGTGAGATCACCTTGTGCAGATATTGTCCATCATCAGTGAGCAGAAGAAGGCCAGAGGTTTCCTTGTCGAGACGACCGATGGTGGAGATCGCAGGCTTTCTAAGTTTGAAGCGATCTGGAAACAGGTCATAGACCAGTTTGCCCGGGTCCTTCTTCGAACAGGTTACACCCAAAGGTTTATTGAGGAGCAAGACTGATCCTTGGGCAGGATCAAGCGGCTCATCGTCAAACAGGATCTCTTCGTGAGGCAGTTTGCTGTCCGCCTTGATCGGGGCGCCTTGCATATCTGTCACCCAACCATTGCGGATAGCCTGCTGCATTTCCTTGCGCGAGCCATAGCCAAGATTTGCAAGCACCTTGACCAGTCTCATCGGCGTGCCTTTTTGGCTTGGATAACCTTATACCCCTGCTCATCCGCGATGATCTCGAAGCTCTCAAAATAGCGGTCAAGCGTGCTTTCATAAGGCAGGTGGCGGTTTGCCACCATGTAAAGTGATCCGCCCGGCTTCAACCCCTTAGAGGCAGCGACGATAAACGCTTGCCCAAGGTCTGTACGGTCTGCTTTACCGGTGTGAAACGGTGGGTTCATCACCACAAAATCGTAGGAATGTTTCAAGCCTCTGGTAACGTCAGCCCAGTGAAACTCAACCGGGATTTTCGGCTCAAGGCGGCCGATATTGCCAGCTGCAAGATCAAGCGCGCGCTTTTCAGCCTCGTAAAGATCAAGTGCGGCCAAACTTGAACATCGCTGCAAGATTTCGGTCGAGAGATAGCCATAGCCCGCGCCAAGATCTGCCACACGCCCCTTCAGACCTTCAGGGAGCTTGGAGACAAGCAGCTTTGAGGCCGGATCAATGTGATCCCAAGAGAAAATGCCCGGACGGCTGGTGAACCTTCCATCTTCAATCTCCCGCGGCATGTCGAGCTGAAGCCATTCGTTTAGAAGACCGCCATCAAGCGTATCCCGGGAAACGGCGGCCCAGAACACACGGCACTTGTGCTTGGAAAGCTTGCCATCCAGTCCTGCCAGTTTGTTCAGATCCGCTTCGCAGGACTTGGCACCTTCGGTGTTTGACACGCACGCAACAACAAAGCCACCATCACGGGTCGTGTTGACCGCATGGGCCAAAAGGGCGCGAGCCTCCTGTTTCTGCCGGGGTGGGAGCACGAGAGTTATCTCAGCTGCCTCAACTGGCGCTTCCACCAGCTCCAGCCCAGCGCGGGACAGAATGTCGGCATCTGGCGCGAAGGACTGTTGGCACACCAGCGCGCTTCCAAACACCTCCTTCAGTTTTGGCGAAAACCTTGCCCTGAGGAACAACACCTTGCCGCCCTCAGGCACATCCAAGCTGTCGTTTTCAAAGGGTAGAAGAAGCGTTTCAAGTGCAGGATCAAGCATAGACGTCAAGCTCTTAAGAAGGGAGAGCGAAAAGGCCAGCACGGTGCTGGCCTTGTTGCACTAGTCGGCGGTGTAAACGATCTCACGCGTTTCTCGGAACCGGATATCTGGGTTCTTTTCACCCACATAGGTCACTTCCCACGCGTTCTTGAAAAGATAAACAGGCTTGTCATCGCGGTCGAGTGCCACGTGCGCACGGTTGGTTTCAAGGAACTTGTCGAGCTTCTGGCGGTCATCGGCCTCTGCCCAACGCGCGGTATTGTACATGACCGGCTCGAAGCCGATTTCCGTTTGGTATTCCTGCTTCAAGCGATCCACAACAACGTCGAGCTGAAGCACACCAACCACACCTACAATCCAGTTGGTGCCAATAGAAGGCTTGAAAATCTGCACAAGGCCTTCTTCTGCAAGGTCTTCAAGGCCGCGTCGCATTTGCTTAACGCGCATGGTGTCAGTCAGGCGAACACGGCGCAGGATCTCAGGCGCGAATGCGGGTAGCCCTGTGACGTGGATCTCCTCGCCCTCAGACAACGTGTCACCTACACGCAATTGGCCGTGGTTTGGCACCCCGATCACATCGCCCGGGAATGCGGTTTCTGCAATCTCTCGTTCTTCCGCGAAAAAGAAGATTGGCGCGGAAACCGTAATCGGCTTGCCAGCACGGACGTGTTTGAGTTTCATGCCGCGCTTGAACGTTCCAGAACAAAGACGCACAAACGCAATACGGTCCCGGTGCTTGGGGTCCATATTGGCCTGCACCTTGAAGACGAAGCCTGTTACCTTGCCTTCTTCCGGTGTGATGGTACGGCCACCCGTTGCAGGCTGAGCGTGCGGCGGCGGCGCATAGTCTGCAATGAAGTCCAGCACCTGGTCGATGCCGTAGTCACGAAGAGCTGAGCCAAAGAACACCGGTGTCAGGTGGCCCTCAAGGAAGGAATCCTTGTCAAACTCTGAGTAGCCTGCACCGCCAAGTTCCACATTCTCTTCAAGATCATCGCGAATGTTGTCAAACAACTCGCCAATCAGTTCAGGGTCTTCAAGACCTTCCACTGGTTTGATGGTGTCCAGTGGGCCACCACGGCCTTCCGTTGAAGTGAAATAGCGGTTGCCGATGTGATCGTAGACACCGAAAAAGTCCGAGCCCATGCCCACGGGCCAGCTCATTGGCGTCACATCAAGGGCCAGTGCCTCTTGAATCTCGTCGAGAATTTCGAGCGGATGGCGGCCTTCTCGGTCAATCTTGTTGACAAAAGTGATGATGGGAATGTCACGCAGGCGGCAAACCTCAAACAACTTTCGGGTCTGACTCTCAATACCCTTCGCGGCGTCGATTACCATGATGGCCGCATCAACAGCTGTAAGCGTGCGGTAGGTATCCTCCGAGAAGTCTTCGTGGCCCGGCGTATCGAGAAGATTGAAGATGATGTCGTTTCGCTCGAACGTCATCACGGAACTTGAAACCGAAATGCCACGTTCCTGTTCGATCTTCATCCAGTCAGACCGTGCGCGGCGACGTTCACCACGAGCACGGACTTGACCGGCAGCACGAATGGCACCACCACCAAGCAGCAGCTTTTCCGTAAGCGTTGTCTTACCCGCATCCGGGTGAGAGATGATTGCGAAGGTGCGGCGCTTCTCGTATGGCAGCAGATTTTTCGCGCCAGCAGGTGCTACGCTCATATGGCCTCCTTAAGCAGGCTACAATCCTGCTGGATATCAAGGCAGGTCTTGGCCGCCCAAGGCGGCGCGCGCCATCCGCGCGTCAAACCTGCAGAAACTTTTGTTGAAGGCCTCTTACAGAATGTGGCTTGTTCACGCCAGCCCTTCTCTGGATTTTTTCATTATCTTTGCACCCGTATACCCAACAGCAATAGGCACCTGATGACTGATCGCTGCGCACCAATTGTTTATGTATTGGCGGGCCCCTCAGCCCACCAGAGAAAAGAACTGACGCCGCATCCATGACAGAGCGCCCCACGCCGCCTGCGAGCGGGCCTGTCGCCCCTTCATGACAAGCGTGCCAATGTGCTGACTATAAGTCGCTCTCTGCGATGTTTCGTGTGTGTTCAGACCTGTTTGCATCGTGATGTTCCTTCTGTTCGACATCACTACAAATATTTCCTAGACGCGCCTTCGACAAACGCTTAATTTTGAAGCTTCGGATCAAATTTTTTGAGGCGACATGGACGACCGGCTCCCTCCTCTAAACAGCTTCAAGGTTTTCGAATGTGTCGCGAGGCACATGAGCTTTTCAAAAGCTGCTGTAGAAATGAACCTCACCGCTTCAGCCATTAGCTACCAAGTTAAAACACTCGAAGAGCAGCTGGGGGTTCAACTGTTTGAGCGGTTCAACCGGGCGATTGACCTGACACCTGCGGGCCGCCAGCTCCTGCCCGGTGTGGAAGCTGGACTGGAGCAGTTTCGTGAGGCGGTTGCCCGGATTACGGGAAAGGGGCAGGACTCCATTCTTGTGGTCTCTACCGGCCCTGCCATCGCCGCCAAGATTTTGGCACCGCGAATTTACCGCTTCATGGACGCCTACCCGGAAATCGAGTTGCGCCTTTCAGCTAGCCTCGCGCTGGTCGATTTTAATCGGGATGAAGTAGACCTTGGCATGCGCTTCGGCCCCGGGCCCTATCCAAAGCTGCATTCGGAATCCTTGGCACGAGAGATCGTTTTCCCGCTATGTGCCAAACGGTTGGCTGAGCACCTGCAACATCCCAGAGATCTAGAACAAGCGCCGCTTCTGCATGATCTCGCAATGGAGAACATTGCCGGGACCCCACGTTGGCCGGACTGGCTTGCGGCGGCGGGTCTGCCCAAAGCCGACTGGTGGAGGCGTGGCACACAGTTCAGCCATGCAGATCACGCACAAAACGCGGCTCTGGAGGGTGCGGGCGTCCTGCTCGGCAGGAGCATCCTTGCCGCGGGAGACATGCGCCTCGGCTTGCTGCATCGCCCGTTCGAACTCTCCTTGGAGATCCCTGCACAATACTGGCTGGTAGGGCTGGAACCGACATATCAAAAGGACAAAGCACGAAAGTTCCGCGATTGGCTTCATGCCGAAATGGCAGAACTAGCAGCTGAACGAAACGGATAATCCTCTGCACGAAAGCCTGAAGACAAGTTTCAGACAGGTCTGTTCTGGCACATGCCACTGTGATACGTCGGAAGCCTTCTTCCTTTACTTCAATCAGAAACGGATCGATTTGATGAGACTTTCCGCTCCAAGCTTTATCGTGTTCATTCTGGCGCTTGCACTTGGCGTAATGGCTCTGCTCAGTGCCGTTGGCGGCATCTACATTCCGGTGATCACCGGTAATACCTTTTGGGCGATGACCGGTGGCTGGGGCCTATTGGTTCTCGGCAGTATCTTCAAGGGCGTTTAATTCGACCCTAAAATTGCAGCTGTTTTCCCCCTCAAGATTGGGCCATGAACTGATCGGAACCGCGATGGAGTACTTGTCCTCCGTCGCGCCGATCACAACGGCAGCCACACGCGCCTTCCCCTCCACTTCAATCAAAGCCGGACCGCCAGAGCCGCCATAGTTGGTGTTGCAGTTGGTTAGCCAAACACCTTCCTGCTCAGCGACAATTTCGCAGCCGCTGTGCGCCGATGGCAGGTAGGGTCGGTCACGGTAGTAGCCAACACTGGTGAAATCAGGCCCGGAACCCTCCAAACCACCAGTCTCAGAAAGATCGACCGTCTGCACAACGGGGACATCAAGCGGCTTTGTCAGGTAGATGAAAGCAATGTCCTGCAATGTTTCGGCGAGCATTGGCTTTCGTGCGAAACGATAACCTTCGGGCATGGCTACGCAACGCGCTACCGCGTGTGCCAAGTGCTTGTCGCGGCGCACACCGGCTACAAAATGGATTTTGTTGGCAGGAAAAGGCTTGGTGGTGATGCGATTGAAAACGCAGTGGGCTGCAGTGAGCACCACATCAGGAGCGACCAAAGTTCCCGTACACATAGACGTGGAACGAAACCCCGCGACGTTGATACGCCCAATGGAACTCCATGGCGCATCCCAGGAATCTATCATTTCTCGCTGATCTTCGCCTCGGATACCTGGGAATGGATCTGGTCCAATCGCCTGAGCAAGGCTGGAGACCGGCTGAAGAACAAGACAGAAAAAGCATAGAACTGCTGCGCCCAAAGGCCTTTGCATCTCAACCGCCATAAGCTGCATCTCCCAAACTGAACAACAAAACCCTTGATACGGCGTCAGCTTGCAAGGGTACGGTCCCCTTCATCGAAGCGCTTTTGGAAGCGCAAGAAATCGATAGACCACTGCCCTCCCGTGTAAACCAACGATATGTCGAAGATGCCATAGAGTTTGAAGAACTTGTCGGCGTCCGCTCTGGGGCCAAAGTATGTGCGGGCGGAGTACAGCCGAGCACAGGCTTTTTGCTCCTGAGATTCAACAATGATGTTGCTGATGTAGTGAAGGCTCCCATCAAACTGGCCCAAGAACGCCTTTAGATGGTCAACAGCTTCGGTCGGCGCCAGATCTTGAGCTCCCCCCTTGCACCAGTATGGATCATCCAGATGAACCGGATTGGTCAGAACTGCTTCCGCCATTTTCCAGTTCCGATCATCCAGGTGCTGAAAAAACGCGTTTATGCGATTGGCTATGGTGTGGGCAGTGTCCATTGTTCGCTCAGATCGGTGACTGTCGAAGGTGAGAGCCACTATACATGGCTCCTTGGCGATCCAAACATCTTAAATCTTATAGCTTAGTAGGCCATTCGGTCTGAATGGAGCGAAGACCGCTAACGACGCCTGAGGTTCCACTTTTTCGCCAGCTCTTTGAAGTAGCCCCGCTCTTCTTTGAAGCGGATCCATGAGTTCACATAGTTGATCCAGACCTGATCGTTGCGAGGCAGCATCATTCCCACAGGCGTGGGAGCGCGGGGCGCTTCCACCGGCACGATCATCAACTCTCTATGTGCTTCAATCAGTTGCAAGGCTTCCACGTCCGATGTGATGTGGGCATCAGCGCGGCCAGCCAGAACTTCCTCATAGTCGCGGCGCGGTGTCACCACAATCCAATGTCGCGCGAGAGGAAAAAACTCTTTAATCAGCTGTTCTTGACTGGTCCCCAATGTGGCAGCAATCGTAACGCCCGGTTGGTTCAGATCTGCCCAAGTGTTGAACCTGCCATCGTTGGCTCGCAGTGTCAGCGGAACGGTTGCGAGCGAAAAGTAGCTCTCTGAAAAGGCAACTCTGGCTGCTCTGGCCGGAGTTAGGCTGGCCGACGTGGTAATATCATAGTGTCCGGCATGTAGCCCCTTTGTCAGATTACCCCAGTCCATTCGGACGTACTCAATCGAAACACCAAGATCCTTAGCAAGTTCGCTTGTTAAATCAATATCATAGCCGATATAGCCGCCATTTTCCGGATCGCGCACCGACATGGGCAGCCAATCCCCGGTGGTTCCCACACGCAACACGCCGTATTGGAGGATACGATCTAAAACAGTGTTTTGCCCCCAAGAGGAAACTGGTTGCAAAACCAACAAAGCGAAAAAGCCAAGGAGTACAGCCTGCCGAAACTTACATACCATTTTAGAGACCACGTGTTTCAAATCTGAAAGGTCCTTCGGTTTGCTGCTTAATGGCACGACAGCGCGCATAGCCAAGCTTCCCGGAACACAAATTACCTTAACGTAATCATTCTAATATGAATATTGCAAAGATGCAGATTTTCTACAACTCACGCTTTTCTTCCCAAACCATGCCATCTCAAATTATGCAATATTCAATATACGAGAAATGTTCATCTAAACTCCTCTGCTTTCAAACAAAACTAGACGCTCTCGAAGTGAAGTTTACCTAATCACACCCGAAAGAAGTAAAAGAAATTCCAGTATATGGGATTCCTTGTTCTCTGAAAAATTAAGGAGAGATGACAGCTTCAAGAATAGGCACCGAACTTTACAAGAAAAAATTAAGGCAGCTCCATTCTTTTTCAATTCGGCTCCTGAAATAACACCTAAACCGCTACTAACCACAGATAGAACGCCACGGTTACCTATCGTTTTCACAATTACGTATTGACCCTTAGATTTGCAGGTGCTTATAACAAGCTCCCGTTGTTTCATTGACCATAGTTGCCTAGGAATGAACAATCTTCGCCGATTAAAACTGCGCCATCTGGAGGCATTCGTTGAAGTTGCACGATTGAGTAGCGTCAGCCGAGCTGCGGAGGTCTTGAACCTCACCCAACCAGCCGTGACACGCACAATCCGCGAACTTGAGGAGATTTGCGGCCGCCCACTGATCGAGAAAGACGGGCGCGGCATAAAGATCTCGCAGTTTGGCGAAATGTTCCTCAAGCACGCAGGTACAAGCCTTTCCGCGGCACGAAACGGCATAAACGCTCTGGCCCAGTTTAGCGTGGCCGACGGACCAATGATCCGGCTGGGTGCCCTACCAACAGTCTCTGCTGCTATCGTTCCGCAAGCCGTCGCGAGATATCTTCAGTCCGGCATGCGCAATCGATTGCACATAGTAACCGGTGAAAACAAGGTTCTCCTCGATCAGCTCCGGAACGGTGAACTGGACATGGTTATGGGCCGGCTACCTGCGCCCGAAAACATGCAGAACCTGACATTTGATCCGCTTTATAGAGAACGCGTGGTTTTTGCGGTGGACGCCAACCATCCTCTTGCGAAAACCCTGCAGCTATCCATTCAGCAGTTCAACGATTATCCTGTCTTGCTGCCTTCAGCCGCCTCGATAATCCGGCCGTTCGTTGATCGCCTTTTCATCGAGCAAGGCATCCCTGAACCTATTCATGCAATCGAAACAGTGTCGGATTCCTTTGGCCGGGCTTTTACCCGGGACCATCAGGCAATCTGGATTATCTCACGAGGGGTTATCGCTGCAGAAATTGCGTCTGGGCAGTTCGTTGAACTGCCGATTGACACCTCATCAACACGAGGAGCGGTCGGCCTCGTCACCCGATCCGATCAGCAACAGGGTCCCGCTTCCCTATTCTTTTCCGAAATACTGAAAGACATCAGCTCAGAGGGCTTTGCACAGCCTACAGAACTCGCTGAGGCCTGACCTCGCCCCCATCCATACATATCCAAACCGGCATGATACGGGCCGAAAAACAAATTTTACGCACCAAACGCGACATGGAATAGATAGGGATCTACGTAGTTCATCGGAGAACGCTGGGTTATATTTTGTGAAGAGCTGAGCCTTGCAGGTCCGTTTCTGTTTTTGTAGCTGCATGCACATATTCGGAGTCACGCATTCAACCAGAGGTTAGGTTTACCTGATGTGGCACCTGACTACTGTAGCGTCGAAGTTTCCGATTTTGGGAGGATACCATGAAGACACTGGGTGCATTATCAATGTTGGCGGCCTCCGCGCTTCCTGCAATTTTTGCTGTCGGCGCAGCGAACGCAGCAGACTATACCTTCAAGCTGCATCACTTCCTAAGCAACAAAGCCCCCGCGCATGCGCAGATGCTTGAACCATGGGCGCGGGCTGTAGCGGAGAAGTCGGGGGGTAAAGTTTCCATTGAAATATTCCCCTCCATGACACTCGGCGGGCGCCCTCCTGAACTTGTCTCTCAAGCGCGCGACGGCGTGGTTGATCTTGTCTGGACGTTAAACGGCTACACACCGGGTCTTTTCCCTCGCACAGAGGTGATGGAGCTCCCACTCGTCTACGTCAACGATCCCAAGGCGGCCAATCTGGCGCTCAATGACCTTTTTGAGAGCGACCTAAAACAAGAGTACAAAGGCCTAGAGGTGATGTTCCTGCACGTACACGCAGGTAACGGCATTCAAATGCGGGACAAGGAAGTTCGCAGTCCTGAAGATCTGTCAGGCACAGCCCTTCGCACGCCGTCTCGCACTGGCGCATGGGTCATTGAGGCACTTGGCGCGTCGCCCGCTGCCATGCCAGTGCCTGACCTGCCACAGGCATTGCAAAAGGGCGTTATTGACGGCGCGTTCATTCCTTGGGAAATCATCCCTCCGCTCAAGATTCAGGAGCAGACTCAATACCAGATCGAAGGCGCTGCCAACGCACGCTTTGGAACTGCTGTTTTTCAGGTTTCCATGAACAAGGCTCGATGGGACAGCCTGCCCAACGATGTACAGCAGGCCTTTCGTGAGGCTTCCAACGAGGAATGGCTGGCACAGGTTGGGGAGATCTGGCGCAACGCAGATGACTTCGGCATTGGGCTGGCAGAAAAGGCCGGAAATACTCACATCATCCTGACTGACGAGGAAACCGCGGTATTTAATGAGGCCCTGGCGCCCGTCGTCGATCGCTGGGTGGCGGAGGTCAGCTCAAAAGGTATTGACGGCCCGGCCTTGGTTGAGAAAGCCCGCGCAGCCATCGCAAAACACAGCGGCCAATAAGAATGACTGCCACTCGGCCTCCGCATAGAACTGCCAGCCTGAAACGGCTGGCAGAGGTCACAATAACAGGCTGGGCAATGGCTGGCGGCGTCCTGTTGCTGCTGGTGGTCGCCGTCAATATGATCTCCGTGATCGGGGGCATTTTTGGGCACCCATTTCCTGGGGACTTTGAACTTACGGAAATGGGCGTTGCCATTGCTGCATTTTCATTCCTTCCTTACTGCCAGTTGAAAGATGCCAATGTGACAGCAGATGTTTTTACAGCCCGTGCATCCATTCGCATCAAGGCCGTGCTCTCCCTTGTTGCCTCACTTATTGCACTCGGGTTTGCCCTGCTTCTTTTATGGCGCATGTATCTTGGTATGGAGGATCAGCGGCTTTACGAGTACACCACAACAATCCTTCAAATCCCTCACTGGCTCGCCTTTGTTCCGATCCTCATCTCTTTGGCTTTGCTTTCTATTGCGGCAATGATTTCGCTCCTGAACGCCACCACAACTGCTTTGACGCGGTACCCGTATGGCTGAATCTCTCACCCTCGGCATTGGTGGTTTGTTGGTTCTCATTCTGCTGATTGGAATCCGGATTCCCATTGCCTATGCCATGATCATCGTCGGCGGCATTGGCATTTCCCTTATCAACGGCCCTCAACTTCTGCTCAGCCAGCTAAAGACACTCGCCTATGGTCAGTTCTCCATCTACGATCTGTCGGTCGTGCCACTGTTCGTTTTAATGGGCGCATTGGCCGCCAAGACAGGCTTGAGCCAAGCGCTGTTTCGCGCAGCGAATGCCTGGCTGGGCTGGCTGCGAGGCGGAACAGCCATGGCGGCGATTGCCTCCTGTGCAGGCTTTGGTGCGATCTGCGGCTCATCACTTGCAACGGCCTCCACAATGGGCAAAGTCGCTCTGCCTGAACTGCGGCGCTACAACTATTCTGGCGCATTGGCCACTGGCACACTGGCGGCCGGCGGCGTCCTTGGAATTCTCATACCCCCCTCCGTAGTGCTCATCATCTACTCCATCATCGTTGAAGCCAACATCGTCACGATGTTCGTGGCAGCCTTTATTCCCGGCGCACTGGCCGTCATTCTGTTTCTGCTCACCATCGCGCTTTATGTGCTGATCACCCCCACGGCTGGACCAAAGGGTGGAGCGGGCAGCAGGGAAGAATTTGTTGCAGCAACGGTAGGAATGATACCGGTGCTGATTGTGTTCGGACTGGTGATCGGCGGCATTTATATTGGTCTTTACAACCCCACTCCAGCCGCGGCCGTTGGCGTCTTTCTCGTGCTGTGCTTTGGCCTCATCCAGCGGAAGATCAACTTCAGAGTGATGGGGGAAGCGCTTCGGGAGACGGCCAGCACCTCTGGAATGATCTACTTGATCCTGCTCGGTGCGGAACTCTTGAAGATCTTCATGTCGCGCAGCGGCTTGCCACAAGAGGCGGCAGCATGGGTTGCAGCGAGCGGGTTGGAGCCAATGACCGTTCTCGTTCTGCTCCTCATTGCCCTGATCCTGCTCGGTTGCTTGATGGATAGCCTTTCCATGATGCTTCTGGTGATACCCTTCTTTTGGCCAGTCCTGTCGGAGATGAATGGCGGCATCTATCAAATGGCCGAGGGCTCGGGCTATGGCATGAGCACTGAAGACTTGAAGGTCTGGTTTGGCATTCTGGCACTCATTGTTGTGGAACTGGGGCTGATCACACCACCAGTCGGTATGAATGTGTTCGTCATATCCGCGCTTGCCCGCGACATTCCCATGATTGAAACATTCAAGGGCGTCCTGCCATTCTTCATGGCGGAGATCATACGGGTCATAATTTTGCTGAGTTTTCCGGCACTGGTCCTGTGGTTGCCGCATGTACTTAGCGGCTAACCCAGTATGCCCAACAAAAAACCTCGCAAGCTAAACTGCGAGGTTTTTCAGTTTCAGTTCTGAAAACAGAGAATTTCGATGCCACTGCGTCTTTGACACATCTAAGCAGCAAACCGCATCTTCCGACTTGGCTCAGGCTTCGGTTTCCTCAATGTGATTGATGAACTGGCCAACAGCCACGCGCCACCAATCAACAGCGTCTTCGAAATTTTCTTCTGTAAGGCCACCCTTTGTGGTGACAAAGTACTCAAGGTAAGGATCGCGTTCATCGTCGATATAGGCCTTGCCGACAATACGCTCTTCATTCCATGTATTGATGCTGTCCATATCAATACCGTTTTCCAGATCCCATACTGCGCTGAACTGGATGCCATTACAGTCCTTGCCTTCAGTGCAGCCATAGAAATAGATGCTGTAACGCACACCTGAAACAGAGCTGCGGATCATCGGATCCCCTTGGTGATCTTTCTCAAGCTTGGCCTGATAGCCTAGGTCACGCATGGCATCAGCCATACCGATCGGATCATTGGCGTTAATGTCCTTCGCCGAAGCCATATGGGTGTATGCCATGGCAGCAGCGAAGACTAGAGCAGCGGTTTTCTTCATATCCTCAACCTGTAGTTTTTTGTGCCCAAAATCTCTAGCATTTGAAAAAATCGCAAGTCCAGTGAGCAGCCGAACCCGTGCAACTACTCTACAGAAAAAAGCCACGCATCTGGAGCTGCGCGGCATTGTACCCGATCTTTCGAACAGATTTATTCACTCTGCACCAATTGCCTCTACCTCAAGTAACAGCTTCTCACCAACGGCTAGACTCTTAGCTGCAACACACAACATTTGAGGTAGAATCATCCACTCCAGCATCCAGGCACTACCAGACCGTTCCTGTTCATGCATGAGGCTGTGATGGACACCAGCAATTTGCGTCGCATTGAATCTGGCCAAAGCGATGAGAAGCTCCGCCTTCACCGGATTTTTTTTATGCGCCATCGCGGAAGAGCCGCCTCCCCCACCTAGCCTTATCTCCTCAACGCCCTGCTGAGCCATGAGAGAAACGTCCTGACCTATTTTGCCAAGCTGGGCTGTCAGGTGCGACACCAACTCGGCAAGGCGGGAAAACGACACTCTGTCGGTGTGCCACGCAGATCCGGGATCTACCAGCGACAGGTCTTTCGCCAAGGCTTTGGCGAACACATCTTCTTTCCCATCAAAACCATTCCGCGTCCCGACAGGGCCACCGAACTGTAAAGCGAGTGCGTTTTCGCGATGAGACTCAAGGTCCGCTTTCAACCGCAGCAAGGGCCGCTGCCAGTTTGAAAGCCGATCATGAGCCGTTATAGGCATGGCGGCTTGCATCCGAGTGCGCGCCATCAAGGACGCAGCGCCAAACTGCTGATCCAGGACGCCTAGTGCTTTGGCCACATTGGCAATGCGGCCCTCGAGAATGGTGAGGGCCTCGCGAAAACTCAACACCAACGCTGTGTCCAACACATCCTGACTGGTGAGGCCACTATGGAGAAACTCGGCAGCTTCCCCTGCTACGTGGCGGCGCAGTTGGCCTACGAACTCCGGAACGATCACTCCATCACGAAGTTGTCCAGCTGCGATTTGTTCCAGTTGGGGGCGGAAGCTGGCGGCTTTTTCAACGATGGCGTCCGCGTGGATCCGATCGATCATGCCGCTGGATGCCATGGCTTTGGCCGCTGCCACCTCATAGGCAAGCGCGTGGTTCAAGATCGTTCGAGCGCTAAAAAGGCTGGCAACAGCTTCCTCCTGAAACAAAGAAGCGGCAAAGAAGTCATTTGCCATCATGTCTTCATTCCATCAAGGCATCGGCCTGCGTGCATTGAACCATCCCATCTATAGGTCAAAGAACACCGTTTCATTGTCTCCTTGAAGGTAGATATCGAGGGCGTAACCACCATCAACTTTCCCGGCAATCAAGGTCTGGATCCGGTGCTTGTGCTCAATGCGCTGCAGAACCGGATCGACCGCATTGGCCTCGTCTTCATCAGCGAAGTAGAGCCGGGTATTAAGTCCGAGATTGATGCCACGGGCGACGATCCACAGACTGATGTGAGGTGCTTGCATGCGCCCATCTGGAAAGGGAACCTGACCCGGCTTGATGGTTTCAAACTGGAAAACACCCGTTTCCATATCCACCGGTTGGCGTCCCCAACCCGTGAAGTGCGGATCTGCGTCCCCTCTTGGGTCTTCAGGGCTATTGTAAAGACCATCGGCGTCGGCCTGCCAGATTTCGACCATGGCGTCTTTGATCGTCGCGCCAGCTCCATCAAAGATACGCCCGGACACGACAATTCTCTCGCCCTTGGCACCTTCCGCAACCATGGAGCTGCCCAAGTCCCGCGCATAGATACCGTCATTGCCGATGAAGTTGGGGGTGCAGCCAATATGCAAGTAAGGGCCCGCAGTTTGGGATGGGGTTTCTTTAAGATACTCAAACTTGACCACCTCAGTTGCCCTCCATGCGATTTTCAAAAAGGGTCGATCTGCGCCCTCGAAGCACCACATCAAAACGATAGGCCCGCGCGTTCATGGGAATGGTGTTCTTCATGTCCAGCTTGGCGGTGAGCATGTCGATTGCATCGGGATCGCCGATTGTATTGACGATAGGGCATAGTGCGATGTGCGGATCGCCTTCAAAATACATCTGCGAAATCAGCCGCTGCGCGAAACCACTGCCAAACAGGGAGAAATGGATGTGAGCGGGACGCCAGTCGTTCACTCCATTTGGCCAGGGGTAAGGACCCGGCTTGATGGTGCGGAAGGCATAGTAGCCCTCCTCATCGGTCAATACCCGGCCACAGCCGCCGAAGTTTGGATCAAGCGGGGCAAGGTACCCGTCTTTCTTGTGCCGGTAGCGCCCACCCGCATTGGCCTGCCAAACTTCGATCAGCACATTTGGGACTGGGCGTGCGTTCTCATCCAACACCCGACCGTGAACGATAATACGTTCACCCAGCGCGCTTTCTCCTGGCCTTGCGTAGTTCAGGATCAAGTCAGCATCCAGCTCACCCAAGGCGCTGTGGCCGAATACGGGACCTGTGGTCTCACTCAGTGTGCTACCAAGGGACACAAGAGGCTTTTGCGGCGACCGCAGCACACTGGTCTTGTACTCAGGTGTATAGGCCTTTGGATGCCAACTCCTGTCACGCGGATAAAAGGCGCCAAGCGTTTTTGTCATGATCCAGTCCCCTCCCCATCTGCCTCATCAAAGATGTTCTTGGCGATCTTTATTGCGCTGTTTGCAGCCGGAACCCCGGCATAGATGGCCACGTGAAGCAAGGCCTCCCGAACATCTTCACGGCTTGCCCCGGTATTCACTGTGGCCCGGATGTGCATGGCAAGCTCCTCTTCGTGCCCCAACGCAGCAAGAAGCGCAATTGTTACAATGGAGCGGTCCCTCGGCTGCCAGTCACTTCTGGACCAAACAGAACCCCATGCCGCCTCGGTGATCAGGTCCTGAAACGGTTCATCAAAAGAACTCTTGCTCCTCTCGGCTTGATCTACGTGCGCAGTGCCCAATACCCGCCGACGCGTTTCCATGCCTTGGCGGTGTCTTTCCGACTTGTTTTTCATCTATCTTTGTCCTTGCACATGCACCTTGGCAACGAACTGCGCCAGTAACTGCGCAATCGCGTCAGGCTGTTCCACGCAAGGCAGGTGCCCGGCGTATTCGATCATTTCGAAGGAAGAACCGGGGATTTTCTCCTGCATGTCCATCACCACTTCTGCGGGTGTTGAACCATCTTCATCACCACACAGACACAGGGTTGGCACGGTGATTGACTGGAGCACCTCGGTAAGGTCAGCATCTCTGATGGCCTCGCATGTGCCCAAGTACCCATCGAGAGCCGTGCGCACCAACATACTTCGGTAACCCGAAACCTGTTCTTGGCAGCAACTGCGAAATCCGCTGGAAAACCAGCGCTCCAAAACAGGCTCCGCGAGCGCGGCAATGCCATCCTTGCGGATCAGATCAATACGGTCCTGCCACATCTGAGCAGTACCGATTTTGGCGGCCGTATCGCATAGGACCAAGCCCGCAACGAGGTCCGGTCGCTTGCGCCAAATCTCCAGTGCGATCAAGCCGCCGACCGACAAGCCGCAGAGCACCACCCCATCGAAGCCAGTTTTGGTCAGAAGTCCAATAAGATCATCGGCATGACGGCCAATGGAGTAGGCATCTGTGCCTTCCTCTGAGAGGCCATGGCCGCGCTTGTCATAGCGCAGTGTGGACCAACCATCTCCAAGCCGTGCGCAGACACCCGTCCAAATCCGAAAGTCACTGCCCAATGAGTTGATAAACACAAGAGGCGGTGGCCCCTTTTCAACTCTTTGAATGGCACAGTGCAACACAACACCATTTGTTTCGATGAACTCCATGGCATCCTCCTCATGAGGGAGATTTACATGCAGCTTTGCATATGAAAAATGATATTCGAGGGCATTATCATACCCGTAAAGCTATGAATTTCAGTGAGCTGATTGCCTGATCGTTGGCTCCATGCCTAGGCTCAGGCATAGCACTTTCGTGATTAAACAGCGCCGATTTTTCATTATTCATTTTGAAATGACTATGCAATTTTCGATCAAAGCGAAGTCTATGAGTGCGATCAGGTTGGGAGACTTGCCGCACTTTGGGGAGGTTCAGGAATGGGTGCGAAACACTTCACCACACAGGTGGCCATTATTGGTGGAGGACCTGCTGGTCTTCTTCTTTCGCACATCCTTCAAAAGCACGGCATCGAGAGCATCGTTCTGGAGCGACAAACCAAAGACTATGTTCTGGCTCGCATTCGTGCCGGTTTTTTGGAGCACGGCACCGTCCAAATGCTGAGGGACTATGACCTTGGCGAGCGCATGGATCGGGAAGGCCTTCCCAAAAACGGCGGTGCCATTGCCTGGCAAGGCAAGCCCGGTGTCTACATCGATACGGTGAAATGGACCGGCAAGCAGATGATGGCCTATGGCCAAACGGCTATTACCGAAGATCTCTATGCCGCAAGAGAACGCGATGGCGGCCATGTGATCAACGAGGCCGGACAAGTGGCACTCCATGACTTGAAGTCTGACAGGCCTCGAGTGACGTTTTCCAAGGACGGCGAGAACTATGAGATTGCGTGTAGTTTTATTGCCGGATGTGATGGTTTTCACGGTGTAAGCCGGCAATCGATCCCCTCGGATGTTCTTAAGGTTTTTGAGCGCGCCTATCCGTTCGGCTGGCTTGGCATCATGGCTGAGGTGCCGCCATTGAAAGAGCTGGTCTACGCCTATCACGAGGACGGCTTTGCCCTAGCCTCTCAGCGCAATCCGATGCTGAGCCGCTATTATGTGCAATGTGATATCAATGACGCGATTGAAGACTGGACGGACGACCGATTTTGGGAAGCCTTGCTGCGCCGAATGCCAGATGACATTGCTGGAAAGATCACCACGGGCCCTTCCATTGAAAAATCAATCGCGCCGCTTCGCAGCTTTGTTGCCGAGCCCATGCAATACGGAGCGCTATTTCTTGCAGGTGATGCCGCTCATATCGTGCCCCCGACCGGTGCAAAGGGGCTGAACCTGGCCTTTTCCGACGTCCATTACCTGTCACGCGGCTTGATAGAACACCTCAAACATAACAGGTCTCAGCATTTGGAGCGCTACTCCGCGGACGCTTTACGGCGTGTTTGGAGCGCGGAGAACTTCTCATGGCGCATGACCAAGATGCTGCACGCCTTCCCAAATGAAGATCCGTTTACGCGCCGCATCCAGGCCAACACATACGACCTGCTGCTACAGCACCCACCTATGCAACAGGCACTTGCCTATGAATATGTTGGCCTGCCGTTCTAGGCAAAAACAAGAAGCCGACCAAACTGCCCCGCATTGCCGCGGGGCCTTTTTTTATGCCCAGTAGACCGGCCAGTTTTTTCCCTTGCCCAGATTGTTCAGAACAAGGGCAATCAAGACCAAGGTGAGCGCCCCGATGAGTACAGGCGTGACCAAAAACCACCAGTCTGTCACTCCTCCTAGAATGACGACAAGGGGGTTTGCACCAGCAGGTGGATGCACTGCGCGAAACACCTGCATCAAGGCAATTGCAACCCCAACGCCCAGCGCCATCTGAAACAGCCCTGCCCCCAAAATGTTCAGAACCAACAGTCCAACTGATGCGGCAATGAGATGGCCGAGCACAACGTTTCTAGGCTGCGCCAAAGGCGCGGCTGGCGCTGCAAACAACAATACACAAGTTGCTCCAAATGGCGCCATGAGCAGCGGAAGGTTTGAAACCTCGGCCAAGTAAGCAACCACGCCAATGCCAGCGAAACCTCCAATCAGGCCATTCAGGATTTGCGGGATGGCAGGCCTTGCAGGGGATTTGGCGGAACCCTTTATCTTCTCAAACATACGCGACTCCTATATATGTACAGACCGGTCTGTACATATATTGTCCAGTTGGAATTTGCAAGCAGGCGATGTATGCCAAGAGCAACTTGAGGGGAGTTTCATGAGCAAGAAAGACGACATTCTGGAAGCCGCAATGCGACTGTTCAACGAACACGGGTACACGGCCGTGGGCGTCGACCTGATCCGCGATGAGGCCAAGGTCTCCAAGATGACGCTCTACAAATACTTCAAGAACAAGGACAAGTTGGTTGAAGCGGTATTGGAGCTACGCCACCAGCGTTTCAGCAGTTCTCTTGTTTGCGCGCTTGATGGCCTTGCCACACCCGAGCAACGGCTTCAGGAACTGTTCGACTGGCACTTGAGATGGTTCCTGTCGCGGAACTTCTTCGGCTGCATGTTCATCAAGGCCATGGGGGAGTTTCAAGGCAACGATGAGTTGCAGAACGTTTCGCAGAACCACAAGCGTTGGCTTGCAGAACTTCTTGAGCAGATCCTAAAAGACATGGGCGTGTCAGAAGCAAAAGCAAAAGGAGTTTTCCTGCAAGTGGTGCTGGACGGCATGATTGTGAACGCAAACCTTTTCCGTTCCTACAACCAACTGGATGAGACTTGGCGTATCACTTGCCAGAGTTTGGGCCTGCCTTACACACCCTTAAAAAAGCCAGAGGACACTGCCGCTCTGTCCTTTTAGGAGCCTCGCCGTTGATCATCCCCGAGGATCATTTCTGCAGCCTTCTCGGCAATCATCGTGACTGGTGCATGCGTGTTGCCTGAGGTGATTGTGGGCATGATTGAGGCGTCTACAACGCGGAGCCCTTCAAAGCCATGGAGCTTGAGGGTGTCTGACACCACAGACATCGGATCATGGCCCATCTTCGCTGTTCCCACGGGATGGAAAATGGTCGTTCCCACATCCCCGGCAGCTTCAACAAGCTCCTCATCACTTTGATAGGTCAAACCCGGCTTGATCTCTTTAGGGGCAAAACGGGCCAAGCGCTGCGTCGCCATAAGACGACGCGCGTGTCTTATCGAGGCAATCGCCACCTCCTGATCCTCCTGAGCTGTCAGATAATTTGGCCGTATCTCCGGCTTCTCTTTAAAGTCATTGGAGGTAATCGCTACCCGCCCTCGGCTTTCTGGACGCAGATTGCATACAGATACGGTTATCGCCGGGAAGTCATGGAGCCGGTCGCCAAACTTCTCCAGGGACAAGGGCTGAACGTGATACTCAATGTTCGGCGTTTCATAGCGCTCATGGGAGCGCGTGAAGATGCCAAGTTGACTGGGTGCCATGGACATCGGGCCTGAGCGCTTCAAGGCGTATTCCAGCGCGATCTTGGCCTTGCCCCAGATCCCCTTCTGCATTTCATTGAGTGTTAGCGCGCCTTTGATCTTGAAGATTGTGCGCAGCTGCAAATGATCTTGCAAGTTCGCCCCAACGCCGGGCGCATTCCTGCGCACCTCAATGCCATGTTGCTTCAGCAGCTCAACAGGGCCTATGCCAGAGAGCTGAAGGATTTGCGGAGAACCTATGGCACCTGCCGCCAGAATGGTCTCCTTGTGGGCTCGCACCAAACGGGGCTTACCTTGATGATGAAAGACAAGGCCCGTGGCGCGCGCTCCATCAAATGTGATCCGCTCCACCTGCGCGCCCGTCAAGATCTGAAGGTTTTCGCGTTTTTTGACGGGTTCCAGAAAGGCACGGGCCGCACTCCACCTGACACCGCCACGTTGGTTTACTTCAAAATAGGCAGCACCTTCATTGGTACCCGCGTTTACATCATCTACCTTGGGTATGCCCAGCTCCTCAGCCGCATCCCGTACCGCATCCAGAATGTCCCAATGGAGACGCTGTTTTTCAACTCTAAGTTCCCCACCTTGCCCGTGGTAATGCCCATTTCTAAACGCGTGGTCCTCGTGCTTTTTGAAGTAAGGCAGCACCTCATCCCAGCCCCATCCTCGGTTTCCCAGTTGACGCCAAAGATCATAATCTGCTGCCTGCCCGCGCATGTAAATCATGCCATTGATAGAGGAGCATCCGCCCAACACCTTGCCGCGGGGATAAATGAGCTGACGCCCGTTCAAGCCTTTCTCAGAAACGGTTTTGAACTGCCAATCCGTGCGCGGATTGTCGATGCAGTACAGATAGCCGACGGGAATATGGATCCAATGGTAGTTGTCTCGACCCCCGGCCTCCAACAGGAGCACCCGGTTTTTTGGGTTGGCGCTAAGGCGATTGGCGAGAACACACCCGGCAGACCCTGCGCCTACCACAACGTAGTCTACCTCGCCAAAGTCCTGCGGTGAAAGCGCGCCCATTTCCCCTCCCATATGCTCTTGGAGTTGACACGCCGCAGGCCTCCCAACCCGCACGCATCGCCAACTCAGCTTCCGCTTTTCATTGTCAGCAATTCAGCAGGTTTGATGAGGCCTGTCGAGAACAATAGAGCTGTTCTTAGCCCAAAGACTAGAGGGATAGGCTATTGAAATCGCGAGGGAAAGACTTCAGCGCCTTGAGGCTAATCCGCGACGGCGGCGGGCAACCTGCTGGGCGGAGTATATCTTGGCCTTCAGGGTCTCCCGCTCGCTTTGCAGCACATCGCAGGGAATGGCAACGGCGTGCGCATCGATTGGACAATTTCCTTCACAGCACGCCAGCGTGTCGTCGAGGGCCACTTCAAGATCCTGCCAGAGCCCGGCTTCGCTCCACCGTTTGAACTGTCGATGGATGGAGCTCCAGTTGCCGAAATGGTCTGGCAGGTCGCGCCACTTGCGCTCATTTTGTGCGACCCAGAACACGCCATCCAGCACCAGTCGATGGTTTTGAGGCGGACGGCCGCGCCGAGCTTGTCGCTCAGAGACAAATGATTTGAAGAACGTCCATTCAGCATCGTTCATTTTGCAGGTCGCGTTCATACCCATACCGATAACGTCTTGAAGCCTTCAAAGGGTGATCGAGCATCAATTAAGCACCCATTCGGTGTATGGCGTCAACAAACCAAGTATTTGCACGCAAATGGAAATGGCCGCACCCGGAGGTACGGCCTTTTTCTTCTTGGCTCAGCCTTTGCCCTAAGGTTACGCGGCTTGGGAAACGACCTGATGGTCAGCGTCTTCCCAGTTCAGGTTTCCAGTATAGCGCGCGGTCACCTGGCCATTTTCGCCCAACGCGAACAGGTGCAGCCAACCATTGTCCACCAGATTGCGAACCATCTCGTGACGTTCGATGATGGCGTTCATGGCTTCGATTGGTGCCTCAATGGCAACGTTAAGGCGCAGCGGCTCATGGATAAGCTTTTCTCCATCATGGATCGACTGCATTGGAAGACCCGGACGCAAGTCACCGCCATTACCTTCAAGCACACCGATGGTTCCGACCACGTTATGCAACACCTTGTTGCCGCTGCCGAACACCTTGTTGTCCACGGTTGACCCGTAGTACTGCAGGCTGATCCAACTCGTGACAATCATCGGTGCCGTCATGATGAGTTCCAGAACCTTGAAGCCCTCGTCCTGCTGCCATTCATAGCTGTGCAGGAAGGAACGCCCGCCGAAATCAAGGCCTGCAGTGCGCTCGCGTGGCGCCACGACGAAGGCCGCGCATCCTGCAAGGCCCCACTCAGGACGGACTTGAGCCCAATCGGTGGAACGCGCCAAGATCTGCCCATCCACCGGCTTGCCCTCTTCCAGGTTGAGCTGGGCGGCACGTTCAGCACGTGCCAGCTTTGCGGCGTCGGCGAGTTGCTCCTTGAGCTTTACAAACTCAGCGATATGCGTCGCTGGAATGCTCTCTTCTCCGTAGACCTGAACTTCATCGGTTGTGGTGTCATGAAGGGCACCCAGAAAGATCGTATCCTCAGGCACTTCGATGCCACGAGCCTTTAACCCTTCGCGAACCTTCCTGTCGTTGAGAATTGCGGCTGCGACACGGGCATTGGCCTCTCCGGTGTGGCCACCACACGCGCCACAATCGAGGCCGGAGGCATGTGGGTTGTTCACCGTGGTTGAGCCATGTCCGGCCAGCAGTACAATCCGAGCAAAGTTCTTGGTCAATGACATTGCGGTGAGCACGGCTTGCGCCATGTCCACCCGTGTTGTCTCTGTGAAACCCGTGATCCGGCCATCCAACTCGCCAGAAGTGACATCCGGGGTGAGCCGGTCCTGCACGTCCTTGTCAAACCCATCCACCAATGGATGCGGCACCGGGCGAGACAAACCGAGTGCATCGGTCGCCAACTTGCCAATGTAGGTCAAACCGAGGGTCTCCACGAAGGCAAATGAAGACACCGCAGCCAGCTTGAACGACTTGAACGCCTTGCCCGCCTTGCGTCGGAACATGCGCAGATCAAGGATAGACTTTTCCTCAACAGCATCCGCACCGCCTACGCTTTCGCAGACGATGAACTGCGGTTTGAGCAGGACCGGACACTGTGCCCCACCATGGCGCTGACCGAGTGGCACATACTCGATGGGGAAGCCGAAGAAGCCCGCAAAGCCAATGGTCTCCACGTCTTGAGAAGCGGTTTCAAGGGCACGGCGGAACACTTCTGAGCGCACATCAATACAGAAGGCGGCCTGAACGCTCATGCGCTTTGGCTCGGCTTTCTTGGACTCCACCGCAAACTTGGTTACGAAATCCCGCTGCCATGCCTTGTCATAGGCGGACTGAAACACACAAGCGATGCTGACAGCCTGCTGTTCCCTTGGATTTTCGTAGGACTTCACTGCCGCCTTCCAAGCGCTGTCAAAGCCAGCCTTGTCAGCACATAGTTCCCAGATTGCCAGTTCCCACGCCAAGCGGATGGCGAGGAAATCGGTCAGCGTCGCATCCGTACCGCCATTCAACTCTGTCTGCCAAACCTTCTGGCGCGCATAGGACGACCAGCCACCAACTGTCATCAAGAGGCGATGGAAGTAGAGGTCTACGGATGCTTTGGTGAGACCGAAACGTTCTGCGGCAAGCGCAATCAGGCCCTCCGCATTTTTAGGCATTGCCTTCACAGCCTTGCGGAAGCCCTTCAGGCCAGCCACATCGGCAGTCCGATCTACTGACGCCGTCTCATGCCATCCTTCATAGAAGCCCTTCTCACGGGTCACCGTAACCCAAGAAGCCTGACCCTCGTCGAAATATTCCGCAGCATAGCGCGCAATGCTTTCCAGCATCAGCTCAGACCAATCCATGCCGTCGATATCGCCAGCGATGTCGGTCAGGGTGGGCAACACTGTGAGGTTCTGTGCCTTTTCAGAGCGCGCAAGTGCCAAGAAAAGTTCTGGATCTCGCGGCAAACCGTCAATCTGCGCTTCGTCCAGCGCCGCGGCAAGATCGCCATGGCTAATGCGCCCCCTGTCGAGTGCATCCATGTAGAAGGCCCGTGGCATGGTCATGCGCGCACCGGCCACTTGCGCCATGGTTTGGGCGGCCTCATCAAAGCGCTGATCAGACAGACCCAGAAACGGGTTCACAGCCACGAAGGTTTTCAAAGACCACAGAGGGGCGATTTTACCAGCTGCCGCTGTTGCGGCTTTAAGCGCGTCTTCAGCTACCAAAGGAGCTTGAGAACTGAGCGCAGCGCTGTCGAGGTTGAATGGTGCGTTCATGACAAACTCCTTAGTTCGAAGAGCCAGCAGGCCGGTTCAAGGCGCCGACGAAACGGTCAAAGTAAGCATTGGCGTAAAAGCCGTTTGCCGCATGTATACGTGCCGCGCGCCAGAAGTCCGACTTGGCGTTGGACGGTTCAATGATCTGCAGGAAGGTCACTACGGCGAACGAACCGACCGCGAGCGCCATGATCGCCATCTCGAGCACGCCAGCTTGTACCGGCGCTGGAAGCATGTGTCCGAGAGTGATGCTTGCCAATGCGTGCAGACCGAAGTAGGCGACCGAAATGACGCTTCCTGCGATAAACGTACGGCCGAGGACATATTTGCTGGTGCGGCCACTAGACGCCTGTGCGAACAGGAAGGTCAGGCCCATGACTAGAATGCTGCCGACAGCGAACACCTGAAGATCGGTAGAGGTGGAGAGGCCAAACAACATACCAACACCCACGTAGAGCCCCAGCGCCATGGCAAGGCCGAGCGTCACCAGCCCAACCTTGGGCTTGGCTGTGTCTGGTACCCAAGATGCACGCGCGATTTCAACCACACTGCCGGAGGATAGAAAGGCGTGTGCCTTGTAAAGGGAGTGGGTGACGATGTGCAGGACCGCGAGTGAAAACAGACCCAAGCCACACTGCAACAGCATGAAGCCCATCTGAGACACGGTGGACCAGGCCAACGACACCTTCACGCTTGTCTGCGTCAACATCACAATGGCGCCGAAGAGTGCGGTAAAGCCACCGACAAGCGCGAGAATGTGCAACGCGCCGGATGACAGCATCATCACATCCGCTAGGCGCACAATCAGGAAGCCCCCTGCGTTGATGATACCTGCGTGAAGCAGTGCGGAAACCGGGGTTGGCGTCTCCATCACCTCTGTCAGCCAGCCATGTGTCGGGAACTGAGCCGATTTGGTGATCGCCGCAATGACGAGCAGAAACGTTGCGATGGTGACCGCCAACGGAGCTTCGCTCATCGAACCGGCTGCCTGGAGGATCGTCGCAATGTCCGAAGTGCCGAAGGTGTACATGAGCAGCGTCACCGCTACCAGCAGCCCCAAATCTCCAAAGCGGGCAACAATGAACTTCTTCTTGGCCGCAAGGCGCGCTTTCGGCCGTTCCTTGTAGAACACCAAAAGACGATCGAATGCCAAGCTGGTGATGACCCAAGAGACAATCAGCTGGACCAGATTACCGGAAAGCACCAGGAGCAGCACACAGGCCACAGTCAGGGAAAGCTGCGCCATGAAGCGGCCCTGCTGAGCGTCCCCGTCCATATAGTTGCGGCTGTATTGCACTACGATGGCCCCAACAAAGGTGACCAGCACCATCATGATGGCACTCAAGGCATCCAGTCGGATCGACAGTCCAAATTCGGCGGCACCGATGAGCGGCGACGTGCCGCCGCCGGTCAGCGGAACCGTGAGTGCGGATGCGACTGCAATGACAAGTGCGAAGACGGTAGCAAGACGCGTGACTTGAAGCGCCTTACGAGGCCTGATCCCGCTGTCGGTCCGAGCCACCAGAGCTGCGCCGACCAGCGCAAGCGGTGCTGCCAAGGGCACTAGGGAAATAATCGACATTGATGAGGAACTCCGAAATTTTCTTGATTTTGGAGATACCAACGATTGTTCGATCTTAAAAATTCATTATATGTCTTTTATCGTTCTGTTTTGGAGAATGAAGATGGCCGCGCTTAATTATAATCACCTACGTTATTTTTGGGCTGTGGCTCACGAAGGCAACCTGACACGCACAGCAGAAAGGTTGAATATCTCCCAATCTGCGCTCTCAACGCAGATCCAGAAACTGGAGACGCAACTTGGCCACCAGTTGTTCGAGCGCCGTGGAAAACAATTGCTCCTCACGGAGGCTGGCCGGATCACTTTGGACCATGCAGACACGATTTTCGCGGCTGGCGACGAGCTTTTGGGCACTTTGAGGGAAACAGGCACTGCCCGTCAGATTCTGCGCGTAGGGGCCCTCGCAACTCTCTCGCGGAACTTCCAAGTTGGGTTTCTAAGGCCCTTGCTCGCCCGCGAAGATGTTGAAGTGATCTCCAGTTCCGGCAGCTTTGCTGATCTCTTGAAAGGCCTGGAAGCCCTGCACCTTGATGTTGCTTTGGTAAACCAAGCACCGGCTCACGATTCCGCCACACCTTGGATCATCCACCAAATCGCTCAGCAACATGTCAGTCTCGTCGGCACCCCTGAACGGGTGTTGGGCAAGGTCTCCGTGGCTGGATTGCTTAGAGATCACCCGGTCATTTTGCCACCGCTTGCCAGCTCGATGCGCGCTGGCTTTGATGCTCTGGCGGACCGTTTGGGCGTTCGTCCGAAAGTCGCAGCTGAAGTTGATGACATGGCGATGATCCGCCTCTTGGCCCGCGAGGACGTTGGCATCGCTGTCGTGCCGCCCATCGTGGTTAAGGATGAGCTTGAGACAGGACGCCTCATCGAGGCAACACAACTACCAGATATCGTCGAGACTTTTTATGCGGTGACGATCTCGCGGCGCTTCCCAAATCCGTTATTGAGACCACTTCTGGATTCACCACAGGTCTGAATGTCAGGCGCTTGGCCTATAGCGAGCCAACATCATGGCAACTGCGGAATCGACCGTGTTTCGCATTGCGTCTTCGGTGACCAGCTCCCCGCCGTAGATCGCAGGCCAGAACCCTGTCGCCTTGAGCAAACCAATGAACTCTCGGGTCGCTGCCAATGTGTCGGCGATGTCGAGGACACCGTCTTCTTTGGCGTCACGCATGAACTTTTCAATCACATCCGTCTTGTCCAGACGGCACTGAACCTCGTGGCTCATTTTTGTGTCGCGTATGATTTCGCCAAGAACCATGCGTGCGGTCCTCATGAAATCATCGGACATGAACAAGGCCGCCTCAGCCCAGGCCAAATCCCGCAGTTGCTGCTCGATTGGCTTGTCGCTGGTATAGGCAACATCCAACGCCTCACCCAACCGGGTTGCCAGCTCTTCGACAATGGCGTGGAACAGGTTCTCTTTGCTCGTGAAATGCTTGTAGACAGTGCGTTTTGAAACGCCAGCGTTCTGCGAGATGCGATCCATACTCGCACTCTCAAATCCGCGCTCCTGAAACTCCCCTCGAGCAGCGATGATGATCTCTGCACGCTTGGTAAGCGTAGGAGTATCCGCATCAGTCATCTTAAAGCCCCTTTCCTCCTGATTGTTTATCCGTGCAACCAACCAATGTAAACTTGATCGTTTACAGATCCGGAAAAACGTGTAGTGTAAACTGACCGGTTTACACCCAATACCAATAATCCGGCCAACATCCCCCAATTTCCGAGCCAAACAGGAGAAGCATCTTATGGCGCTCACTGTGAAAATTAACGGCACGACCCGTGAAGTCGACGCTGAGCCAGGAACCCCGCTGTTATGGGTCATTCGCGACGAACTCCAGCTGACAGGAACAAAGTTTGGCTGCGGCATTGCCGCCTGCGGTGCCTGTACCGTTCACATGAATGGCGAACCGGTTCGCTCCTGTCAGACCTACATTGACGATGTTGAAGACGCAGAGATCACAACCATTGAAGGCGTCAGCGGAACTGTGGCCAAGGCTGTCCAAACTGCATGGACCGAGCTTGACGTCGTCCAATGCGGTTATTGCCAGTCTGGGCAGATCATGCAGGCGGTCGGCCTTCTCAGCGAGAATTCGAAGCCATCGCCGGACGAAATCGACAGCTACATGGCAGGCAACGCTTGTCGCTGCGCCACCTATCAACGTATCCGCGCTGCCATCGGCCGCGCCTCAGAACTCTTGGAGGCTTGATCATGCCCATTCAGACCTCCCGCCGCAGTTTTATTAAAGGAGCCGCCGCGACGGCTGCTACAGCGACGGCTGCCCTTATTGTTGGGTTTGCACCAAACGGGGCGCTGGCAGCCACAGGCGAAGGCAACCTGACGCCTTTCGTCAAGATCACTCCGGAAGGCAAGATCATTGCCATCATAAAACACTTTGAAATGGGGCAAGGCACGACGACCGGTCTCTCTTCCCTGATTGCCGAGGAACTTAACTCTGAGCTGAAGGATGTGGACTTCGAGTTCGCCCCGGCTGACAATTCCCGCTACGCCAATACCCTGTTCGGCGCGCAGGGCACAGGCGGCTCCACCGCAATGGCCAACTCCTATCTGCAATACCGCAAGGCTGGCGCAGCAGCCCGCGAAATGCTCATTATGGCCGCAGCAAAAGCGTGGGGCGTTTCTGCTGCCGAGCTCAGGCTTGAAAACGGTGTCATTTCCGGCGCGGGTAAAACTGGAAGCATCGCAGAGTTTGTGGCGGCGGCATCGGCCCTGTCGCCACCGGAGAATCCGACACTCAAATCAGCTGCTGACTTCAAGATCATCGGCAACCCTGCTCGAGGGCGAAAGGACACCCCTGCGAAGATCAACGGTACAGCCATCTTTGGGATGGACATCCAACTTCCCGGTCAGATCTACGTCGCCATCATTCGCAGTCCGCGACTTGGCGGCAAGCTGACGTCGTTTGATGCAAGCGGGGCGGAAGGCATGACCGGCTTCATCGAAGCCAAGGCTCTGCCCAACGGCAAGGGTGTTGCAGTCTTCGCAAAGAACACTTGGGCTGCATTCCAGGCACGCGATGCGGTGGTTGCAGACTGGGATTTCTCTGCCGCTGAAACCCGAAGTTCCGAAGAGATCAAACAGGATCTCCTCACCAAGGTAAACTCTGAGAGCGAGTTCAGCGCCACCCCGGATGCTGATCTGAAAGACACCCTTTCTGCTCTTGAAGGGGCCGCACAGGTAGTGGAGAGCGAGTTCTACTTCCCTAATCTGGCACACGCGGCCATGGAGCCCATCAGCTGCACGATCGAGCCCACTTCCGATGGTGGTGTGGTCGTACATGACGGCTGTCAGTTCCCTGCCCTTACTCACCCGACGGTGGCGTCAGTCTTGGGGCTTGATCTTTCCAAGGTGCAGATCAACACCTTGCTCGCAGGGGGCTCCTTTGGACGCCGCGCAAACGCCGATTCCGACTATCACGTTGAAGCTGCGATGGCCTTTGCACTGACGGACCGCAGCAAGCCGGTGAAACTCGTATGGTCCCGCGAGGATGACATGCGCGCCGGCTATTACCGGCCTGCCTTTGCGCACAAGGTGCGGGTCGGCCTTGACGAGGCTGGCAAGATCATCGCCTGGGATCACCGTGTTGCTGGCCAGTCCATCATGAAAGGCACCGCATTTGAGCAGTTTGCAGTTCATGATGGCGTCGATCATGCCTCCGTTGAAGGAGCTGCAGACACGAACTACGCCATTCCGGGCTTCCATCTTGGCCTTACCGATCTCGAACCTTCTGTCACCGTTCTGTGGTGGCGTGCAGTGGGCCACACCCACACTGCCTATGTGATGGAAAGCATGATGGATATGGTCGCAAAGGCAGCTGGCAGAGATCCGATAGACTACCGGTTAGAGCTGCTTTCTTCAGGAACACCTGATCAAAAGCGACTTGCAGGTGTCCTTCAGCTCGCTGCTGAAAAGGCTGGCTGGGGGCAAGAGCTTGCCTCAAACCGGGCACAGGGTGTCGCCGTTCACAAATCCTTTGGCACATATGTGGCCGAGGTGGTTGAGATCTCACGGGATGACGACGAGGTCGTACGGATTGAAAACGTAACCTGCGTTGTTGACTGCGGCACACCCGTGAATCCGGATGTCATCAAGGCGCAAATGGAGGGCGGCATCGGTTACGGCCTTGGCGCGGTCATGCGCAACGAGATCACCCTCGAAAACGGTGAAGTGATGCAATACAACTTCCCCGAGTATGAACCGCTGCGGATCTATGACATTGCAAAGATCAATGTGCATGTCGTCCCGTCCACTGAGCCGCCTACTGGCGTCGGGGAGCCGGGGCTTCCTCCAGCGGGCCCAGCACTTGCAAACGCCATCGCAGCAATCGGACCACGGGTGACCATGTTGCCGATGAGTCAGAGCGGCGTTGAGTTCTACTGGGCTTAACAGGCGCCCAAAAAGCAAAAAGCCCGCCGAGTTTGCGGGCTTTTTTTTCTTTTGAGAATTCAGAAGCTTATGCTTCTTGGAATTCCTGATTAACGTCTTCGATGTCTGCGGTGGTTGGCAGAGACGCTTCATTACCCAGATGCTGAATGGCGTGCGCAGCTGCTGCACGTGCCAGCTTGAAGTGGTCTTCCCACTTGCCTTCCGGGTTTGCAAGGTAGGCGTAAACATAGGCACCGTGGAAAGTGTCGCCTGCACCGTTGGTGTCAACAACACGCTCTTTTGGCACCTTCAAAGATGGAAGGTGGCGAATTGGGCTGTTGTTTTCGTACCAGTGCATGCCACGCTCACCGAGGGTGACCGCGCCGACCTTAACACCACGGGTGCGCAGGTATTCCAGTGTGTCTTCAACGGACTTGCCGAGCTGCTCACAGAACAGTTCAGACACGACAGCAACGTCAATGTAGCCCAGAAGCTCTTCGGTGTTCTCGCGTACAGCGCCGCCGTCAAGCGACGTCATGATTCCGTACTTGCGGCACTGCTTGGCATAGTGCAGCGCAGCTTCTGGAATGTGGCCATCAACATGCAACGCACGGCAGCCAGCCAGATTCAGGTTCGGATACGGGTGCAGGAAGTCGTTGTCGCGACAACGAACGATCGCACGCTTGCCGTCCTTCGGCATGATGAAGGACAAGGAGCTTTCCGCAACTTTACAGCTGTGGATCGGGATTTGATACTTGGCGGCCATGTCGCGGAACATGCGAGCCAGCCAGTCGTCAGCCATGGAACAGAGCAGGTCTGGTGCAATACCGAGCTTCGCGCAGACGAATGCTGCGGTCACGGCGTTCCCTCCAAAGGCAACTGCGTAGTCGTTTGCAATTGTCTTCTCATCACCGGTCGGCATTGAGTCAGCGATAAAGGTGACGTCAATGTAGGACTGACCAATAAACAGTGCTTTCATAGTGGTCTCCAAATGGTCCGCGTTTCCAGGAGGCAGGCCTGGAGCGTACTTTAAGGGCGTCGTGGCTGCAACGCATGCGTTGCCCAGCGCACAACCTCGCCCGAGCTTTCTTTGAAAGAAAGAGAAAAGTGACCCGAAAACGGGTCACTTTGTATTTTTACGTATTATTGCGCCAGCGTCTTGCCGGTGCTGCCAAGGTCCTTGAAGGCCTCGGTCATGCGCTCAACAATACCCTCTTCACCAGCGCGGAGAACCTTGCGTGGGTCGTAGAGTTTCTTGTATGGCGTGCCGTCTTCCGGATCGATCTGATACTTGAACGCACGTGCGTTCTTCTCGACGTAAGCACCTACAGGTTCGGAGAACGCAAACTGGGTGTCAGTGTCGATGTTCATCTTGAAGACACCGTAGCCGAGGCTTTCAGTGATCTTCGCCTTTTCAGAACCAGAACCACCGTGGAATACCAGCGGCAGCGGGTTGCTTTCCAGAGAGTGGGTTTCCTGTACCAGCTTTTGGCTTTCGCGCAGGATCTCTGGGCGCAGCTTCACGTTACCTGGCTTGTAAACGCCATGTACGTTACCGAAGGATGCCGCAACGGAGAAATGACCCAGTGGAGACAAGCGGTCATATGCTTCCAGAACGTCTTCTGGCTGGGTGTAGAGCTTTGGATTGTCTGCTCCGATATCTTCATCGGAACCAACACCATCTTCCTCACCACCCGTACAGCCGAGTTCGATTTCCAGGCTCATTTCAAGTGGAGCCATGCGCTTCAGCAGGCGCTCACTTTCAGCAAGGTTCTCTTCAAGGCTCTCTTCGGAAAGGTCGAGCATGTGAGAGGAGAAAAGCGGCTTGCCGTTTGCCTTGTAGTAGGCTTCACCTTCGTCAACCAGCGCTTCCAGCCATGGCAGGAACTTGCGGTTGGCATGGTCGGTGTGAAGCACGACACAAACGCCATAATGCTTGGCAAGCAGATGAACGTGCTGCGCAGCAGACACAGCGCCAAGGACGCGTGCCTTGAACCCATCTTCCAGACCTGCGCCTGCGAAGAACTGAGCACCACCGTTGGAAAGCTGAATGATAACGTCGGATTTGTTCTTGGCTGCTGCTTCCAGAACTGCGTTCAAGGAGTTAGTGCCAACAATGTTAACGGCCGGAAGGGCGTAACCACCTTCACGGCATGCTTCGATCAAAGTTTTGTAGTCTTCGCCGTATACGACGCCAGGCTGCAACTTTCCCATTCAAGTCCTCCTGTGGACCGGATATCCACGTAGTGGGTGATTCAGAGCTTTGATGGGTGTAATTTAAACCGATTTAAATAGCTATATCCCGACGGATTTCCACGTACTTCACGCGGCGCATTGTCGCACCGGTGAAAAGCGCAGGAAATGGCAGTTTTCCGCCCATCTCAGCTCTTCGGCAAAAGGTGGGGACATTCAATCCCACACCGTTCTCCAATGTTTCAGGAACGAACGCGTACGAGACTGCGCACCAGAGCGAACTTGGGTTCCTTCACTCGATGCGCACTGCACACATTCAGTGGCTCACTTCAATCATCCGCACCTGTCAGCGGTATCACAGAACCAACCGGCTTGGACATTACACCCTTTACGTATACGCGGCGAGCACAAACATGGCGCGTCATACAGGCGCGGGTGTGCGGCTCAAGCGTCAATGGGGTAACAAGCCTCTTCAATGCTAGAGGGAAGCATTCATGCACTCGCTCAGTGCGAAGGCAGCAGCACCTTTTGCCCACATGAGATCGCCCCAGCGATGTACCACAATTTCCGGCCTTGGCCCCTCAACGTACACAATGTTTCGCTGCACCTCCTGCGTGAACTCATCAGAAGAAAGATAATCGAGACGCATCTGCTCCCCAGCAACGATAATGAGCTTGGGAGCAAAGACATTGATGATGTTTGCCAGCCCCAGAGCAAGCAATTTACCCGCACGCCAGAAGATCGACTTAGCCTCTTGATGGCCCTCTTGAGCCATTCGATAGAGCTGATCCAGTCGGCTCTCAAGTGAGTTGCTTGGCAGATCCGGCATTGCGATGTTGGCCTCACGAAGCAACGCATAGTCCGCAACATAGGCCTCCAGACAACCGCGTTGGCCGCAGCGACACAGAGCGCCGTCAGGAATGATCTTGGTATGACCCAGTTCAGCTCCGCATCCGCGGGCTCCTCGATACACCTTCCCGTCGATCACGATGCCCATGCCAACACCGTGCTCGGTGGTTACCACGATGAAATCATCAAATGTGCGGCCATACCCGAACCAAAGCTCAGCAAGCGCCACGAGGTTTGCATCATTGTCTATGAAGACCGGAACCGGCAAATGGTCCGCCAATCGTTCCAACAGCGGAACATTGCGCTGTGTCAACATCGGGCTCCAATATACGTAGCCCTCTTCCTTGTTGACGATGCCGGGAACGCCGATGCCAACTCCTGACAGGTCCTCTATCTTCAAGCCTTGAGGCGCAAGAAGATCCTTCAAGAGCTCCCGCACGGACACTGCCAGAACATCCGCCTCAACTGTGGCCGGATTGAAGGTACGGGCCAGACTGCCAAGAGTGTTGCCTGCCAGGTCAACAACCACTGAAGACATCACGCCTTTTGAGAGCTTGATCCCCGCGACGATGCACGAAGAAGAGCTGAGCTTTAGCTCTACTCTTGGTCGTCCTCGCTTAGCGTCCCCAGTGGGGGCTGCACGATCGGCCTCTTCGATGAGCCCCTCCTCCATCATCTCAGCGGTGATGGTGGTAACTGTCGCGGGGCTAAGCCCTGTCTCTTTGGACAAGTCAATACGGGCCAGTTGGCCTGACTTCCTCAACTGCGAGAAAATCAGGACACGGCCCTGCCTTCTTTGTTCAATCAGTGAGGATTTTGATTTCTGCACAACCGATCTTCGCTTGTCTTGCCAGGAGATCATTGACCTCTCTCACGCGCATGCGTGGAGAGCCTCTATATTTTGCCCTTCAAATTTAACATGATAAATTTTTCAAGGCTAGAAAGAATTTTCACTAACCCATTTCTGGTTGCTACACAAGTAAATGCGCGCAAAAAAGCAGAGGTGATTTCTCTCCTCTGCTTCCCAAAACACGTCACTTGTTGTTCGCGTCGCTGACCGGAACGTTTTGGTCAGGTCTTCAGACTTGCCCCGTTCGTCGCGATGACTTGCTTATACCAATGGAAGCTCTTCTTCCGTTTGCGCTCCAACGTACCGGTGCCATCGTCATGACGGTCGACGTAGATGTAACCATAGCGCTTGCTCATCTGAGCTGTTGAGTTTGCCACCAGGTCAATCGGCCCCCAACTTGTGAAGCCCATCAGCTCGACCCCGTCCAGTGTTGCTTCGCGGGCTTGAACCAGATGATCGTTCAGATAGGAGATACGGTAATCGTCAAAGATTTCGCCATTTACTGTTACTTCATCCCGCGCACCCAGACCATTTTCGACGACGAACAATGGCTTTTGGTAGCGATCATAAAGAAAGTTCAAGAGGATACGCAGCCCCTTCGGATCGATCAGCCATCCCCACTGACTTTTCGCCAAATACGGGTTTGGCACGCTATCGACGATGTTGCCGACTTCCTTTTGCTTTGGGTCGGCACTGGCGCAACCGGAGGCGTAGTAGCTGAAGGAGATGAAGTCGACGCTGGCATCTGCAAGCTCCTCCAGATCTCCCTCCTCCATCTGGATCTCAATGCCGTTGTCCCGGAAGTAACGCAACATGTAGCCGGGATAGCGGCCACGGGTCTGTACATCCCCAAAGAACAGCCACTTGTTGTTCTCGTTCATGGCGGCAATTACATCATCCGGATTGCAGGTGTAAGGATAGTTGATCGCCCCCAGAAGCATGTTGCCAATACGTGCGTTTGGTACAATCTCGTGGCACAGTCGTACGGCGCGGGCACTGGCAACTAGCTGGTGGTGAATGGCCTGATAGATCTCTGCTTCAGCTGCGTCTTCAGGCAAGCCGACACCGGTAAACGGCGCGTGCAAGGACATATTGATCTCATTGAAGGTCAGCCACAGCTTGACCTTGTCCTTGTAGGCATCAAAGACGGTTCGAGCGTATCTCTCAAAGAAACCGATCAGGCGCCGATCAGCCCACCCGCCATAAGTCTCGGTCAACGCATACGGCATCTCATAGTGCGACAAGGTCACGAATGGAGTGATGTCGTGCTTGGCAAGTTCATCGAAAATCTTTTGATAATAGGCGAGCCCCGCCTCATTGGGCGTGTCCTCGTCTCCCTTTGGGAAGATGCGCGTCCAAGCGATGGAAAGGCGAAGGCAATTGAAGCCCATTTCTTTGAACAGAGCGATGTCTTCTGGATAGCGGTTGTAGAAATCAATCGCCAAATCCTTGATGCCCGGTGTGCGCTCCTCCCGTGATTGATGAGGGTTCAAGATACCCTTGGGCAACATGTCGGAGGTTGATAGCCCCTTCCCGTCCTTATCAAAAGAACCCTCAACCTGATTGGCGGCAATTGCGCCGCCCCATAGAAAATTATCCGGGAATGTGGCCATCGGTGTACCTGCAGTGACTAGATGTGTTTCGCTCACCATAGCGTAATCATTCCATATGAACATGGCATGAGATGCCCCCTCCGGCGTTCTCCACGCTCCTCTTGCATCACCAAGTCTGCCTCGACCTGTTGTGCGTGTGCCTCAACCTGGAGCGGTCCTAGCTAGCTGTATCGCAGGTGCCTGTTCCAACCTGCGTCTACTAGAACGAACTGGGAGATGGTTTCAGTACGCTGGTGGGCACTGAGGTTGAAGGGCTCGCAGCAACAACGGCAAACGGCACTAACGAGAAGTTTGAGACACGTGACACCGCCTCCGATGGCCTGTGGCGGCACCGCCAGCAATGAGCCTTTTGGTAAATGTTGATAACAAGCAAGCTGCGCACGCCTTTTTCTGCGCGAGCATCGCCCTCAAGGTCTGCGGAACGCCCGCTCCCCAAACTTTGAACATTTCCAATAAGTAAGCCAAAAAGCGACACCCTCAGCTGATACTTCACAGTTAAGCAGAAGGACTGATCCTGATATTTTTTTCTTGATGTAAGCGCTTACAAATGACAGCCTTCCTGCATGTAAGCGCTTACAAGTCGATTCGACTGGGAGAATTGAAAGATAGAAGCGCTGCATTTGGGAGAATGCTCGTGGCAACAATCGCACAGGTCGCAGTCAAGGCTGGCGTGTCAACCGCAACCGTTTCACGCGCCTTAAACAAACCAGAAATGGTTGACGCAAAGACGAAAGCGAAAGTGCAAGAGGCTGTGCAGTCACTAGGCTATCGCCCCAACCAGGTTGCGCAAGGTCTGGCCAGCCGCTCTTCCCGCACCATCGGCGTTGTGGTGAACCAATTCGGGTCCGCCTACTATGGCACCATGATTGATGGTGCGGAGCGCGCGCTTCGCAAGATTGGCTACAAGCTCATTGCTGAATCATCCGGAGAAGCGGCAGAAGGTGAACGCAGCGCATGGCAGTCCTTGTTCGACCGCCAATGCGAAGCCGTAATCGTCCATTCTGATGCGCTTGCTGAGGAAGAACTGACCGGTTTCATGGAAAAACACCCCATGTCCGTACTCATGAACCGGCACCTTCCAGACTACGAAGACCGCTGCGTTTATCTCGACAACGTTCGCGGCGGGGCCTTGGCAGCAGCACACTTGGTGGCCAAGGGTCACCGGAAAATCGCGACGATTACCGGCCCCTTTTCCTACCACGAGGCACGGGACCGCCTTAAGGGCTTCGAGCAGCAATTGGCCGAGGCTGGCATTCCGCTGGATCCAGACCTGACCGCTGAAGGTAACTTTAAAGACGACATGGCTTTCGAGCGCATGATGGCGCTTTTGAATGGCCCCAAAGAGTTCACTGCACTGTTCTGCCAATCCGATGAAATGGCCGCGGGTGCCATTGAAGCGTGCCGCCAAAAAGGCCTTCGCATTCCCGATGACATTTCCATTATCGGCTTCGATGATGTTGATCTTGCACGGCACCTTTCCCCCAAGCTGACAACGGTGCGCCAACCCCTGAGGGAAATTGGCGCCGCTGCAGGTTTGCTTGCACATGCTGTTGCCAGAAAAAGCCCTGACATTGAGGGCATTTGTAGAAGTTTTGAGGCGGAAGTGATCGAACGTGCTTCCGTTCTGGATCTGAATACAGGTTCTTAAAACGTTCAAATGGTGGAGGAAACAATGAAGAAGTATCTACTTGCTGGTCTTGCAACAGCTGCCCTGATGGGCGCATCCGCGCAAGCTGGCGACTTGCGTTTTGATGGTTTTCCGGATTTTGACAGTCATCTGGAAGTTCTGATCCCTCAGTTTCAAGAGAGCCATCCAGACATAAACATTACCTATCAAATGAACCAGCACGCGGACCATCACCGCAGGCTCACAACCAACCTTGCCACCGGATCGGGAGCCGGTGACGTGGTCGTGGTGGACGTGAGCTTCGTTGGCTCCTTTATCAACGCAGGCGGCTTTGAAAACCTTTCAGCACCTGAGTATGGCGCTGACCTCATGCAGGAAAATTTCGTCAGCTATGCTTGGGATCAGGGCAAGGGAACAGACGGCAACCAGTATGCCATTCCAGTCGATATTGGCCCCGGTGTCATGTACTACCGCCGCGACATTGCAGAGTCAGTTGGCTCCTCCATTGAAGACGTCATCAAGAGCTGGGACAGCTACATCGAATATGGCCGTAAGCTGAAAGAGAAAGATGTATATCTGATCGCTGACGCAGCAGAGGTTGCGCAGCTCATCATCTACACCACGGTCAAGGAAGGTGAAGGCTTCTATTTTGACGAAGATGGCAAGCCGCTGGTGACCTCTGACCGCTTCGTCCACGCCTTCACCGTTGCCAAGCAGATCCGTGAAGAAGGTCTCGACGCTCAGGTCCGCGCATGGACCAATGAATGGTACGATGGCTTCAAGAACGGCACGGTCGCCACTCAGCTTTCCGGTGCGTGGCTTCTCGGTCACCTGCAAAACTGGATGGCACCTGAGACAGCTGGCCTGTGGGGCGTCTCCAACCTTCCTGATGGCATTTACGGTTCCTGGGGCGGCTCCTTCCTTGCCATACCAAAGCAAGCCAAGAACAAGAAGGATGCCTGGGAGTTCATCAAGTACCTCACCAGCACTCCTGAAGCACAGCTTGCAGGCCTGAAGAACATTGGCTCCTTCCCAGTGCTCACTGAAACCTACAGCGACGCTTCTTTTGACGAACCGCTTGAGTTTCTTGCTGGCCAGAAAGCCCGCAAACTGTTCGCTGAAGTTGCCCAAAAGGTGCCAGCGGTTGCACCACGCCAAGGCGACCTGATCGCTGACGACATCGTTCTGCGTGCGGCACTTCTTGAAGTGCTGAATGACGGCAAGGACATTGAAGCTGCTCTGCGTGACGCTGAGCGCCTGATCAAACGCCGCGTGAAATAGGCCCGAACAAGGCAGGCTCTGACCAACACCTTCTTGAGAGCCTGCCGCCTTTTTCCCTCTTCACTGAGTTAGGCGAGACATGACACTTACAACAACGCCCAATGAAGAACGGGGCACTCAGATGCGTGCTCCGGCCAGACGGCGCAGTACCCTGCGTATCTGGAAGAAGCGGTTGATGCCGTGGTTGTTTATCAGCCCATTCATTATCCTCTTCATGGTCTTCACCCTGTTCCCACTGCTGTTTTCCATCTACCTCTCGTTTCAGGAGTGGAACCCAGTTGCTGGCCTTTCCTCCATGGAGTACGTGGGTCTTTACAACTACCAGCTCGCCCTCACTGATCCGTGGCTTTGGAAGTCCCTTTACAACACGGTCTGGCTGGCTGTTGTGAGCGGCATCCCCCAGCACCTGCTGGCCATTCCAGTGGCATACATGCTGGTCTCCGCTGTACATGGCAGGCTCCGCCACCTCTATACCGCCACCATGTTCATTCCATTCATTACCTCAACGGTGGCCGTGGCGCTGATCTTCTTCAGCATCTATTCCACCAATGCTGGCATTTTGAACCAGTGGCTTCTAGCACTGTCCAACCTGCCCGTCCTGTCCTGGTTCTTTTCATGGGTGCAGGATGCCATGCCAATCCGCTGGCTGACCTCGTCAGACTTGCTCAAGCCATCCATCGCAATGGTGGTGATCTGGAAGTACACCGGCTTCAACATCGTGGTGTATTCCGCTGGCTTCCTGACGGTTTCTCGGGATCTTTATGATGCCGCGAAAGTGGATGGATGCAGCCGTTGGCAGCAGTTCTGGCATGTCGCTCTGCCTATGATCCGCCCGTTCATTTTCTTCGCGGTAACACTCACCATCATCGGCAACCTGCAGCTCTTCGAAGAACCTTACGTTCTTACACAAGGTGAGAGCGGCGGCGTGGCGCAGTCCGGTCTGACAGCCTCCTACTACCTCTATCTGGTGGGCTGGCAGTGGTTGGAAATGGGCGCGGCAGCAGCAATTTCCTGGATCTTGTTCCTGTTCATCGCGATCGCAACCGGTGTTCACTTCTACTTCAATGGCCGCAAGGGTCTCGGGGAGGACCGCTGATATGAAAGCACTTATGAAACGTCTTCCCAAGATCAGCATGCACGCCTTCCTGATCGTCAGCGTGCTTATCACGATCTTTCCATTTGTCTGGGTGGCCATGATGGGCACCCACTCCCGCAGTGAGATCTTCTCCTCACCGCCACCGTTCTACTTCGGCAGCCGGCTTCTGGAGAACTATGAAAAGCTTCTCGATATCATGCCGTTCTGGCTGGTTTTGGGGAACTCTCTGATGGTCTCCATCATTGGTACAGCGGTTACTGTCCTGTTCTGTTCCATGTGTGCCTATGGCTTTTTTGCCTACGAGTTTCGGGGCAAGAACTTGGTGTTCGGCGTCATGGTTGCTTCCATGATGGTGCCGCCAGTGCTCACCTTGATCCCGTTCTTTCTTACAGTAAAGTTCCTCGGGCTGCTGGACACCCACGCTGCGATCTGGTTGCCACTAGCAGCCAATGCCATGGGCATCTTCTTGATCCGGCAGTACATGGTAACCTCCATATCCCGGGACCTGCTGGATGCCGCCAAGGTGGATGGTGCCTCAGACTTTCGCACCTATTGGACGGTCGTTCTTCCTCTGATCAAGCCCGCACTGGCAACGCTGGGCATCGTGACGTTCATCGCGCTTTGGAACAACTTCCTTCTGCCACTGATCGTCATCTCTTCGCCGGACAAGTACGTCCTGACCCTTGCACTGCGGTCCTTGCAGTCTGTCGCCAACACCCCGTGGGGTGCGGTCATGCTGGGCACTTTCCTCTCTATGATCCCGCTTCTGGTCGCCTTCCTGTTCTTCTCAAAGCAGATGATGGCAGGTTTGACCGCCGGTGCAGTTAAAGGCTAAAACCCATGAACAATATCAAACACTTGGCACAACGTTTCCCTCGCGACTTCAAGTTCGGCGTCGCAACTGCGGCCTATCAGATCGAAGGCGCGGCCCAAGAAGACGGACGCAAGCCCAGCATCTGGGATGCCTTCAGCAAGATGCCGGGCCGTGTCTACCAACAACACTCTGGCGATGTGGCCTGTGACCACTATCACCGCTGGGAGAGTGACCTTGATCTCATCAAGTCCCTTGGTGTTGACGCCTACAGGTTCTCCATTGCCTGGCCGCGCATCTTGCCGGACGGACGGGGTAAAGTGAACGAAAAGGGCCTCGACTTCTATGACCGTCTGATAGACGGCATGAAGGAGCGCGGTCTGGGGGTCTTCCCTACGCTTTACCATTGGGACTTGCCAATCGAACTGGCTGGATACGGGGGCTGGACGGCCCGCAACACTGCAGAGGCTTTTGCAGAGTACACAGAGGTGGTGGTGAACCGTCTTGGTGACCGCATGGATGCACTGGCAACCATGAACGAACCGTGGTGCATTTGCTACTTGAGCCACCTGCTTGGCATCCACGCCCCGGGCGAGAAAAGCATCGATGCAGCGATGGCCGCCATTCATGTCATGAACCTTGCCCACGGCATGGGTGTTCAGGCAGCGCGCTCGGTCCGCTCTGATCTGCCCATGGGCATTGTTCTGAACCTGATGTCAGTTTATCCTGGCAGCTCCGAGCCTGCCGATCTAGCCGCAGCGGAGCGCTCCTTCCTGTTCAACAACGGTGTCTTCCTGTCCCCTATTTTCAAGGGCGAATACGACGCTGAAATACTGGCGGAGTTCGGCGAGAAACTGCCAATTCAAGATGGTGATCTGGAGATCATCAATCAGCCCCTCGATTGGTGGGGCATGAATTACTACAATCCAAGCAAGGTAAAGGACGACCCGGCACCGGACGCAGCTTATCCGCGTGCGCTACCCGTTCCTGTTACCGACAGCGATGTGCGTACCGACATTGGCTGGGAAATCCATGAAGCGGGCCTTTCCTACGTCATGAAGCAGGTCTACGACCGCTATGACCTGCCACCGGTCTACATCACCGAGAATGGCGCTTGCTTCAACGACGAGCCTGTCGATGGCGTTGTTGATGACAAAAAACGCATTGACTATCTCGACCGTCATCTGCGCGTGTGCGCCGAGATTACGGAGATGGGCTTGCCGTTGAAGGGCTATTTCCTCTGGAGCCTCATGGACAACTTCGAATGGGCAGAGGGCTATCGCATGCGCTTTGGCATCGTCCATGTGAACTACGAGACACAGGAGCGTACGCTCAAGAACAGCGCTCATTGGTATCGTTCCCTTATTGAAACCCACCACTCCCCTGAACGGGCTGAGAAGCTTGAGGAGATTTGATCATGGCAGGTGTTGAACTTTTGAACCTGAGCAAATCCTTTGGCTCAGTCGAGGTCTTGAAGAGCCTCAATCTGACCATTCAGGATGGTGAGTTCGTGGCCCTTGTTGGTCCGTCTGGGTGCGGCAAGTCCACCTTGCTGCGCATTATCGCCGGTCTGGAGGAAGAAACAGCAGGCGAGGTTTACATTGGCGGTGAGTACGTCAACGACCTCTCTCCCAAAGAGCGGAACATCGCCATGGTGTTCCAGTCCTACGCGCTCTATCCGCATATGAGCGTTGAGGAGAACATGGGCTTTAATCTCCGTATCTCCGGGATCAGCAAGTCAGACATCAAGGCCCGTGTTCAAGAAACCGCCGAGATACTTGATCTGGTGCATCTGCTTGACCGCAAGCCGTCACAGCTTTCTGGCGGCCAGCGCCAACGCGTCGCCATGGGCCGCGCGCTGGTGCGCAATCCTGACGTCTTCCTGTTTGACGAGCCCCTCTCAAATCTGGATGCCAAACTGCGCGTTCAGATGCGTGAGGAAATCAAGCGGCTACATCAGCGTGTTCGCACCACGAAGATCTATGTCACACACGACCAGATCGAAGCCATGACCCTTGCAGATCGTGTTGTTATTTTGAACCAGGGGATCATTCAGCAGGTTGGCACACCACGCGAGCTCTACCAAAATCCGGCAAACGCGTTCGTGGCTGGTTTCATTGGCTCTCCAGCCATGAACTTCTTGCCCGCGACCCTTACAAGCGATGGCACGTCCTCCCGTATTGAGCTGGAAGACGGCAGCATCTTGGTCGCAGACAAGCGTGCAAATCAGCCTTCGGACGGAAAAATCCTTCTGGGGATGCGTCCGGAGCACCTTCATTTGAGTGCAGAGAAGGACGAACATAGCCTGAAAGGCCGTGTGGATCTGATTGAGCCGACAGGCGCTCAAAACCACCTGCGTGTCACGCTTGCTGGCAAATCTACAACGGTGGTGGACAACTCCCTGACCGAAGTGGAACTCGGAGAGTTCGTCAATCTGAAGATCGACCCCGACAACCTTCATCTGTTCAGCCAGTAGACAACCTCTTGAACAATCGAAAGGCCCGTGCTCTCTGGATCACGGGCCTATTTATTAGAAGCCAGAACACCTGATGCATCAATGGAAGGCCGTGCATTTGAGTTGAAAGCCATTTTCCTTGGAGCTTTTTATGATCGAACTGCGGATAATCAACGACGTGCAGGACAGCCATTTTGAAGGCATTGTGGGGCCGCTGAGCACCTTCACTGAGGGAAAAGGGTTCTCATATGCACCGGAGACAATCACCATCGGTGCATTCGCAGGCGAAAAACAGGTCGGCGGCTTGCAAGGAGAAATCCTGTGGCACTGGTTCTACATCAAGCTGCTAAGCCTCTCAGAGGAAACACGAGGACACGGAACAGGTCGGCGTATCGTGGAAAAGGCAGAGGCAATTGCACGAGAAAGAGGTTGCGTTGGAGTCTGGCTCGACACCTACACATTCCAATCACCAGAATTCTACCGGGCGTTGGGCTACCAGTCCTTCGGCGAACTTCCAGATCACCCAAGAGGCCACTCGAGGATCTTTTTCCGCAAGATATTTTCAGAGGGATGAAAGCGAAGGCCTGCCTTAGGGAAAGGCAGGCCTCGGTTTTACTTTGTGATTTTGATGAGGCCAGGATTGGCATTACCTGTCATGGCTGAGACAAGACCAAAGTTGGTCACCAGATACCCTGTATCGGTCGCAGCGATTGATGCAGGAAAGTCCAGCATGTTGTCTCGCGATAGTGAAGAGACCACGCCCTCATAAGAGATGAAGCTCATCTGATTGGTGCGATTAACAGCGGCAGTAATGCCCTCTGGCCCGGCGATGATACCGTCAATACCTTCCAACAGATCGCAGTTGGTTTCATTTACTGGAGCTACATGGCTGGGCTTTCCATCTTCAATGGCGACCCGCAGCACCTGTGCCCGGTCGGTCACCGCCACATAGAGCGCGCCATCCGGACCAAAATCCAGTCCGTTGGCCCCAATGCCATACCCAACTTCATCCGGCGCACAGACTTCCGGGTCGCCCTTAAGAAGCGGGTGTTCCAACCACTTCGTTGTAGATCCATCTTCTGACACGGCCCAAATCACACCAGCAATGGAATCTGTAACCAGCGCAGTACCATCATTTTGCCAGGTGAAGTCATTCGGGAAGCCCATACCCTCAGCCGAGGCGTGCAAGGTTGCTTCGCCGCCTTCTGCGCCAACGCGGTAGATACCTGTGGTTACGCCTTCGGCAAATGAGGCCAGGCCTGCCCAAAGAGACCCGTCCTTGGCAAAGGTCAGACCAGTCAAAAAGCCCGCCCCTTCCGGCAAGGAGGGATAGGTCGCGAACTCGGTCAGTTCGCCTTCAGCCAGACGCAACACGCTCTGCTTGGTTGCAAGGCCGAGAAAGGCATCTGTGCCGCGCAAGGCCAGCCCCTCTGGAAGCTCATTCGCAGCAGGGTCCAATTTGGTGACGAACTCGGTCTCTGCGGCTTGCGCAGAGAAGGCGCTCAGTGCGAGCAGCGATACAGCGGTCAGTGTGGTGCCCAGTTTCATTGCATTCTTCCTCATTGCATTAGAGCGGTATCAGCCGCGCTCTGTCGTTTGGAGATGTTTGTTGCAATGACCCTAGCCGGGCGCATTAATCAGATAAATCGTGAATTAATGGAATGATATTCCGCTTTTTCCGATGAATTAAACTGGAAAGATACCGGTGAGTTTATCTCACCGGCACCGCGACTTAAGGAAACAACAATTAGTCAGCCTCGCCGTGCTTGATCACTGCCTCAAGCAGCAAGACCAAGAAGCTCGCGGGCCTGTTGTGGTGTTGCGACCGGGCGCTCATAGCGTTCACAGATTTCAACTGCGCGTTTGACTAGCGCTGCATTGGAGTTGGCCAATGTGTCCTTGTCGATGCGCACATTGTCTTCCAGACCCGTGCGGGCATGTCCGCCAGCGGCAATCGACCACTCATTGAGCACAATCTGGTTGGGTCCAATACCGGCCGCACACCACTGTGCAGTTGGCATCAGCCGCTCAACGGTCTTCACATAAAAGTCGAAGACCTCCTTGTCGGCTGGCATGGCGTTTTTCACACCCATCACGAACTGTATGTATATGTCGCCCGGAATCCGGCCATCCTTGTTCATAATCGCAGCTTGATGAATGTGGCTGAGATCAAACGCTTCGATCTCCGGCTTCACGCCATAGGTGCGCATTTCTGAGGCCAGCCAATCCACCAGCTCCGGTGGGTTCTCATAGACGCGGGTTGGGAAGTTGTTGGAGCCGACGGAGAGTGATGCCATGTCCGGCCGAAGTGGTAACATGCCCCCACGCTCCCGGCCTGCACCAGAACGACCGCCCGTGGAGAACTGAATGATCATACCCGGACAATGTTTCTCAAGCCCCTCCTTGAGGCGTGCAAACTTTTCCAGGTCAGAGCTCGGTGTTTCGTCGTCATTGCGCACATGGGCGTGACAGATGGCAGCTCCAGCCTCGAATGCCTGCTGCGTGCTCTCGATCTGCTCACTCACCGTAATTGGCAGTGCTGGATTGTTGGCCTTTCGCGGCACGGATCCGGTAATAGCAACGCAAATGATACAAGGTTTCGACATGCAACACCTTTTTAACGGGGCGCCTAACACCGCATTCGTGCAAGGCCAAATTCAGTTTCGACTTCCAGTCGCACAGACCTTCCCAAGCTGCTGTGCAGCCTCTGCTTAAACTTGATTCCTAACGATCCGAGCTAAGCCTGTTCCATGCAGGAAGTTGGTTTCTTAATCCTGTTGCCATCATGCCTATTGCCGTAAAGGGTCGTCAATTCTTCGAAAGCACTTTCTGGTTGCCTTCGTACTCCAACGCCACAACTTTAAGTCACCGCTGGGCCTCGACATGGCAAACAGAGAGAGGCGGAAGGCCACGACGGGATCTGGCAACGCGTTCAACCCCGATATCGGGTCCAAATGCTTCGTAGTTTCAGGGGCATGTCAGCAATAAGGTTTGCTTATCTACTCCATCAGAAAATGCAAATTCTTTTTATTCGGCAACGGTGCTAGGTTAAAAAACGTAGGGGCACCTATGTCGTTTGGCATCTGGCCGCAACGAACACATGCCCTTTCAGAGATCGCACAAACGATATTGAGGGAGCCATGAATACCAACCCAAAAATTTCCGCAGGCAAATGCCCTGTCATGCATGGTGGCAACACGGCGAGTGAAAAGTCCGTTATGGACTGGTGGCCCAACGCGCTGAAACTCGGTATCTTGCACCAGCATGATACCAAGACCAATCCCATGGGCGATGACTTTGACTACCGTGAGGAGGTCAAGTCCCTCGACTATGAAGCGGTGATGGACGACCTCAAGGCCTTGATGACCGACAGCCAGGACTGGTGGCCAGCTGACTGGGGGCACTATGGCGGCCTGATGATCCGCATGGCATGGCACTCCGCAGGCTCCTATCGCTCCTCCGATGGTCGCGGCGGTGGCAATACCGGCAACCAGCGCTTTGCGCCGTTGAACTCATGGCCGGACAACGTCAATCTGGACAAGGCACGCCGTCTGTTGTGGCCAATCAAAAAAAAGTACGGCAACAAGCTGAGCTGGGCGGATCTGATGATCTTGGCGGGCAACATGGCCTATGAATCCATGGGCCTGAAGACCTTCGGGTTCGGTTTTGGCCGCGCCGATATCTGGCACCCCGAAGAGGACGTTTATTGGGGTTCCGAAAAGGAATGGCTGGGCCGAGATCGCTATGACAGCGATGCGGACCCGCAGTCTTTGGAAAACCCGCTTGCTGCGGTACAGATGGGCCTCATCTATGTGAATCCCGAAGGGGTTGGTGGTCAGCCAGACCCATTGAAGACAGCGCTTGAAATCCGCGAAACCTTCGCGCGCATGGGCATGAACGACGAAGAAACCGTCGCGCTAACGGCCGGAGGTCATACGGTAGGCAAGGCACATGGCAACGGCGATGCCAGCAAGCTGGGCCCAGAGCCAGAAGCGGCCGATGTCTTCGATCAGGGATTGGGCTGGACCAACACCGGAAGCCGTGGGATTGGCCGCGATACGGTTTCGAGCGGTATTGAAGGTGCATGGACCACACATCCGACCAAGTGGGACAACGGCTACTTCTATCTGCTGTTCACCTACGATTGGGAGCTGACGAAGAGCCCGGCAGGAGCGTGGATCTGGCATCCGATCAACATCAAGGAGGAAGACAAGCCGGTCGACGTGGAAGACCCTTCCATCCGCTTGAGCCCAATGATGACTGATGCAGACATGGCGATGATCAAGGACCCGATCTATCGTGAGATCTCCAAGAAGTTCTATGAGAACCCGGATCTGTTGTCTGAGACCTTTGCCCGTGCCTGGTTCAAGCTCACCCACCGCGATATGGGCCCCAAGGCGCGCTACATTGGTCCTTATGTTCCCAAAGAAGACCTGATCTGGCAGGACCCGATTCCAGCAGGAAACACCTCTTATGACGTAGCTGCCGTAAAGCAGAAGATCGCCGCAAGCGGCCTGTCATTGCAGGATATGGTGTGCACTGCCTGGGACAGTGCCCGCACCTACCGTGGCTCTGACATGCGCGGCGGCGCCAATGGTGCCCGTTTACGCCTTGCGCCCCAAAAGGATTGGGAGGGCAACGAGCCAGACCGGTTGGACCGTGTTCTTTCCGTCTTGGAAGGCATTGCCGTCGACACCGGTGCCAGCGTCGCTGACGTGATCGTTCTGGCAGGCAATGTCGGTGTCGAACAAGCGGCCAAGGCGGCTGGCTTTGACGTTGAAGTTCCGTTCCATCCCGGGCGCGGCGACGCCACACAAGAACAGACCGATGTTGAGAGCTTTGCTGTTCTGGAACCAATCCATGATGGCTACCGCAACTGGCTGAAAAAAGACTATGCCGTAAGCGCCGAGGAGCTTTTGCTCGATCGCACCCAGCTCATGGGCCTGACAGCAAAAGAAATGACGGCCCTTGTGGGCGGCATGCGTGTCATGGGAACCAACCACGCCGGCACCAAGCATGGCGTGTTTACCGACAAGGTTGGCGCGCTGACAACGGACTTTTTCGTCAACTTGACCGACATGGCCAACTCATGGGTCCCGGTTGACGGCACCACCTATGAGATCCGTGACCGGAAGAGCGGCGCAACCAAGTGGATGGCAAGCCGAGTGGATCTGGTGTTCGGCTCCAACTCCATCCTGCGCTCCTATGCCGAGGTCTACGCGCAAGATGACAACAAAGAGAAGTTCGTGAAGGACTTTGTCGCCGCCTGGACCAAGGTCATGAATGCGGACCGTTTTGACCTCTTGAACTAACTCAAAACAAACTCAACCCGAGACCGGCCTGCCCTACATCAGGGCAGGCTTTTTTTGCCGCTCAACTGCGCACTGTAGCAGACGCATCTGTGAACCTGACCCTAGAACGACAAAACCCGCCAACTCGATGAGCTAGCGGGTTCAATTTTGGTTGCGGGGGTAGGATTTGAACCTACGACCTTCAGGTTATGAGCCTGACGAGCTACCGGGCTGCTCCACCCCGCGATAAACTTGTGTTTTGGGCTTTTGTAGTGCCCAGTCGGGCGTTGGCGTTGCCCGTTCTCTTTTTGGTTTGCCCGTCCTCAGGCTTGCGGCCTTGCGGGCGATGCGGGGCTGCTCCACCCCGCGATAAACTTGTGTTTTGGGCTTTTGTTGTGCCCAGCCGGGCGTTGGCGTTGCCCGGTCCTTTTTTGGTTTGCCCGTCCTCAGGCCAGTGGCCTTGCGGGCGATGCGGGGCTGCTCCACCCCGCGATAAACTTTTAGTTTCGTGTATGAAGAGACACGAAAAGGCCCGTGGTTGGGCCTTGTTATGTGTTCAAGCTGATTGGCTTGGACAGTTGGAGAGTTTGTTTTGTTGTTATCATGCCCGGCGGCGCCCTACTCTCCCGCGTCTTGAGACGAAGTACCATTGGCGCAGGGGCGTTTCACTTCCGAGTTCGGGATGGGATCGGGTGGGGGCGCCCCGCCATGGCCA